>JAGRAE010000172.1 GCA_020435005.1 Bdellovibrionales bacterium
CAAAGATTATGTTATATGGGTTCTTTGCAATTCATTAGATTTACTAAAAATATAAATGAGTACTAGACTTAAGGATTATAATTATCTATTTAATTTAATTTACTCAGTAATTTCTAAAAATTAGAGGTTAAAACACCGATGAAAACTCATTAAACAAGTTTATAAGCATCATGTTAAACAGAAATTTATTATATATTATTTTTATTATCTCAATTTCCATAATTAATTCCAATTGTGTCTCTGTTGGTATTGAGACGCCTCAAACAACAAAAGCACAAAATGTTATATTTAAGCCACCTAGTTACTTTTCTGAATTGGTACAACCTTATTTAGATGCCGCATGGAAGAACGATGCTAATGGAAATACAATTTCTTTTTTGTCAGAGTGTGATAGCGCTACTGATCCCACACACGAGACCATTAGAGACGGTATTATTGCAGGTTTGAGAAATTCAAATATTTTATCAAATGATTATATTCCTCTGAGCAAACGAAATGCTCTTAAATCAGTAGTTACTGGTTCTGTTGACGGAGTCAAAACTAAATTAGAAATTGTTGTTTTAAAGAAAAATAATTGCATTTACATACTTACTTATGTTGGATTGCAAGAAAAATTTAATGATGATCTAGATGCTTTTGCAGAGTTTTTGAAGGAGTTTAAAGTTCCATGAGCAAATTTAAAAACTTTCTAGAGGCTCTTGGCGGAGCTTTTCATTTAATATTAGAAACCATAAAGATTGGCTTTCAGAGACCGATCTATACAAAATTAATTTTAGACCAAATTTATCATATAGGCGTACGCTCTCTACCTTTAGTTTTAATTGTTGCTGCAAGTAGTGGTATGGTTATGGCATTACAATTTGGATATGGTTTAGCCAAGTTTGGTGGAAAACTATATGTACCTAAAATAGTTTCACTTTCTATAGTCAGAGAAATGGGACCAGTCTTTGCCTGCCTTATGTTAGCGGCTAGAGTAAGTGCTGGTATTACATCTGAAATTGGCTCGATGAAAGTCACACAACAAATTGACGCCATTAGAGCTTTGGGGACATCACCACTTAAGAAAATTGTATTTCCAAGATTAACAGCCTGTATGATTGCAATTCCAATGTTATCTGCTGGAGCTATTATAGTTGGTGTAGCTGGTGGCTTAATGGTTGGATCTCTTGAGTTAGGATTAGACACTCAGTTCTATTTACAAAAAATATTTACAACAATTAAGCTCAACGACTATTTATCTGGATTTGGTAAAACTTTCTTTTTTGCTTTTTTTATTGCTTCTACATCCTGTTATTATGGATTAACCGTAACTGGTGGAACTCAAGGTGTGGGCCATGCAACAACTAAATCAGTTGTTACATCAAGTATATTAATAGTTGCCGGTGATTATTTTCTAACTAAATTTTTCTTGGTGATAGAACAATGGCTATAATAGAAGTGAATAATTTTTCTAAAAAATTTGGAAATAAAATTGTTCATAAGAATATAGAGTTCCAAGTAAATAAGGGCGAATGCCTTGGCTTGCTTGGTGGTTCTGGTGCAGGAAAAAGTGTCATATTAAGAAGTCTGATTGGCCTTGAGAAACCAGATACTGGAAGCATCAAAATTGAAGGTGAAGAGATTGTCTATAAAACGGAAAAAGAACTGATCGAAATCAGAAAGAAAGTTGCCTATGTTTTTCAAAATGGCGCTCTTTTTGATTCTATGAATGTCTTTGACAATCTAGCTTATCCCCTAAAAGAGCACACTAAGTTAAACCAACAACAAATTTCTGATGAAATAAGTAAAATACTTATAGAATTTGGACTTGATGGAAATGAACACATTTTCCCATCTGAACTATCAGGTGGAATGCAAAAAAGAGTTGGCTTAGCACGATCCATTATTATAAATCCACATATAGTTTTATTTGATGAACCTACCGCTGGACTTGATCCCTTTAATACCATTAAAATTCAAGAAACTATTTTAAAATTAAAAGAAAAAGGAATGACTTCTATTTTTGTAACTCACGACATGCCTTCTGCATTTGCCGTTTGTGACAGATTAGCTCTAGTCCAAGAAGGTAAAGTGACATGTATAGATACAGTACAGAATGTTAAGAAAGACGAAAATAATATAATAAATCAATTTATTAAAGGCTACTACGTTTAGAGGTACAATATGGCTTATGATTACAGTCAGAGACAGAGTTTAAAATCCGGAATATTTATGTTTTTAGGACTCATAACTATTATTATCTCAATTATTTTACTCAGTGGAAACAATAGTCTCTTTAAAAGCAATTTATTATTAAAGGCTAAATTTAAAGAAGTCCAAGGCTTAAATATTGGCAGTGTTGTTTCTCTTTCAGGAATAAACGTGGGTAATGTAAAAGATATCGACTTTGCTGGTGAAGATGTAGTTGTCACCTTATCGGTAGAAAAAAAGTTTCAAAATAAAGTAACAACTACCTCCTTAGCCAGCATCAAAACTCAAGGTGCACTTGGTGACAAATATATATTTATTCAACCTGGCACTGAAGGTTCAAAAGAATTAGAAGATAATGACTTTATTATGGTAGACAGTTCAGGTGATTTTTTTGATGTAATTAATGAACAAGGTCCAAAGCTTGCAAGTATAACTGATGTTGTAGCTCAATTAAAATTGCTACTTGAAAATTTAAATAAAGATGGAAACTCAGCTAAGCTCATTGAAAGTTTACTCAAAACATCTACCGAAATTCAAAATATGACTCGTGATGGACAAACACTTATTAGTGACATTCGAGGTAAAAATAATAAAGATTTGCAACAGGCTATTGAAAGATTAAATAGTATTTTAGGAAAAATTGATCGAGGTGAAGGCTCTCTTGGTGCATTAATAAATGATCCGGTTGTTCACGACCGACTCAGTTCCATTTTAGGCAAACCTGCTAGAAATAGTTATTTAAAACCACTTATACGAGCTACTATTAAATCAAACGATTAATTCTAAAAGTTAAAATTATTTAATAAAATTTTTAAAAGACTCACTAGCTTCATCTACATTTGGCACATCTTTACGATCAAGTGTAAACTGAATTCTACGTATTACATTTTCCCCTAAATACCTATTAATTTTATCTTTAATATCTCCGGCTAAAAACATCATTTCTTGTAATCGTGGAGAACTGTTCACCCAAATATAAAGAATTCCCTTTTGATAACCTACAGGTGAGGAATTATTTGCAATGGAATCGCCAACTATTTGGTTCCATTCTCTCCATAATTTCCACCTCATAAAGCCCTGGCCTAAAGAAGACTTGCTATTTTGGAAGAGACTTTGTAGGACATCAGCTGAGGAATCAAAACCCTTTTTTTTCGTCATAGGAGCTATTTATAACATGAACCAGCCTCATAAAAAAGTCTATGTTGTCGGAGCCGGGTTAGCTGGCAGTGAGTGCGCTTTTCAGTTGGCAGAAAGAGGCTATTTGGTCACTCTAATCGAAATGAGAGATCAAAAAATGACGCCAGCCCACAAAACTCCATTATTTGCGGAGCTGGTATGTTCTAATTCATTAGGCTCAACCACTGAGTATTCTGCTCCAGGTCAGCTTAAATGGGAAGCCGAGAGGTTAAATTCATTGATTTTGAAATCTGCATTTGAAGCACAAGTGCCAGCGGGAATGGCATTGGGTGTGGACCGAGAAATCTTTTCCAAGAACATTACTCTGGCTTTAGAAAACCACCCCAACATTACTATTGAAAGAAGGACTGTTCATTCTTTAGAGGAAATTCCCCGTCCTGCGGTTATTGCCACTGGCCCATTAACAGATACAGCTTTAGCTGAATCAATGAAAGAACACTTTGATGATGAATTCATGTATTTTTTCGATGCCATTGCTCCCATAATTGATACAGATTCAATAAATATGGATATTGCTTGGAAGGCTGATCGCTGGGGCAAGGGCACTAATGATTATATCAATTGCCCTTTGAATAAGGAGCAATATTACAACTTACTTAATGAAATTAAAGTTGCTAGAAAAATTGAGGCAAAAGATTTTGAAAAAGAAACCCCTTATTTTGAAGGGTGTATGCCTATCGAAGCCATGCTGGAGAGAGGAGATGAAACTCTTCGCTTCGGACCGCTTTCTCCTAAAGGCTTAACACCACCTAATTGCACAGAACGGCCCTATGCTGTTGTTCAATTGAGGCAAGAAAATAAAGAGGCAACAGCTTATAACATGGTGGGTTTTCAAACAAAAATGGCATATGGTGATCAAAAGCGTGTATTTTCAATGATTCCTGGATTAGAAAATGCCGAGTTCTTAAAGTTAGGCAGTATTCATCGCAATTTGTACATTCACTCACCGAAAAAATTAAATAAAGATCTATCAAGTTTAAAAGACCCCTTCTTGTTTTTTGCTGGCCAAATTACAGGTGTCGAGGGGTATTTTGAATCCACCTGTATTGGTTTGTTAGTTGCCATGATGTTAACTGATAAAATAGAAAATCGAGAAATTAATTTCCCACCTAGAAAATCGGCCATGGGTTCATTATTAAACGCAATAACAGAAGAGAGGGAACATTTTCAACCAACTAATATTAACTTTAGTTTACTACCGCCATTAGAAATTCCCGAAGGAGTCAAAAATAAAAAAATTCCTAAAAGAGAAAAACGTGACCGCATGTTAGTATTTGCAAAAAAAGCTTTTAGTGAATGGTTGATGAAATAAAATAAATGGTTATTTTTTTAGTAACTCTCCCCAACCGTTGTTCATATTGAAATTTTATCTAAGTATATCCCAGCCGTTATTTATATTGAAATTTTATCTAAGTATATCCCCAGCCGTTATTTATATTGAAATTTTATCTAAGTATATCCCCAGCTGGCTTTTAAATTATATTTTCGTTTTCTTTCTTGATAAGGAATCACGCCAATGGATTCCAAATGATTTTTAATTACATAGTCTTTAACAACATTGTAGGCTTTTACAAAACCAACCACCACTCTAGTATAGGGGCGATAGCTCCAAAACTTAATACTTTTGGCTTTACCTCTCTCAACACCCAAAACCACCCTAGGTATTAAACCGCTAATGCTGCGTAAAAAACGATTTAAACATTTTCTGGCAAAATAATGGCTATTACTATTTAAATAAATTAATAAATGTAGGTGATTGCCTGCATTGGCAAGTTGATAAATTTTTATAAAAGAAATTTTAGCCTGCTTTCTAATAAGCATTTCAATAGCTTTTCTATGTTTTTTCATAGAAAGAGACCCCTTAGCCACATCGGAATGTAAAACCACATGAATGGCGTGCTTGGTACTAATAATTCTCTTAGATTTGGCATGAGAATTCTTTAATAGTGACCCACCAAATTCATATTTGACATTAAAGGCACGGAATTGAAATGATTGTTGTTTAGCTTTCTGCTTCATTTGTTGGTAAATTATCACATATAGTAGCTATGTCAATTACTTCATAAATATGACAATTAGTGCAAACGAGTTACAAAGTTTAATTACAGATAGAGTTACAAAGTTTAATTACAGATAGAGCTACAAAGTTTAATTACAGATAGATCCACAACATCATTTACACAAACTGCTCTATTTTCCTGTTGGTAATGCTTTTAGATATTACGACTCCGTCGCCTGTAATATCTAGAGGTTAACAGCTTCCTACAGCAATCCATTTTAGTGATTGTACTAAAATGAACTCACCAACGAGAGGTATTGCTTCTTAAAATTATTAAACATATCGAGGCGGTAGAAACCCTCTGAGTATCTTTATTAATTTAAAATTTGATGGTTCGAACGTTATTTCTTAAAACAAAGACCCGAGAAGTCCACAACGAGCACAAAATCTACTTTATACGATGGGTTTATCGAGGCGTGAGAATTTCAAATCCGCAGCTAAAAGAAGCATTATCTATTTAATTGATAACCTAAGCAGGTATGATGAAAGCAAACATAATTTCTTCAGAAAAAAAAAAAAAAAAAAAGAAATACAAATACTTTTTTTGAAGAATTCCTTTGAGTATAGATTTCAAAAAGTAATCCCGAAAATGCATTCAATTTCGGATTTCTACTAAAAAGCAAGAAACTTTTTAAAATAGAAGAAAAAACGATTGAAAAAGAGCCGTCTATTATAACCAACTTCAAGGGGACGTATTCTTACACTCATCGTCTGCATCACCATGATTAATTTTTGTCATAAGGAAGTTTAAAACTCTTGTAGGAAAACTTGAAATAAAATGAGGATCCTGCCTTGTATAATCTAATCTTAAATCACCTGCGCAGATTTTACTGTCACCATTTATATCTACAACAACAGTCAAAAAGTAAGAAGCGTCTTCCTTAGGAACCTTACCTGCGCCCTGATCAATGTCTAAATATATGTCTTCAGGCAAAACCATTGTAAACTCATTTTTTGTGAACGAAGCTCGTTTATACTCAGTACGTAAAAGTGAAGCGTTTGCATCTGCTAACCAAGGGTTATAGCCCCATAGATCAACTTTTATACGAACGTCCTTTCCTGTTTCAGGAATCTCAACTTTGTAATTTATAGTATTAGCTAATGCTAGCTCTGAAAATAGCATTGTTAAAAATAATAATATCTTCATTAACCCTCCCTTGTTTAATAATTTTATGAACTATTACAAGAATGGATTGAGTTCAATATAAAAAGTCTTAAGTTGGAAATGAATATATCACTTCTTAATGTTAAATAACATTTTTACATATTTTTATCATATCCTCAAAAGTATCTATTCAGAATTTAATTTATATCTATTTTGAATAAAAAAGCGTGCATGTCCTTTTGTGTACCCAAAACCTTCCCATTTATAATTTTATCTAAGGGTTGCCAACGACTTGCTCCCGTTACGGCAATTATGATGGCTATATCTTACTATAACACTCTCTAAATACCTTTTTTTAATTTGTAATTTGATGATTCGAGCGTTACTTCTCAAAACAAAGTTTTGAGGAGTCCACAACGAGCACAAAATCTACTTTATAT
>JAGRAE010000173.1 GCA_020435005.1 Bdellovibrionales bacterium
TAAGTGGCTGATTTTCTTAAATTTTTTTTAGAATTCCTGATTTTTCCCGGTATTTAATCAACAGCTGAGATGGGTAAATTAAGAAAATAAGGGGGCCTTATTTTATACCTACCCCCTTTAGGCCCCTAACCTGATGAAATCACTCACCTATTTTTTGAGGGTTCTATGCGCAGGTTCGAATCCTGTCTCCCGACCATTTTTATTACGAGCTTACCCAGTCTTGCATAAGTTTCTTAATCATAGTTTGATATTTCACGTTGTTGAGATCTGCTTTTTGACGAAAAATACTCAGTAGATTTTCATCTATCTTTATACTTATTAATTTAGTTTTTGCAGGTTTTGCCTGCAACATCCTATAGTCTTCTAAAAACCTTATTATCTCTTTAGGCATCATTTTACGACACTGATTAAGATACTCTTCAGAAAAATACTGGACAGGTTTCATTTAAGTAACTCCAATGCTTTTATATCTTCAAGGTCTTGTTTGCGACCTGATTTTTTCTTCATTCTTATTAGGTCATCTATATCGAGTATTCGTAATTTCTCTTTTCCTACAGGTATGACTTTTGTTTTTAGGTCGCTGAGATCTTCTGTGAGGATTATATCAACTACTTTTGTAGGGTCCTTTTGATCTACAAATGACCATGCTATGAGATTTCGATTGCTAATATACTCTTCGCGAAAGAGAAACACTTCTTTTCCTGTAACAGGTAAACGCGGAGTTAAACCTATGGACTTAAGAGCCGCCTCAGCGCTAATAAAACTTTTTTCAGAAATTTTAACTACTATGTCTATATCAACTGTACCACGCACAGCTCCATGCAAAGCGACAGCATACCCGCCCACTACTGCATAACTTACTCTTTTAGCTTTTAAAGCTTTACACACTTCAATAAGAAACATACAATAAAGTATATACCAATATATACTTTATTGTAAGTAATTTAATTTTTCTCAAAATTAAACAGCTAAAAACTGGTCTTACCGCTTAAAAATGAAATTTACTTGCTGTAATTGTTCAAAATAAAAAAAGAGGCGAGATTTACTACATCTCGACTAATTTTATGCAAGATTTATTAAAACAGGGAAGAACCAACATTAGCCAGAAAAGGCAAAAACTGAGTCAAATAAAAAGTCCTTAGAAGGGGTGCACTATTACTCTAGCTAGAACTTTTGATATTCAGATTCAAAGTGTGGAGGAAATTCCTTTTCTCCACTTATATAAGAAAGCCAGTCGATTTTTAAGATATCTGTGACCAAATAACTTGCCTTGTTTGCGCCTTAATCCTCTTAATAGATGAGATTACTCATCTACTTTATGAGAAATGTTTTAATTCACTTCAACACTTATAAAACGTGGGTGACAAATATTCCCTTGCGTAAGAGTAGCATCTAAAGTGATATGAATATCCGCAGCTAACAAATCGGAATTCAATACTTGTTGTCTCTGAAGTTCACATTGCTGTTTTAAATTGTCTTTGCATTTTTTTGCATTGGGGTCACGATGACATACATCAACTTGCTCACGATCTAATTTGTAAGTCAGCCAGTATTGCGATTCACCAAATTCTTCGTAGATTTTGATGTTTGGATTATCTGAGTGGATGTCTATTTGGCAGCGAATGGCATGAGCTCCACCAGAATATGGATCTGTAATATGGCTATAATTAAATTTTTTATAAGTAAATAAATTGTTTAAATTGAGCTCATTCTCAATGATTTTTAATTCCTTATCCAAATTGGAAAAAAAACTTTCGCACTTTTCTCCAAGCTCTATTATTGGTCCCCATCGCGACCAAGTGAGTACTCGGTTTGTGGGCCACCCAATAAGACAGTTTTTACCCTCATCATTGCAACCAATTCCTTCATAATAAGGAGCGGCTGGTAGAGACAGAGATAAAAATACAAGAACAGATAGAATTGTAAGCTGAGTGACATTAAAGAATTTTAATAAAGTTTTCATATTGCTAAGGAAGAGCAAAATACATTCCTATTTTAAATAGGTTAATATATTTTCAGTCTACAAACAGGGAAAATTTTATCTAATGTGACAACTTTTTGATCTTTTACCTACACTCTGACTACGAATGTGCTAGCCAGTAATGCCAAAATCTCATATTAAAAAAACTGTAGTGATTAGCCTTAAAGGGATCGCATAATTGGCACAGTTGTTGATACGCATATTTAAAATGCCCTTAATTAAAATCTTAGGAATTACCATATTGGCTTTAATATTGAATTCACCATTAGTGAAAAGCGCTGAAAACTGTCAAAGTGCTCTCTACTTAGAAAAAACCCAAAAGCTTATCGAAATAGCAAACTTTGGAGACCCAAGATTTTCAGATCTAAAGCACTTAGTTGATAGCACCTTTAAAAATGTAAATATCTTTAATTTACACATTAAAGATGGAGTTAAGGGCCTCCTTACCCAAGGCAATGGATCATTAATTTTACCAACATCTAGTCAAATAGACCAAAGAAACGCCGAATTACTGAGTACAAAAATTATTGAACGAAACTTAAACAGACAGTTTGTTTATTCAAGTGCTTCCACGGGTTACATAAACATTGGCGAATTTAATGCACTTATAAATATGGCATTTGCAGTTCAAGAGGCTATTAATGCATTTGCTGATGATCTAGAATTCCCAAAGTTAGAAGTTTATACGATTACTCTTTTAACGGGTCGCCCTACAGTAAATTGGCACCACGATGCCGACGGAGATATAAAACTTTTAATGACTCTTTCAGGCTCAGGCACACAATATTATCCCTCATCCGTTTTTATGGCACCCAATGGAAATACCTGCAATAATTGCAAGTCCGTCACGACCCAAGACAGCCTTATATTCACAGGTCTAGGTGCAAAAGGTATAAACTTTGAACATATTAGTCCAGTACTCCATCGCTCACCACAAATGGAGTCAAACTCTATGAACAGAGTTTTGATTCAAATCAATTTTAGGCAATTAAAATAGTCACTGAATTTTATCAATGTGCTAATTGCACTGAAAAAAACTTTGAAATGGCTTCAATTACAGACCTTTCCACTCTGGTTTGATAAGCACTCTCATAATAAAGTAAATAGACGGGCACTTTCAACTTTGTCTTTGGAAACAATACTTTTAGATCTTTTTCATGTCTAATGAGGTGCTCGGGCAATACGGCCCTTCCCAAACCCAACTTAACACCATCAATCAGCCCATAAACATCATCCAAATATCTTTTTTTAATATTACTTGCTAAGCCTGGCTTTAATTTAAAATAGGAACTCGTTGTTACATCTTCTGAGTCATGGTCTAAATAGTTTCCTGCAAAAGGATACTTTTTTGACTCAACCAAAACATTGTATTCATAACCAAGAAAAGTAGACTTGATAGCTTGCTCCTGTGGCTCTTTGTTACTCAATACAAAATCTACTTTGGAAGTTTTTAATAAATCAAAAAGCTCATCTAACTCAACCGAAAGAATGGTTAAGCTTAATTTAGGATTATCTCTTAGTAAGCTCTGTAAAGATGGCAATAAGCATGATCGTAATACAGAAGAAAAACCACCCACTCTTACACTCCCTGCTAGTTCACCTGACCGAGAAGGTTCTTTTACGTCTAATAAAAACTCTTCTTCAAGTCGAAAAACCTTCTCGCAGTACCTTAAAAGAAGTTCACCCGTTTCGGTGAGTCTTATGTTTTGTCGCTCTCTAATAAATAGAGTTGCCCCAAGCTCTTCTTCTAAATTTAGAATTCTTTGAGAAAAAGCAGACTGTGTTATAGCCAAATTGCTGGCCGCTTTAGTAAAGTTTTTATCCTGTGCTAATTGATAAAATGCTTTTAAATAGATTGAAGATATGTTCATCAATCATTAATTATATCGATTATTACATTAAATCAATTAATTTTACTGATATTTAAAAATATGAGAGTTTACTTTCATATAAAGGAGGGATTAATGGAATCCTTAAAAATAACTATATTTAATGTACTATTACTAATATCTATATGTTCTCAAGCGAAAGAGATTCAACACTACGATCGATATGGTAATCCCACGAGCTGTGAGATAGACTCAAATGGATTAGAATTTACTGATGGCAAATGTCCTTCAATTAATCTAAATCTGATAAATTATGAAGACCAATTTAAATGTGAAACTGAGAGCGGTGGAATACTTGAAATACTTGTTCAACACTTGCGATTGACAAGAATTGTCGTCTACGCCTTTGGAAATGTTTTTACGGGTGCAATTGACTATCCTAGCACAGCATTACTACCCACAGATTTTAGTGTAAAAACTGACCAATCAGAACTTTATGAGCCAGAAACTCTTAATTTTTTTACTAATAAATTTTCTCAAGATCCTAATAAAAGCCTGCCAAATATTTTAACTGTTTACCATAATAACGGACGAGCGCCATGGGTTAGCGAAATAACTTGTAAGCAGATCTATTAAATTAGAAGCTGACTTCTAAACTCGAATATGTGGAGTCACCCGTTGTTACCGGCTGGGGATCGCAGGAGGTCATTCGAAATGCGCATCCCTCTTCATCAAGGTACATACTATAGTGTTCAAACATAAAAGAATTGCGTTTCACATAACCAGAATTAAACTCATCTTCCTCTAATACAACAGAACCAAATAGCCCCTCATCTCCAACCGAATCTCCACCCACAGTAATTTCCAATGCAACTGATTCAAATCCATTTTTTTTAGTTTCATTAATCACCACCTTTGCGGAGAAAGAGTCTCCTGAATAGTGACATACTCGCTTACCTTTTTCTTTAACTAATACATATAGTTGGTCAGCTCCCAACCTATCTGAAATTAAGGTGGAAGTTGTTGTTTCCAAACTGCCAACATAAACACTAAGCTCCTCAGGGCACTCTACCGCCCAAGCAGAACTAAAAGATAAAAAAGTAAATAAAACTAACAATAGTCTCATGAATCCCCCCTATTGGGATCTATAGATAGTTAAGACCAAAACGAGAGTCAAATTTAATTTTTATATATGCCTACAAATATACCTTTAGACCTGTAACCTCTTTAATTTTGAGTTGAAGAGCCTTGTCCCAATTACTTATACCTGTTGATTCTTATTTATTTTCCAACTTCTTCTTTACTCTCATGCTTTTGGTTATATTTTTCCATTTGCGTTTTTGATTAGCGGCGAGTTTTTTATCCATCTTTCTATTCGAATACTCCACTTCCTTAACCAGCTTATTATAACTTGAATAGACCTCTTCTTCGAGTTCACCGTTTTTTAATGCCTTTAACACCGAACAACCAGGTTCTACCGTATGTGTACAGTCCTTAAATTTGCATTTGTAACTAAAATTTTCGATATCTTTAAATGTAGATCGCACATTTTCTACATCGCCAAAAATCTGAAGCTCTCTCAACCCAGGGGTATCTATTATCATTCCTCCACTGGGAATAAAGAACAACTGCCTTGACGTTGTCGTGTGCCGACCTTTATCGTCATCTTCTCTTATATTCTTTGTTAATTGAAAACTTGTCTCAAGTAATTCGTTAACCAAAGACGACTTCCCTACTCCAGAAGAGCCCAAAAATACACCCGTTACTCCACGCGTGAAGTACTCTCTTATTTTACCAATACCTATCTTTGAGAGAATACTAGTAGGCAAAATATCTATGTTGGGAAATTGTTTGTTTATTTTTTCAACAAGCTCTGAATAGTCATTATTTAAATCAATTTTTGAAAGAATAATAACCGGTTGAACTCCACCCTCTTTAGCAACGACAATATATCGATGTAAGCGATTCATGTTAAAGTCTTTATTTACAGACGTAACAATAAAGGCATAATGAATATTCGCAGCCATCACTTGCTCATCACTTTTAATGCCAGCTACAACTCTAGAAATTTTTGAATACCTAGGAAGTAATTTAACAATTATAGCACTTGGTTTATTTTGCTCGTCAATAAAAGGTGGACTGACCTCACACCAATCTCCTACGCCAATTACATTCAATCCAGAACTTAAATACTTACCGGAAAGGTACAAATTTAATTCTCCATTCACAGACAAAGCTTCAATATGACTGCGATGAATAGCTGAAATTCTGGCTAACTTACTTACATCTAAAGTTTCACTGTTTTCTACAAACAAATAGGTCCAACCTAAATCTAAAAGATCCATATAAATCTCCATAAAAATTAAAAATTTATGTACTTTATTTTTCTAGATGTGATCTAACTAAATAATAAGGCTTAAATTAAGGATCTAAATAGAGAGATCACGCATTCTTTAATTTTAACAATCATAGTGACCTCCTTAGGTAATATTCATAAGTCTATCAAACTTGAATTTTGAAAATCAAGCTTTTTTATAGAGAACAACTCGTTTGGGTATTTGTAGTGCAATGAACGTCACCTCGCCCCACATGACCAAAGTGTAGTGTATCTAAACTAATCACTTTAAATCCCCGCTTTCCCATCTCATCCAAAAAATAATTTTGCAGTTGAAGATTATAGGGAAAAGGCGAAATTAACGTATTCCCAACTTGTAAGTGATTAATTAAATTGGGGAATACATTAGAGGCTTTAAATTCATACAAAACAGAATCAGTTGTCTCTTGAATATTTTTTTGCATGGACATAAACCTTTGCTCACTTTGTAGTTTTGCAAGTTGCATGACATCTCTTTTTAAAAGTTCAAGATTATAATAGAGTGCAGGAACGGGAAGAATATCAAACTCTTTACAAGAGGGTTGAAACTCTCTGGCTTTTTTCTTTAACTCGCCCAACATCAAATTAATTTTTTGTTGAATGATATGATTGTATTTTCTCAAAGTTGTATAATTTAAAAGAAAGTCAAAACTTGCAAATTTTAATTGATCACAGGGTAGCAAACCCAATTGCTCTGCTTTTGTGTTTATTTTTTCCGGGACGATTGAACTTTGATCTAAATATCTTGAAAAAATACATAACTTATTTAAATCTAGATGTTGCTCACATTTTAAATTTTT
>JAGRAE010000174.1 GCA_020435005.1 Bdellovibrionales bacterium
CTTGAGATCCTCAAAAACTGTGATGTGTAACCAATTGTTGTTTGCGAAATTTAACTGTTGCTTTTGTTGAGGTGAAAGTATCAGCTCTTTAGGAGCTAATATCTCTATGAGTTTTTCTAGCTCACTTTTTTTATTTATTTTGTAATAAAAGGCTTCACCCGTTGTGGTATCTAAAAAACTAACCTGTTGAGGGGAAAAGGCACATAAATAATGGGCTTGCGTTTTTTCCAATTCTTCAGGATCATAAACCATACCTGGACTCAAAATACGCGTCACAGCTCTTTTAACAATACCTTTGGCTTCCTTGGGATCTTCTATTTGATCACAAATAGCCACTTTGTAGCCGGCATTAAGCAATTTGGCTATGGGACCGGCAATGCTATGATGAGGCACTCCGCACATGGGCGTATTGTCTTCAGACTTTTTGTTTCTCTGTGTTAAAGCAATATTTAATATAGGGGCTGCAGTTTCAGCATCCTGGTGAAACATTTCAAAAAAATCACCCATGCGAAATAATAAAATTTTATCTTCGTGAGCGCTTTTAATATCCCAATATTGCTGCATCAATGGTGTTAATTTATTACCCATAAAGCTTTATGTAGCACACTGATTATCCGATGGAAATTCTTAATTCTTAGATTTTACACATTATTCATCCGTCCAAAACCAAAACATTAAACTTTTAAGCTTTTTAAAGTGGTATCTGAATTGCTATGTCATCACACTGTAATAATTTACTAAGGAGTAAAAATGAATAAAATGAAATGGGTTTTAGTTATATTTTCAAGTTTTCTAATGTTGGCATGCGATAAATCTGACAATGATGCACCTGTCAATAATGCCTGCTCACAGCAAATGGTTTCTGACCATAATGAAGCACATTTAGTTTGTAGTTTAATTAACGAAAGATCATCTTTAAATGATTTAGATGATTGCATAGAAGAATTGCGATACTTGGCAGACAACTATTCTAATGTTTCTTGTAAAGTGATGAATTTAAGCACTGGTCAAGAAGAGTGGATCAATGGAACTGCATATAAAGAAGCCTTAGATGTCTTAGTGGAAGCCCGTGAAAGTATAGCTAGCGATACATATAAAGATATGGATGAAACATCTGAAGTTTTTACTAACTCTTTCGACTCATTGAGTAACTCTAAAGGGGATGACCAAGATTCATCGTCTTCTTCTGATTATGACCAAGAAAGCTCTTTGTAATCGACTCTATTTTCCTGTTGTTTCCCACTAACTTATTAGATCTTTGAGTTCATTCATAATTAATTTTATCAGGGTGCTTTGTTGGCGCCCTTTTAAATAAGAAAGACTTATTTTATTTGTTAAAGGCTTTCCACAACCTGCAAAAACATGCATTCTTATTCCGCTTTGTATTAGACTATCCACTAAATGAATAGGCAAAATACCCAAGCCTAAGTTCTCTAAAATTAAACCACTGACAGCTTTTACATCCATTACTTGAGCTCTTACCTTTAAATTTAAATTTTTTCTGCGAGTGTGGTGTATAAACCAGCGGCGAAGAACAGGTTCTCCCTTTTGATAAGCGATGTAATCCAGTTCTTCAAAATAGGCTTTTGTCGATTTAATGGGGCCCCATCTATTTAAATACTCTGGGGTTCCACATAAAACTAAAATCTCTTCATCTATGGCTTCCGTTTCTATGTTTTTATTGGACACAAATTCATCGAGAAAAGCAAAATCCAATTCTCCAGATAAGAGCAGTCCCTCTAAGGGCGAGGCAAAATCCATTTTCATATTAAATTTTAACTGTGGGTACTTTTGACCTAAGTGGGCGAGGGCGGGAATAATTTTGTGATTGCCAAATTCAATTGGCATACCCAAATTGACTTCTCCCTTAAGACTGATTTGGGCTTGAGAGATTTCACCAAGTACTTCTTCAATATGTTTAAGTGCTAAACGTGTTTGGAAATACAGTTTTTGTGCCTCTTTCGTGGGCATTAGCTTTCTATGTAATCGATCAAAAAGTGGGGCCTCAATACTTTCTTCTAAAGAACGAATATGTTGGCTCACCCCACTTTGTGTGAGGTGAAGTTCTTTTGCCGCTGTTGTCATACACCTTGTGCGGTAAACACATTCAAATACTCGTAGATAATTGAGATTAATATTCTGCAACAACATCTTGTAAATTTTAATGGAATCTAAAAAAAGATAAAAAAAAAGCCCCAAAAATGGGGCTTTTGAAGCATTTTTCATAAGTTTAAGGGGTCACTTAAGAAAATATTACTTGGTAATGCGAATCACGGTTAAATCAGCATCCTCATCTTCAGCAAAGGTGGTGGCTGAACCAAAATCATTGTGGGGGGGTTGTGTTTGGATGGTATAAACAGCTACAGGATTCACACCTAATTTTAGTGTACCTAAAATTTCTAAACTTTTATTATCTATCGACTCTAAAGTCATCACCCATTCATAAGGTTGAATATCTTTACAAAAACGTGAGGAATGATCTGTGAAATACAAATTTAAAACTTCACCCACGTAACCAAAAGTTTTTGTGGAAAAGTATTGTGCACTATTACAACCATCTATATCTTTAGATCCTAGAGCAAAAACAATTCTCGTTTCATCGATAATCATTTCTACTTTTTCTTTACCTGTACCATCATTTCTCATTTTTCTTAAGGATAGGTTTTGAACATCTTTAAAAACACCTGAATTTTCTAGAACTGTAATTTCATTGGCTTCAGCGACTGGACGATCCCAGCTTGGAATGTGCACGGCTTGTGCAGTTAAGGCTATAAATTGTGCGATAATAATTAAAGTTAGTGCTTTCATTTTTCCCCCTCTTTTACAAATGTTTATACGGAGTTTTTCGGATAATTTAAAATTATTTGAATTAAAGTGAATGCATTAGAAATACTGATGTGTATTGGTTCCAAATTGAATCCCGATTATTAACAGAATTCTAATAAACGCTCCTAAAACCAGGTTATAAGTTGAGCGCTGCCACCTTCCCAACTTTCGGAGCTTCCTAAACGATCGACATCAAATGTAAATAACCAACGCCAACTGGCTTTATCAAACTTATATTCGTAACCAATATTCAACCGATGTTCACTTTTAAAACTTTTTGTATCTAATCCTGACCTTAAACCACTAGGTCCTTTGGCTGAAAACAGCGTGGTCTCATAACCCAACTGCCAATTCATTTTCTTCCACCATAAATGAGGTAATAAATTTTTATGACGAACTTCACCCATATTTTGTCGCCAAATACGATCAACGTATTGAATGCCGAAAAGCCATTGCCCCTGCCAAAAACTCCAACCCTCTAATTGAAATTGATATTCTCCTTTTAAAAACTCTACATTTTCAACAATCTCTTCGTACCTCTCTGTCAACGACAACTGAAAATTCAAATATTTATGATCAAATACTTTATTTCTACTTTTAAAGCCCAAATAATTTTTAGTGTAAATGTGCAGCTTATTTTGATCGGGAAAGAACCACTGAGACTGTTTATCACTTCTTATGGCCCACTCAAAAAACTCTTGCGTTTTTGTCCAACGTGAGACAAATCCAAAACTCGCAGGTTTTTTTTGAAACCTATCGCTAAGCTCATTTCGTTGATTGCGTGAAAAATCTGTCGCCGTATAGAATAGACGATTTTCCCAATATTCTAGTGGCTTGTAAATTAATGCGAATCCGACATCGTCTTCACTTTTTTGTGTGCTGACTTCTCCATAAACAGCCATTGCCCATCTTGAATTCAACCAATAATTGATCTCAAGTAAATGGGCTAAACTTTTTTCCTCGAGATGACTTTGATCAAAATAAATAAAATTAAAATCTAAATTTTCGAAAAGTTCTTGGCGAATTTTTAATCGATTCTCTATGGCAAAGCGTTTACCACTCAGGCTACCCACAGATAAGTCAAAAGCATTTTTTGATTGTAGCCAAATAGTTTCCCAGGCAAATGGCTTTTGAAAAGTTAAAACATCTGACTGATATTCTGAATCAATTTTGTTGGCTGCTTGCAACTCATCAACTTCAGAAGCTATTAAAGATCCATACTCAGGAAAGATTTCGTAGGCAAATGAGCTTTGAAAAAAAAAGATTATTAAGATAAATTTAACGAAATACATCATGTTGATTACTTTTATAACTTTATCTTAAAAAGATCAAAAACTGATTGATGAAATCTTAATTTACATCTTCAAATTCTACAAAACCTAAATCATCTTTTAAGGGAATTATATTTACTACTGCTGGAATCTTTTCCGTTTCACCCAAATTGAAGATAACTCGGTACTTATCTCCCTTATAATTGATTATGGCAATACGACGACTTTTATGTTGCTGTCCGTACTCCGTAGAGTCGTGATTTAAGTCGTGATTCCAGTGACTCATAATTTCGTGAAATAGCTCAAGATCAATTCCATACTTTCTATTGATTCTATCAAGAACACTACTTTTTACTATGTAGGGATTTGCGACAAAAATATAATGCAACTCTCTTTCTTTTTCTTCTTTATTTTTCTTTTTTATTATTTTTCTATCTGAAAATGTTAACATAACCTCTTTTTCGAGACTGATAATAGCCACAGTCTTATTTAACCCCGACTGCGCAAAATTGATGCCCGAATTTTCCACCCATTTTTTTAAATGTGATTTTTTAAAATACTTTGTGTCCTTTATATGAGCATTAACATCGCTATGAATAGTTACCTTAACTGAGGAATCCCATTTTGAGGGCTTTATTACTTCTCTAATAACATATTTATCAATTTTTTCCTTTTCAGGTATGTTTTCGGGAAGCTTTTCTTTTGGTGTTCGATTTATTTTTAAAATCAAATAAGTATTAAAAATATTTAATTCAACATACAAACAATAAGCTAAATGATTTGTAGGTACTTGTTGCAATAGAGATTCTATAAGATTTAAGTTATCTTCAATTTTTTGCTCTACATTGTCTACTAATTCATTGGCATCTTGGTCATGAAAAATTTCTGAAAGCTGCTTTTGCGCTTCTTGGTGAGTGTTAAAATAATACTCGATATATGGTTCTTCATCTAAGGCTGTTTCGCAATTTTCAGCAAAAACAAAAAACCCCCACAAATTTATAACTAAAACAAGTATGATAGGTTTTCTCATGAGCAGTCCCTTTTGCAAGTATGGGACCATTTATAGACTAATTATTAACTCATTTCGAGTGTAAAAAAGTGATAACTGTCTTATAAACTGAACTTTTTAATTATAAGATTCAGAATCTTTTGATAAATACCGCCAAAGCCCCCATTACTCATAATTAAAACAATATCACCTTTATTTACTGTTAAGTGCAGTTGTTTAACAATTTCTTCAACATCCTTACAATAATAAGCATTTTTGCCCAACTGCTGTAAATTTTGTATCACTCTTTCGGATGAAAACCGACTTTCCTCAGTGATTTTTGCTTGGTCAAAAGCTTGAGGTAAAAAAATCACATCGGCTTTTTGAAGGGCGGCAATATATTCTTTTTCAAAGACATTACGACGTGAAGTGGCTGACCTCGGTTCATAAATAGCAATTACTCGTTTACCAGGAAATTGTTCTTTCATGCAATCAAGAGTTAACGAAACTGCCGTAGGATGATGAGCAAAATCTTCAACGATTGTTATAGATTCATTCTGCAACAGAATTTCTTGACGCCTTTTTACTCCATTAAAAGTAGCTAGTCCCTGCATAACCTTAAACCCAGACCAACCCAATTCCTTGGCTATCACAAAACTTGCCAATGCATTCATTGTGTTGTGGGGACCGAACTGTTTAATGGCTAAATCGGCAATATTTTGCCCTTTGTACTCGACACTCATTTGATTGCGGCCCACTAGATTTTGTCGATCACTAATTTTATAATCGCCACTTTGCAGTCCATAACTCACTTTTCGTGCTCGACAAGCTTCTAATATTTTAGGAATATTTTTATCTTCAGCATTATAAACAAGTAGTCCATCTTCTGGAATTAACTCTAATAATTTTTTAAAAGCACTTAGAATTTCATTTATATCAGAATAAATATCTGCATGATCAAATTCAATACTAGTTAAAATAACATACTTTGGTCGGTAATGTACAAACTTAGGAACTTTATCAAAAAAGGCTGTGTCGTATTCATCTCCTTCAATCACAAAATATTCACTGTTGTCATTATTTGAAGGGGGATTACGAAATGAACGTGGAAAATTCAAAGGAATTCCACCGATTAAAAAACCAGGATTTTTATCACAAGTTTCGGCAATCCAACTCAACATAGAAGTTGTTGTCGTTTTGCCATGAGTCCCGGTCACAACTAAGCTATTTCTATTACCAATGGCCCACTCCCCTAGTGCCGCTGGCAAGGAAGTGTAGGGAATATCTGAATTTAAAAGTTCTTGAGCCTCTTCGAAATGAGCAGAAATCACATTGCCAACAATTACTAAATCTGGCTTAGGATTTAAATTTTCTTTCTTATAGCCTTGATAAATTTCAATCCCTAACTCTTGAAGCTGTGTGGACATGGGGGGATAAACATTTTGATCGCTCCCCGTAACTTTATAACCTTTTTCTTTCAATAGCCCCGCCAAACTTCCCATAGCAGTTCCACAAATTCCCATAAGATGAACATGACTGCCTATTTTTAATTGACTCAACA
Organism: Bdellovibrionales bacterium; assembly: GCA_020435005.1. Taxonomy (GTDB): domain Bacteria; phylum Bdellovibrionota; class Bdellovibrionia; order Bdellovibrionales; family UBA1609; genus JACKAN01. The sequence continues at coordinate 6,647 of JAGRAE010000174.1, forward strand.
CAGATGTATTTTTTCGATTCATGAAAAAATTGTAGCAAATTAAAGGTTAAGACCCAACTTATATTTTTAGGATTTATGAAACTGACAAACCAAATCGAGACCAATTTTCTGGTCTGGCTGGCGAATGGATTGCACATCAAATATTGTGATTTGCACTTCTGCAGTGACAGCGACTTCTGCCTCAAAAAGGTGCCCACCAAATACTTGAAAATCAGCACCCGACAAAGATGCGTGAATGTGAACGTAAGACTCACCGGCCTTTACAGTTAAATTGCCGTGAGCTGAAACCAACTCGTAATCACT
>JAGRAE010000175.1 GCA_020435005.1 Bdellovibrionales bacterium
TGTAAGGGTCAACATATTTACCTCCATAAATAAACATCTAAATGTATAGTTTATCTTAACCGAAGGACATTCTGCCCAGGCAAAACGGTATTCAGATTTTGTAAATCATATGCCGACAATTTAAATCACAACATCACTGTCACTTTTGCAATAAAGGCAAAAAAACAACTCTCAATGCCACGACGGCATTGAGAAAGGCCCTATCAGGATGTAAGGGTCAACATATTTACCTCCTAAAATAAACATCTAAATGTATAGTTTATCTTAACCGTAGGCCAATCTGCCCGGGCAAAATACTAAATGTTAAGTAGATAAATTTATTTTAGGCGAAAGCCATCTTCCTCAGGCGGAAAATTTGGTAACTCGATTTCGTCCTTGTCTTTTGGATTCATAGAGAGCTTGGTCGGCATCTCTCACTAAAGATCGAGCATCAGCAATTGGGTTTTCGGGATCATAAATCGAATACCCCATACTGACAGTTAATTGAATGCTGTCTTCACCGCTGACAAAAACATGGTCTTCAATTTTTTTACGCAAACGTTCACTAACGACTCCTATTCCCTCTTCATCAGTTTCAGTTATAACTACTAGAAATTCGTCACCACCATAGCGAGCTGCAAAATCAATTTCTCGAAGGTTTTCTTTGATAATTTTACCAACTTCTTTTAACACAAAACTACCGAAAAGGTGATCATGATCATCGTTCACTCGTTTAAAATGATCCATGTCTACCATAATACAAGAAACACTTCGCTTAAACCGTCGTGCTCTTTTCAATTCGTAATCAATGCGATCATACATAGAACGCATATTATATAGACCAGTTAAATAGTCCTTTTCAACCATTTCTTGAAGTTTAATATTGGCAACAAAAAGTTCTCTATGGAGTTCATTGTTGCGTAAACTGACTTCTATTCGTGCAATAAGTTCATCTAACATAAAGGGTTTTCTAACAAAATCATCAGCACCCATTCTTAATGTTTGAGCAACAAATTCTCCGTCGGCTCGTGCTGAAATAAACATAACAGTTACATAGTTTTCTTTAGCTCTTAATTTCTTTAGCATCTCTAAACCAGTCATATCTGGCATGTTGTGATCTGTCAGAACCAAATGCGGTTTGAATAAATTAATAGCATTCATGGCTTCTGAGCCAGAATGAGCCACAGCCGTTAAATAACCATAGTCATCAAGTGCTTCTTTAATGACAGCCATGGTATTTTCATCGTCTTCAACTATTAAAATTCTTTTAGTGTCATCATTCAACATATCTCATTTTATCGGCACATAATTTTAGCAACTTTACTCATTTATTATACAGGCCCATGGTCCGGTAAGGAATAATTTTAAGCCCCATCAATATAATGCCGAAAAAGTAGAGTGGACCGCTATCTTGTTTCCGGGGCCTTCGCCCTACTTATAATTGAAGTATTTTTTTTATTTAGTGATCTAAACTGGATAAAATCCTCTATTTTTCAAGACGCCAATCACAAAGCTTATATAGGAGAAGTCATACAAACACAGGAAAACGTGCGCCGTAAAAGAAGTGACTCTATTGCTTGGCAAGACACCGAACCACAGCAAACTCTTCAAGCTTATGATTCCATCTTAACCTTAGATCAAAGCTCGGCTAAAATTAAGCTTCATGGTGATGTGCAAATAACTCTTCATGAAAACACTCTCATTGTACTAGAACCTTTAGAAAACGACCAACCTATTGTAAACTTTAATGACGGGCTTATCCTATCTAAAATCAAACAAAAAAGTTTAAAACTAGGAGCTAAAAATTGGACCATTGAAGCTCAACCCGGCACACAGCTAAGTCTAAAGTCACTAGCTGGAGAAAAATTAGAAATAGAAGTCACCGATGGTGAAATTAATTTAGAGAATACAAAAACAAATCAAAAACAGAGAATTAATAAAAATACAATCCTACAAACAAATGCTCAAGAAATTATTGAGCAATCCTTAATTACTGAAAAGCTAAGCTGGGTAGATACTGAGCAAAAAGTTTATTCTCATATTTTCCCATTAAACTTTCCAATACAATGGTCAGGTAAGGCCACTTCCTTACACATTGAAGACACACAAAATAATACTGAGATTATTAATGTCATAGATTTCAACTTACTTAACTATATGGTTTATCCAGGAACTTATTCTTTTCGTCTATTTAACAAAGAAAATGAAAGTTCAGAAAAACTCATCGTTGAAGTGTTAGATGCACCTATCATCCAATACTACTCACCTCTTCCCAGAGAACGTTTTGCTACCAACACTCCTATTTTATTTAACTGGACTCACTTAAAACAAGCTAGTTTATATAAACTAGAATTTTCAAATAACGAATTTTTTGAAAATGTATTATTTGAATTTGATAGCAAAAAAAATAACTACAACTTAAAACTGGAAAATGAACATGAATTATATTGGCAAGTCAAAGCGATCGATGAAAATGGCTTTACAATCCCAGCACTTTACCGTTACAAGTTATACAATACCAATAATCCATTTGCCGCCCCACAAATTAAAAAAGTAAAAGTAAGAGATCCTGCCAGTGATGAGTTTAAAGAAATCAAGAGAAATAATGATAAAAATAAAAAATCCAATGAGGAGGGTAAAACTTCTCAGTTCAAAATGCAAATGCAACAATTCGCACTTCAATGTTGGCATTTATTATTTCCTGTAGCCTCCGCTGAAGAAATCAAATCACGTGATGTGAAGTTTGAGTGGGAAATAATAAAAGGGGCCGATTACTATTTATTAGAAGTATCCTCTAATCCCAATTTTCTAAATCCAGACTTGAACATACGAGTTTATAAAAATAATTATGTGTGGAGGGAACATTTTAAACATGAGAATTACTTTATTCGTATAGCAGCTGGCGATGAAAATGGACGTCTTGGGTTATTTTCTACACCACAACTTATTAATCTATCAGAAATTGAAGTTAATAAAGAAACCAAAGAAGCAAAAATACTAACAGAGGAAGATTTAAAGAAGCTGACTCCCATTAACTATGACGATAAAACCTTGGAAGAAATTGAAAAACAAAAAATAGTCTTTCGAAAATTAGAAATCCCATCCAAACCTGAAAACTCCATCTTAGAACCTGAATTTCTTTTGCAATTAAATTTAGCAACAAACTATAACTTTTTAAAATTCGAAGCCAAAGATGATTTTGAAGCAAAACACCAGGGCCTAATTCCGTTCTCTAGTCACATTTATATACAAACTCGCCAATGGATCCAACAACTTCAACTTCAATTTATAGAATGGAAACCTAAAAATGACTATTTATTATTTCAAAAGAATATGGAGTCATTTACGGGTGAGTTCCACACCTATTTTAGATGGGCGAAGTATCATGGAGTAGGTATTAACTATCACTATTTGGCCTGGCCTGAACGAAAAAGTCATGAGGAGTTACAACTAAATAATTATGATTTATTAGGTATTACTTACGTTTTTAATTACCAAAAGAATAACTGGTCAAGTCTCAGTCAGTTTGACTATGCTTTTTCTTCTGAGTCACAATTAATCTCGGTCAATCAACGAACCTACAAAAAAATGGGCACTCACCCTTGGCAGTTCTTACTAGGAGGGCAAATTAAAGTCCAATACTTTAAAATGGACAGTGCCAATGGTTTTCTAATACAACCAGGAGCTTTTGTAGGTGTAGAGTGGTAAACATCACCCATTAGTTCGTTTCTTTTACCAGCTCTCTAAACGAAACAAGAGCTGTTTTTTGTTGATTCAGTTCATTAATCTTAGCTCTTTCGTAAACATTAGCTTCCGGACTCGGTGGAACAACTCCCAATTCCTTAATCGCTTGGTGATAACTTATAGACTTTCCATCGAAGGTATAGACTTTTGTTTTTTGAATATAAAGCTCTCTTTCGTACCGATTAAATACAGCCCGCTCTACCCTTTCTATTTCTTCTGATAACTCATAAATAAACTTATCAATATTTTTTAGCCTTCTTTTGGTGGATCTCACTGTAGTGTTAACAAAGTCCAAATTTCTTATGTCTTCATCTACATCACTAAAACCAATAAATGCCGGGTGTTGGGCGAGTACTAAAAACACATAAGGATTGGAAAAACTGAGTTCCGTAATCCACGTAAAATGGTGAAGATCTTTGTTTTTAATTCTTAAATTTCGTGAAGACTTAGCAATTCCTAAATTTTTTAACAGATGCTGAAGATCTTGATTGCGATTCATAAAGTAAGCCGGCTCGATGATGGCATTCACTCTAAGGGGGTTAAAAAGATCGAATCTATCCATAATCAATTGCTGTAAGCCTAAAGAGATAACATCCACAGCTCGTGAGTTTTTCATTAAAAATTCAAAATAATCTTTCTCTGACAATGTCAGTTCAGGCTTTTTTACAACGCCAATTTCTATATCTTGACTTTGCTCAATGATAAAATCTGGACTAAATGTTTCCTGTAAACTTTGATTACATAGAGTTTTATAGACTTCATCTGAAACCTTTGCCTTTACAAATACTGGTAACAATAAAAACAACAAGACTACAATCTTTTTTGACATAACTCTTTCCCAGGAACAGCCTCCAATCTTTCAAAAAAACGCAAAAAAGACCATATAAATTTAGAGGTTTTAAATTATTTTCATATTCTAAATACCCTTTATTACTTTACAATTGGATGTTTCGAGCAAAGTAGTAGTTTATAAATTATGCAACATTTCTTTATTTTTTTAATAGTTTACCTTTTTAGCAAAATTATATTATTTTATTAACTATGAATATTTCTGATCAGTTTTGGAAAAAATGTAGTAGTTGTAAATCTGAAATTCCCTTTAAAACCAAATATTATGTATGTAATGTATCTACTTGCAATGGCAAAAGAACAGGCTTGGTTTTTTGTTCCATTCCCTGTTTTGAACGACATCTGCCTGGGGCACGACATAAAGACGCCTATGCTATTGAAGAAATATCACCTGCAAGAAGTAATAGTATACCCACTCGAAGAATAATCAGCGCGAAACCAGAATCAAAAAATTCTACTACAACCCAACATAATTTACCAAAGGAAACCCTTGTCGTCGTTTCTAAGCTTAAAGATTATATTCAAAAGTCATCAGGTATGAATACCTCGGCCAGTTGTATGTCTATATTATCTGATTTAATTAGAGTGGCTTGCGATCAAGCTATAGATAATGCTCGAAAAGACGGTCGCAAAACTGTGCTGGATAGAGATTTTAAAAAATAGCTTTAAGCTTATTACACAAAACGACGCAAACCCAGAATTAATAAAATGGGCAATAAAAGCAATAAAAGAATTGTAAAAATAAACTGATTGGGAGGGTGACTCTCCACTTTTCCACAGGCACCTGTAAACTCAAAATCGTCTTCAGTAAATGGAGAATAATTAATGGTTACTGCTGAAACCTTATTTGGATTCAATGCACTCTGATTATTGAGAGTGATGCGAAAACGCATATATCTTGAAGGAACTTGTGAAAGCCCCTCAAAAGTCTCCCATGTGGGCGCAGAAAAATTATTACTATTTGAAAACGCCAATTGCAAAGTAACATCACTTAGTAAATCTGCGCTTAAAATAGCGCTATTTATAAGTGGGTGACTATTATTCAAATCATAGCTTATCGACTCACTTACAAACTCACCCGTTTTATAGCGAACGAAACCGGAACTTGCCAACTCAGCATCTGGTTCAACGTTAGCATCACCGCCACCACCTAATAAAGCATCCGCATCTAGCAACCACGTTCTTCCCGAACTACCTCCCCCACCATCACCACCGTTGGCAGCATTTGTCAGACCACCGGCCCCTGCTTTGGCTTCAACCACACCATCTACAGTTATATTTTTAGGAGTAAAAATAGAAATACTTCCTCCTCCACCTCCGCCGCCGCCGCCAGCACGCAAAGTCCCATTGTCTCCTCCACCTGCACCACCATTGGCTAAAACTTTTCCCGTTGCACTGATATTCACATCGCCTAAAACTACAATATTAATAATGCCACCCCCTGCGCCACCCCCTGCGCCTACTGAATCTTCACCAAGAGTCGCATTGGAAAATGTGCTACCGCCACCACCACCAGATCCACCTCCAACAATACGAAAAGCATTGTCTGCAACTTGAATGCCTTTCAATCCACCCACTCCAGCGGCAGAGTCATCACCATCAGTTGGATCTTGTACTTCAGTAAATAAATTGTCGGTATAGGCTCCACCACCACCGCCACCTTGTCCCTTTAATAAATCAATAGAGGGCCCAGCTCCACCACCAATTAAATCCACACCACCGGGGTCGCCATTTGTTGGAGGTGTTACTAAGTTTCCTCCGTTCCCACCTTTCCCACCACCACATACACCCGTACCACCGAGTGGAAGATCGGTTAACGTGGCACTAATACCCTCTCCGTCTTCACCGGAGCAATCAATCTCCCCATCAATTTGCATATCACCTAAGACTTTAATAACTAGAGGCTGAGTCCCTGTGGGGCGAATTCGCCAAGTCGCTTGCAAGTCAAAACTTTTAAAATACAAAATAGGATATTGATCTGTGTTTATGCGAATTACATTAGAGCTAACATCGCCATTTTCTGAAAAATTAGCATAAGTGGAAATATCAAAAACACCATGACGACCATCACCGGGATCAATGTTTTTTGATTCAAGTCCCGATCCATTATTAAAATTAAAAATATGAATGGGTGGTTCAAGATCTCCGCTGAGCGTATTCCAAATCAACTCGCTGATTTCACCTCTAGTTGCGGTTGTATCAAATGTTTCACTGATCTCAACTGCGCCAACGAAGTGGTAAAAAATGAATATTAAAAATAAAACACTAAACGGCTTCATCCACACTCTCATCTAACCAAGACATGACCCGCCAAATACGATCCTTAAGCAAATCTGAGGTGAATGGCTTTACCATGTATTCTGTCACTC
>JAGRAE010000176.1 GCA_020435005.1 Bdellovibrionales bacterium
AAAAACAAAATTTTTAATATTTAATAAATTATGTAAAACGTTGGCGTCTTTAATAATCACGCCCTCTTTACTAGCTTTTATTAATCCTAGACTTTGTGTTAATGGCACTGCTAAAGCAAGTGCGCAGGGACAAGCAAGAATTACCAGAGCTAATGCTCTTTGAATACCTTCGCTTAAATCAAAAATTGAAAAGTAAGAAACAATAATAAATGACAATGTAATAATTGAAACAGTAAAGACTTGAGCTACTTTATTCAACTGTGAAGTGAGCTGAGTGTGAGTTTGAATTTGCTCACTTAATTGGGCCAGGAGAGTCCCCATTCTGGTTGCACCACCAACTTTTTCGACAGCTAATTCTACCTGTTCACTTAAAAGTCGACTGCCGGCAAAAACAGTTTGGTTTACATCTATATATTGCGGCTTTGATTCGCCAGTTATTACTGCTGTATTAAAAAAGGCACCTTCTTTTGTTACTTTGCCATCAACTGGAACGGACTGATCTTTTTGAAGGAGTACTAAGTCTCCTCTAACTAGGTTTTTAACTGGACGGCTTTCATATTTATTCGAGCAGGGAATCCACACGTCCACTGCAGTTTCTAAAAGCAAGGGAGTTAAGTAATTGGTGTTCAAATAATTTTGTTGAATACGGTCTAATAAATACCTGCTAGATAACAACAAAAGTAACAGCATGGCCATAGAGTCAAAATAGACTCCACCACTGTCATTGACTAAATTGTAAGCGCTAAAAGTTGTGCCTAAAATAATAGCAGTAATAATAGTTAAATCTATATTGACTGTAAAAGTTTTTAAAAAATTAAAAAAGCTCTGCCAAAAGGGTTGGGCACTGTACAAAAGAATAGGTAAGAATAAAACAAAACTTATCCAATCAAATGCGATGGCAAAATCATCAACCGCCCCGGCATAATTGGCAGTAGAAAGTAGCATAATGTTACCTGTTGCTGTTGCCGCTACAGCAAGACCAATTAATGAGCGTCTATTTTTTTGCTTGATCATTTCTTCAGCTTCAGAAGAGTTCTGCAATGGCTTTAATTCATAACCTAAATTAGTAATAGCTTGTGCAAATTCAGAATAAAGTAGTTTCTTTTTATCAATTTTTACAGTGAGTTGTTGAATTCCCATATTAATTTGCAGACTGCTGATGCCGGGTAATTCATCGCGTAGGTTATATATTTTAGCGAGACATTTTTGACATCGTACTCCCTCAATATGAAAACGCATCTCGTTTTCAGACATGTGATCTAAAAAGGCAAAAGATTGATTGTTACTCGATGTCATATTTAATTATGTCTTTGCACTAACTATGCCTGAATAATTTTTAATTAATATTCTGTTAAGCACAAGTTTCGGGTTAATTTATCACAATTTTAAATTCTGTAGAGTCTTTTTTGCTCAGTTCTGTCTTTCCCAGACATAGATGAAAGGCTGCCCCTTTAGAGACAAATGTAAGTGAAGCTTGTTGTCTTCAAATGTAACTTTATTTTTTGCATTTTGTCCCAATTTCATGTCTTGATGCTGAGCGCATTCTAGATGGTTGTCGGGGTTCACCCAAACCACTTGATCTTCTAAAATTTCATTCTCATATTTGTATACGCCAATGCGTTCACAAAAGCCGTCTTCATTATTGCGGTACCACCACAGGCGATCGCTTCCCGTTTCGTTGAATTCAAAAAATAAATTTAAATGGGGATTGGGTAGGGGTAGAGATTTTCCTTCATATATGTATTCAGTAAATTTCCACTTCCCTAAAATTGGAGAAGTAAACACCTCTTGGCTGATATCAGCCAACGAGGTGTTTACAGAAATAAATAATAGTAAGTAAATCCACTTAACCATTATTCTGCAACAACGGTTCTTTCCATGTAAGTTCCATCACCATTCATAAAGCGAACTCGGTGCTCACCTTTGGTTAAAGAGCCCAGCTCAACTTCGCGTGTAAATGGAACCAAAACCATAATGCACATTCCTTGACTCACGTTGGCATAAGTGCTGACTTCGTGTATAGAGTTAGCTGAATCATGGTTTACTTCAGAACGACTATAACGGTAACATCCGTTATTAAATAATCCACTGATAACCGCTTTTACTTCTTCACCTACTTTTACTGTTTTAGGTACAAGTGCGTCATTTATACTCACTTGAACTTCTTTTTCTTCAGTTTCTGGTGCTAATGCATTTGCTGTTGAAAAACCAAAAGTAAGTAATGCAGTTAATAATAAAGTCTTAAAATTCATATTTCCCCCCTGGAAAGAATTTTTGTTGTTTACAAATTAGTACAGCAATTGTTGTACCATTTTGAAACAGTTTCAATTGATTTATAAGAATTTCAATAGGAAAAATCAACTCAGTTTAAAAGTTTGTCGAGACTTAATTTCTCGTAAAAAAAGTCGAAACCTTTTTTTGTTACAAACAGTATATATAAATAGAAGACTTTTTAATGAATTCAAACTGGAGGACAAATGAAGATAGTGGTTACAGGCGCAACAGGTTTTCTCGGTGAGTCACTTAGTTTAATGCTTTTGCAGGCTGGACACGAAGTTCGCATTTTATCACGCAATACAGCAAAAGCGCGAACCACATTGGGTTTACCTGTTAGATATTTTGCTTGGAAAAACTTTTATGAGTTTCCACCCGTAGAGGCTTTTGAAGGTGCTGATGTAATTGTCCATTTAATGGGAGAATCCGTCGCAGATAAAAGGTGGACGCCTGAAGTAAAAGAAGAAATTTACAATTCCAGAATTGTTTCAACAGCAAATATTATCAAATTAATAACTAAACATAATATTTCTTTGCGGGCCTTCATTGGTGGTTCAGCTGTGGGTTATTATGGCAACCGCAATGACGAAAAACTAACAGAGAGTTCAAAAAGCGGCGAAGATTTTTTAGCAAAAGTTTGTGTGGATTGGGAAAATGAAGTTAATAAACTTCCTCCTGCTGTGCGCAAGGTAGCGTTGAGGACAGGGTTAGTCCTGGGACGGGGACAGGGCTTAATGGAAAAATTGGAATTCCCAGCTAGTTTTAACTTGCTGGGAACTATTGGTAATGGTCAACACTACATGAGCTGGATACACGTGGATGACTGGGTTCGCGCCGCATTTGAAACAATCACTAACGAAAAACTGTCAGGTGCATTTAACTTATGTGCTCCCGAGCCAAAAACAAACTCTGAGCTTACCAATGAATTTTTAAGTACAATTAATAAATGGCAAGGCCCACCTCTACCTGAGTTTGTGGTAAAAATTCGTTTTGGAGAAATGTCGAAAGCTTTGGTGGCAAGTCAAAGAGCTTATCCGCAAAGATTATTGGAAGAGGGTTTTAAGTTCCTTTATCCAAATTTAAAAATGGCTTTTAACAATATCTATTCACTACCAATAAATGAAAAAGTATTTATACAACGTCAATGGTTTAAATCAGATAAAGAAAATGTGTTTCGCTTTTTTTCTGATGCCCATAATTTAGAAAAAATAACACCACCTTTTTTAAACTTTAAAATTAAGAATTTATCTAACTCCAAGATTCAAGAAGGGGCGCTAATAGATTATGAACTGAAACTTCATGGTCTGCCAATTAAGTGGCAAACCAAAATTTTAAATTGGAACCCTCCTCATCAGTTTATTGATGATCAGTTAAAAGGACCCTATGCAAGATGGTACCATCAGCACTCCTTTGAAGAGCTTTGTGGAGGCACTTTGATGGAAGATAAAATCTATTACAAATTACCCATGGCGCCTCTGGGGCAACTCATTGCAGGATCGTTTGTATTAAAAGATATAAAAAAGATTTTTTCATATAGGAAAAAATATTTAGAAGAAAATCCACCTTGCTAAATCTAAGAAGAACTAATTTTGCGCAGTCCGTCTGAATGGCAGCTTGAAAACCATTTTTTTTCAACTATTATTTACCGGAATATTCACTTTGACCAAAATAGTTAGATTGATTAACTTTAAATGTATCATTTTTAATGAGGAGCAAGAATGAAAATATTAGTAATCCTTTTGTTAGCCATGGGCATTGTGGCATGTAATAAGAAAAGAAATGTGGATATGAGTTCAGATAAAGCTAAATATAGTTATGCAATTGGCCAGCAAATTGGAAAAAATATGAAAAATCAAAATATTGATATGGATATTGATGCTTTTGCCTTGGCTATTGAACATCAACTAAAAGGAGAAAAACCACTTTTAAATGAAGAAGAAGTAAAGAAAGCTTTATCTAAAATGGCTGAAGACCGTAATAAACAGAGAAGAGAAGAAGCCGAAGGTAACAAAAAAGAGGGAGAAGACTTTTTAGCTAAAAATAAATCTAAAAATGGAGTTAAAACTTCTGATTCAGGTTTGCAGTACGAAGTTATCACTGAGGGAAAAGGAAAAAAGCCAAAATCCGATGATGTTGTAAAAGTTCATTATAAAGGTACCCTCATAGACGGTACTGAATTTGATAGCTCATATAAAAGAAATTCTCCCGCAGAATTTCCTGTAACAGCTGTAATTAGAGGATGGACTGAAGCCTTACAAATGATGCCTGTGGGATCAAAATGGAAACTTTATATTCCTCCTGATTTAGCTTATGGAGAAGCTGGCCGCCCAAGTATTCCTGGAAACTCCGTATTAATCTTTGAAGTTGAGCTATTAGATATTATTAAAAAGTAAATCACATACTACTGGGTAGTGATCAGAGGGCAAAGAACTTCTTTGCTCAATACTCTGCGGAGGGGGGATTTCAAAACCCCCTTCATCTTTAAAACGATAAATATAAGCTGATTGAATAATTTGACTGAATCTCTCATCCACAAAAAAATAGTCTATTTGCACCGGGACGGCTCTACCTAGTGAATTAAACACGACTTGAGTGTATCTTTCATCTTCAGGTACATTTTTAATTTCCATGACATCTTTTAATTGGGTGTCATTATAGATCGGTTGAAATTCCGCCTCCATGCGATGACTATTAGCGATGCCATTAAAATCGCCAGAAATTATAATGGGAATTTTCTCAAGGGTTTCTTTTCTAACTTCTTTGTAAATATCCATTAATGTCTTAACTTCAGCCGCTCGGCGATGGCGTCCGTCGGGGTCCACCCCATCGCGATCTAGCTTTGATTTTAAGTGAACACCTAAAATTATAGCTAAAGGGGAGTGGGAAAGATCACTCTCAAATATTCTTAGTTCGGCCACATCTCTAGAAAAGTAATGGCTTTTTTTGGGGCCATCTTTTTCATGGTCATACAGGAAATTTAAGGGGCGCTCTTTGTGACTAATTAACAAGAACTGCAGATTTAATGAATTTTTAATAAGATAACCGACGTCGATACCTCTGTCGGAATTGCCTTCAATGAGTTCAGCGCGATATCTATTATTTAAGAATAGACGGTTGAAGTTTTCTAGTGATTCTTTACCTCCGACCTCGCAAACGATGATGATATCCGGGTCTTGGTCATTAATGATGGATTGAATACTTTTAAGTTTTTGCAAAGGCTTTAACTTAACCTGCGAATGAGTTAAGGCTTGCCAGCCATCTTCAGAAATATCAGGCCAAGTGGGTGGAAGTTCTTTATCTAGATAGAGAAAAAAGTTTTCCAGATTAAATTGCATTAAGCGTAGTGATTTATTCATGACAATTACCTATTATACACAAATCTAACCATTTGGCGATGCTCAGTCTCGCCAAGAAGGAGATTGTTGTGAGTCATTTTACATCTAGCGGCATTAATCAATCTATTACTGCCGGAATTCGCTGGTCTTTAGAACCCATAAAAAAAACACCAATTATTAGTCGAGTTTATGTGTTTGGTAAATCGCAAAAAAAGGATTTTAACAAGCATCTCAAACCTCACCTATATGATTGGCAATGGCATGAGTTAGAAACAAAAGACTTCAAAAATAGACAAATATTTCATTACGAGTCAGGGCCTATCACTTACTTGCCAATTTTTTCAGCAGAAGAGAAGAGCTATACTCCATCTCAATTAAAAGGATCGGAGTGGGGAAAAGCTCGTGATACCATGGGGGCATTGGCTCCTTATTTTTCACAGAAAAGGTCTTTAGAATTAAACTTTATTAATTGCTCTAAAAAACAAATATTAGGTGCTTTGTTGGGATTGGGAATGGCTCGCTATTCTTTTAAATCAATGCACGAAAAAAAATTAAATATTCATCTTCGCTTTGTGGGTACTAAAATTACAAACAGAGAACTTGAACAAATCAAGTCAGAATATGAAGCTGTCAATTTAGCGAGGCATTTGGTCAATCTACCTGCCAACAATTTAAATCCTGAAACTTATAGTCACTTTTTAAAAGATTACTTTAAAGATTTGAAGGTCAAAGTTTACGATTCAACAGAACTTAAAAAGAAAAAAATGGGACTCATTTTAGGAGTTGGTCAAGGAGCTGCGACGGGTCCTTATTTAGTACATATGTCTTATCGAGGTGCTGCTAAGACGAATAAACCCACTGCTTTTATCGGCAAAGGCATAACTTTTGACTCTGGTGGTTTAGATATCAAACCTTCTTCAAATATGAGGCTTATGAAAAAAGATATGGGAGGATCAGCAAGTTTAGTTGGGGTAGCCTACTATCTAATGAAAACAAAACCCAAAATAAATTGTGACTTTTATTTAGGTATTGCCGAGAACTCTATATCTAGAGACTCTTTTCGTCCTGGAGATGTTTTAACATCAAGCAAGGGACTAACAGTAGAAATACATAATACCGATGCAGAAGGGCGTTTAGTTTTAGCCGATTCTATGTATTTTGCAGCAACTCAAAATCCTAAG
>JAGRAE010000177.1 GCA_020435005.1 Bdellovibrionales bacterium
TTAAACCATATAATAAGGCTTATGAAGAAAGAGTAAGAAAAACAGAAGGAAATCAAAATCTTGCTGAACAAGCTATTGAAGAAACAAAAACACTTGAGCTTGAATATGAACAGAAGGCTCGCTCTATAAACAAAGAATTTAAAAGTATCTACGATGCATCTAAAACCGCGGCACTACATGAGTACGACCGCCTTGTTTCTGAAGCGAGAGAGTCTGCTAAAAAGACTATAGAAGCCAATAGAAAAAAGATTTCAAATGAATTAGAAAAAGCAAAAAATGACTTGGCTAAAGAAATTCCTACTGTCAGCCAGACAATTGTTTCTAAGTTAATAGGTAAGGAACCAACGACATGAGATTAATAATTTTATTACTTGTTAATATGCCGGCTATTGCTTTGGCTGCCAGTGGAGCACACGGCGATGATATTCCTTTCAAGATGATCATAAGCCAGAGTATAAACCTGTTAATTGCATTAGGTGTTGTCGTATATTTTTCAAAAAATAAAGTAAAAGAACTCTTTAAGAACCGATTAGAAGATTATCACAAAGAAGTTAAAAAAGCAGAAGAAGCAAAAAGTCAGGCTGAAAAAAAGAAGCGAGAAATTTCAGAGAGGCTTAATAAGTTGAAGTCAAATCAACAAGAAAGTATTAATCATGCTAAAGCAGAAGCTGAAGTTATGAAGAACAAAATAATTGCAGATGCTGAAAATTTATCTAGAAAATTAGCAGAAGAAGCCAAGCGTACATACGAGTTTGAGTGCATGAGAGCCAATGAAAGCTTAAGACAAGAACTATTGAGCAAAGCTGTTGTCAACGCTGAAGACAAGTTAAAAGACGAAGTCGATGGCACTGATTTGAAAAGAATGCGTATAGAATTTGTTGAGAAAATTCAGGTGGTGCCCAGATGAGATTTAGTGAATTAGCTTCTAGATATGCAAAAGCAATTTATGAAATAGCAGAAGTAGCAAGTGAACAAGATAAGGTTTTTGCAGAATTAAGAGAGTTAGACAAAGTTTATGGAGAGCCAGACATTGTTGAATATTTAAGTTCTCCACTGATTGCGCCTGATGAAAAACTAAAAGTTGTTAAAGACTCAATAAAAGATAAGGGCTTAAGCGAAACTACCGAGAACTTTGTGCTTACATTAGCGCGTAAGGGCCGCTTAAATATTTTCTCTCAAATAGTCCACGCATATCAAAGTAAAAGCGATGAAGCTATGGGAGTAAGAAGAGGCACTGTAACCTCTGCTTCTGTATTACCGCCAGAAGAGAGAAAAGAAATTGAAAAAACTGTAGAAAAAGTTACGGGTAAAAAAGTTATTTTAGCTTACGAAGAAGACACCGAATTGATTGGTGGATTAATTGCAAAAGTTGGGAGCTACACATTTGACGACACTTTAACTAGTCATTTGCGTAGATTACAAGAAGATATAAAGAGGAGAGCACACTAAATGGAACTAAGTATTCGTGCTGATGAAATCAGTCGTGTATTAAGAGAACAAATAAAAAACTATAATAAAACGGTTGAAGTCAGCGAAACAGGAAGTGTTTTGAGTGTTGGTGACGGTGTTGCTAGAATTTTTGGCCTAGAAAACGCAATGGCGGGTGAACTAGTTGAGTTCCCTGGTGGTGTTTTCGGAATGGTTTTAAATCTAGAGAAAGACTCTGTTGGTGTGGTTATCTTTGGTGAAGATAAAAACATTAAAGAAGGTGACACAGTAAAAAGAACACAACAAATTGTGCGTGTACCTGTTGGAGAAAAGTTACTTGGAAGAGTGGTTGACGTTTTAGGGAATCCAGTTGATGGAAAAGGTCCCATCGAGGCTTCTGAAACTCGTGTTGTTGATGTAAAAGCACCAGGGATTATGACAAGAAAACCTGTTGAAGAACCACTTCAAACAGGGATAAAAGCTATTGATGCCATGATTCCTATTGGCCGTGGTCAAAGAGAATTAATTATCGGTGACCGACAAACCGGAAAAACAGCTATTGCAATTGATACTATTATTAATCAAAAAAATACTGACGTTCATTGCTTTTATGTAGCCATCGGACAAAAGAAATCAACTGTAGCTCAAGTTGTTGAAAAGTTGAGAAAAGCGGGAGCCATGGATTACACCACTGTTATTACAGCAACAGCTTCAGATCCAGCACCCATGCAGTTCCTGGCGGCATTTTCAGGTTGTGCCATGGCAGAATGGTTTAGAGACAATGGCAAGCATGCACTTATAATTTATGATGATTTAACAAAACAAGCACAGGCCTATCGTCAAATGTCATTATTACTAAGAAGACCTCCAGGTCGTGAAGCTTTCCCTGGGGATGTTTTCTATTTACACTCAAGACTTTTAGAGCGCGCCTGTAAACTGGATGATCATTTAGGTGGTGGTTCTTTAACTGCACTTCCTATTATTGAAACTCAGGCAGGTGATATTTCTGCTTATATTCCTACAAATGTGATTTCAATTACAGATGGACAAATATTTCTAGAAACAGATTTGTTTAACAAAGGTATTCGCCCAGCAATTTCTGTTGGTAAGTCGGTTTCACGTGTGGGTGGAGCTGCGCAAATTAAGGCGATGAAGCAAGTGGCTGGAACCATGAAGCTAGAGTTGGCACAGTTTAGAGAATTAGAGGCCTTCTCGGCATTTGCTTCCGACTTAGATGCTGCGACCAGAGCACAACTTGATCGTGGTGTGCGATTAGTTGAGGTTTTAAAACAACCTCAATACTTTCCATTCCATGTTGAAAATCAAATTTGTGTAATTTGGGCTGCGACACATGGCTATCTTGATAAGGTTGCCATCGAAGACGTGAAGCGCTGGGAAAGTGAATTTATGGACTTCCTCGAGCAAAAATACAGTACTCTGATTAACTTAATCAAAGAACACAAAGCGATGAAAGATGAAGTTAAAACTGAAATAAAAGAAGCCTGCGAGGAATTCAAAGCTATTTTTAAAGCTTCTGGAGAAAACTAAGACATGAGCTTAAAAGAAATTCGCGCCCGTATTTCGAGCGTTAAAAATACGCAACAAATTACAAAAGCCATGAAAATGGTTTCTGCCGCAAAATTGCGACGGGCACAGGACAATATTATCAATCTTAGGCCATATGCAAAGGGGGTTCTGGGTTTAATCGCTGATATTGCTGTTACTCATCGAGTAAATCACCCTCTGCTCCAGCCCAAGAGTCATCCACAAAAAGTTTTAGCAGTTGTTATTACTAGTGACAGAGGTTTGTGCGGAAGCTTTAACTCTTCAGTTTCCAAATTCGTAGAAGCTTACTACAAAGAAAACAAGGATAAATATGAACAACTTGATTTTCTCTATGTTGGTCGAAAAGGTGCTGAGTATTTGAAGAACCGCGGCTTACCTAAGCCGATAGATGTAATTCTCAATTTGGCGAGAGAAATATCTTATACTATGGCGGCTAATGTAGCCGAGAGATTAATGACGGCCTTCACAAGTGGTGGATATGATGAAATTCAATTCGTTTACAACGAATTTAAGTCGGCAATTTCTCAAGATAGAGTAACAGAAACCTTGTTGCCTATCGATTTGAGCCACTCAAGTTTACTTAACGAAAACGATCAAAAATTTTCAAAAGATTTAATATTTGAACCATCACCAGAAGAAATTGTTGAAGAACTATTGCACAAGCATTTCGCTGTACAAGTTTATCGAATCATGTGTGAGTCTGTGGCTGGCGAGCACGCAGCAAGAATGACAGCTATGGAAAACGCTACTAATAATGCCAATGATATGGTGAGAAATTTAACATTGACTTATAACAAGCTTAGACAAGCCGCAATTACAACAGAACTAATGGAAATTACAAGCGGTGCAGAAGCACTTAAAGGTTAGTAAGGGAGAATATACAAATGCAAACCGGTACAATTAAACAAGTTATGGGACCCGTAGTTGACGTTGAGTTTTTAAGTGGTGAACTACCACCAATTCTTAATGCACTAACCGTTTCTAATCCAAGCATCAGTGATCAAGCTGATAATTTAACTCTCGAAGTTGCTCAACACTTAGGTGATAGAGTTGTAAGAACTATTGCAATGGATGGAACAGAAGGCTTAACTCGTGGGCAATCAGTTAAAAATACAGGCAACATGATTACGACTCCTGTTGGTGAAAGCTGTTTAGGTCGAATAATGAATGTTGTTGGTGAACCAATTGATGGCAAAGGCCAAATAAATTCAAAAGAAAAATGGACTATTCACAGAGAAGCGCCAAAGTTTGAAGACCAATCAACAGAAGCAGAAATGCTAATGACTGGAATTAAAGTTGTTGACCTACTTGCACCTTACTCTAAGGGTGGAAAAATTGGTCTCTTTGGTGGAGCGGGTGTTGGTAAAACAGTTTTAATCCAAGAACTTATTCGCAATATTGCAACTGAGCACGGTGGTTATTCTGTGTTTGGTGGCGTTGGCGAAAGAACACGTGAAGGAAATGACTTGTATCGTGAAATGTCAGAATCAGGAGTTATTGAAAAAACATCTCTGGTATTTGGTCAAATGAACGAGCCTCCAGGAGCTCGTGCAAGAGTGGCATTAACTGCACTCACTCAGGCGGAATACTTCCGTGATACAGAAGGAAAAGACGTTTTATTATTCGTTGATAATATTTTCCGTTTCACACAGGCAGGTGCTGAGGTTTCAGCTCTTCTTGGGCGTATTCCTTCCGCGGTGGGATATCAACCAACTCTTGGTACAGAAATGGGAACCCTTCAGGAGAGAATTACATCAACAAACAAAGGTTCAATTACTTCCGTTCAAGCGGTTTATGTTCCAGCGGATGACTATACTGACCCTGCACCGGCAACAACATTTACTCACTTAGATGCAACGACAAACTTAGATCGTGAAATTGCGGCAAAAGGGATTTACCCAGCAGTGAATCCACTTTCTTCAACTTCAAGAATATTAGATCCAGACATCGTGGGTGAGGAGCACTATCAAACCGCTCGTGATGTTCAAGCTTTATTGCAAAGATATAAAGAGCTTCAAGACATTATTGCCATTCTTGGTATGGATGAACTCAGTGAAGATGACAGAATGGTGGTTCACCGTGCACGTCGTGTTGAGAGATTTTTATCTCAACCTTTCTTTGTGGCTGAACAGTTTACAGGTATGCAAGGTAAGTACGTTGATATTAAAGACACTGTCCGTGGTTTTAGAGAAATTCTTGATGGTAAACATGATAACTTACCAGAACAAGCTTTTTACTTAGTGGGCACCATTGAAGATGCTCAAGAAAAAGCAAAAGGAATGTAGTTGTGCTATTAACATTAGTAACTCCTGAAAAAAAATTATTAACAGGCACAGAAATTGATGAAATTCTTGTGCCTGGAAGTAAAGGGCAATTAGATATATTGCCAGGACACGCTCCCCTTGTTTCGACTCTAACGACTGGAGTTCTTCAGTACAAAGAAAAGGGACAATCTAATTTTAAAGCAGTTGTAATCAGTTGGGGTTACTTAGAGGTGACACCTACTGGTGTTATGGTCCTTGCAGAAACAGCAGAAAAGCCAGAAGATCTAGAAGCTGAAAGAGTTGAAGAAGCACTTAAAAGAGCTGAAACAAAACTAAAAGAGGGCTTAAATGTTGGTGAAATTGTGAAGTATCAAAGAAAACACCAAAGAGCTTCTGCTAGGCTAGAACTTCTTAAAAACTACTCTAAAAATTAAGTAATACTCGAATCATCAAATTACAAAGTAAATAAAGGTTTTTAGAGAGAGTAATAGCAGTCTTTTAGTTGTTCTGGCTGACTTTTCTTTTGTGAAAAGATTTTTTTCCATCCATTGTTGCCGGCAAACGAATGTTATTATTCTCTAGCTTCTGGGCTACCCACTTTCCAGAATTAAAGTTTCTAGAATTTATATCTATAACAGCAGCATACTGATGACGGTTAACAACGCGACCGGGGTTTGTACTATTAACAACAACTAATTGTTTTTTAAGATGATTTGGTACTTTATTGAGTAATTTAGCTGTTCCATTACCCGTTATGTAGAAAATGCCAAGAGCTGTTGCATGCTGTTTAAAAGCATTAACAACAGGTGATTTTTTTTTAGGCGAAAGCGGATAGTAAAAGCTTTTTCTTTTCAATTCTTTGCTAAAGGACTGGTAAAACCTATAGTCGGCAGTGAATACCAAAGGTTTTTGTTCTATGTCGAGCATTGGGGCGGTGCTATCATCGAGATAAAAAAACCTTTCAATATTACTAGCGACAACTTTATCTGAGATTTTTTTTAGTCGGTTTAAATTATTTTTAAGCTGTGAGAGAAAAAGTTTTGGTTGAACCTTAAACAGGTCATTATTTTTATGTGTTAATTTAGAATAAAGAATACGCCGCAAGCTTTGGTTTAATCTTTCTTCAGAAATTCTTTTTTGTTTTACTGCATTTAGCAAAGCATTATAGGCAGCTTTTTGATTTTTTTTCGTCCAAGCAATCATGACCATATCATTACCGGCCTCGATAGCACGAACAGCGCGCTCACCCACAGAAGGAATAATTTTCGCTCCATGCATTTCAATATCGTCAGTAATGATTAAGCCTTCAAAACCCAGGCGTTCGCGTAATACATTATTAATTAGTACCTTTGAAAAAGTCGCCGGTAAACCAGAAGAATCTATATTTGGAAAAGAAAT
>JAGRAE010000178.1 GCA_020435005.1 Bdellovibrionales bacterium
TGTGACTGATCATCCTCTCAGACCTGTTATCGATCGTCGCCTTGGTAGGCCTTTACCCCACCAACTAGCTAATCGAACGCAGACTCATCTTCTAGCAATAAATCTTTAACCCCTGTGCCCGCAGGCACTGTGGTCTTATGCGGTATTAGCCCGAGTTTCCTCGAGTTATTCCCCACTAGAAGGCAGATTATCTACGCGTTACTCACCCGTGCGCCACTGTACTCATACCCGAAGGTACTTTCTCGTTCGACTTGCATGTATTAGGCACGCCGCCAGCGTTTGTTCTGAGCCAGAATCAAACTCTTCACTTGAAAAATTTAAATTTAAGCTCAATCAAAAAAAATTAAACTAGGCATTTACATCTTATATAGATGTATGCACTTGAAAGTTTACCCTATTATTGAATACTAAAAAAGTACTCTCAAGGGTCCCCAAAAACAATTTTTGGGCTATTTAGCTATTCAGTTTTCAAAGAGCGAATCTCTGTGAGAAGGAATGTTTAAGGGAATTCAAGTTTTAGGTCAACTATAAAAAAATTTTTTTGCTAAAAAAATCAGCGCACTTGCAGCAATTTCTGCCAAAACAAAAATATCGATAGATAGAGACATTGTAGGCCCAATTTGGAACCTTTAATTAATAAGAATATTAATCAAATATGACACTTATTCCTTTAAAATTGAGAGTTAAAAGTAACGATTCTGTACAAATATTTTAAAACTGCTCTATTTTTTGTTGATAAATCATAAGTTAATTACCTCTAGCACCACAATAGGTTTAATTTTTTAAGATGCTACATCATTTGTTAGCGAATCTCTTTTTGTGTGTAGACAAAAATGATTGTCGTTGGGAGTAGTTAACTTATGGAAATTATTGAAATTGTAGACTGTTCGGGAGTAGTTAACTTATGGAAATTATTGAAATTGTAGACTGTTCGGGAGTAGTTAACTTATAGAGATTATTGGTTTTATAGACTGCTCGGGAGAAGTTAACTTATGGAAATTATTGGCTTTATAGACTGCGAGGAGGGGCAAGTTTTAAAAGTTATATCTATGGGCTAATAGAGCCGTTTAAAACAATTAACAGAAACCAATAACGTTAAATTATTTTATCCTTAAAGGCTTTCTGGAGAAGGCTTTGCTGGTGTAGTCTATAAACTGCTCCAGTTAATTACAGGTTGAGAATTCTTAATATTGCGATTTAACTCAAAAAAAAGGCGCACTTACCCCCTTCATCAAATAGTTCCTGTTAAAACCCATAATATTAAGATTTTGTGCTCATTGTGGATTTCTCAAAACTTTGTTTTGAGAAATCACGCTCGAATCATTAAATTACAGAGTAAAAAAAGGTAGTTAGAGAGCCTAATAACAGATATATCCGCAATTAACAGGGGCAATTGGTATTTCTATAAGCACAATTTACGTTTCAAAAGATTAATGATTAGCAATTTAGATATTTTATTAAAGTATGGATTAATTAAGAATGGTGGAGGCGACAGGGATCGAACCTGCGACCTTCTGAATGCAAATCAGATGCTCTCCCAGCTGAGCTACGCCCCCATTCAGGTCAATAGAACATCCTTTTTGTACGAAAATAGTCTTTCGGTCAATAAATCTTTTTAGAATTTGAATTTTAAGCGCTGGGTTTAAGTTTGTGATTGTTAATAAACTTTATCCAAGTTTTTTCATTAGTTAAATTAAAACCAATGTCTTCAGCTCCCTTTAACACAGCCTCATAAACTCTCTCTAGGACTTGAAGCTCTTCAGGGTGATTAGCATCTTCATTTATAGTGTCCTCAATAGCTTCAACAACACTAATAAGATCAGGAGTAGTTACTACTTTTGGCAGTTTTGCCATATCTAAATTAAGAGTTTTTGCCGGTTTAAAACCAATCAACTTACTAGTTAGTAATAATTTTTTACCATTCAAAAAATTCACTTGCAGAAAAGGCTGGTTAGAAGAGTCAAAACGTGAAAGAATTTCTTCAATGTTTTGCGGTGAAAGAGTTAAAACTTTACCATCTGTTTTTTGGTAAATTTCCAACTTTGTTTGCGAACGACTTTTTATTTCTAGACCACTTGATGCAAGAATAAAAGTCTCAATTGTTTCAATGTGTGTATTAATGCTTTCATTACTCATATAAATGGCCCCCAGCCACTAGTCTTTTCATGAAAGTTTATCGACTTCCCAATTTTAAGACTTTAAAATTTCTGTTATTTTTGGTTTATTGTCCTGCATTGAATTGAGATATCTTGAAATGATACAGAAAATTGATAAATAAGTTTACAACTTAGGAGAAGATTTGTGCTTATTACTCGTTGGCAGGCACCAATAGTGCCACAAATAGAACAAATAAAAACATGGTTTGAAATGGAAGGTCTTGAACCCAATGAGGTTGTTCTTAAAACAAATGAGGTTTACAAAGACTTAAGGCACCCCTTTGACAACGTAATTATGGTCGCTCAGGGTGAGCTTATATTAAACATAGCTGGCAATAAGCTACTTTTAAGAGAGGGTGATAAAATCGTAATTCCCTCAAATACAAAACACTCTAGGGAATCTAATAGTGAAAGTTGTGTTTATATTTCAGCACAAAAAACTTATTAACTAACTGTTCAATCATCCTTAAGCCATTTGAGATACTCAATAATCTTCTTTTCAAAACCTCTCTCAATGGGTTCATAAAACTTTTTACCTTTTAACTCTTGAGGTAGAAAGTCTTGCTCAATGAATGACTTTGGACCATCGTGAGAGTACTTGTAATCTCTACCATAACCCATAGATTTTGTTAAAGGAGTCCTTGCTGATCTCAGTGCCAAAGGTATTGGCAAAGCACCCGTCTCTTCAACCATGGCCAAGGCCTTTTTCCAACCGAGATAAGATCTGTTGGATTTTGGAGCAGAAGATAAATAAGTTGTAACTTGAGCTAAATTAATTCCCGCCTCAGGTAAACCCACTAACTCTACGGCTTGTAAGCCAGCAACAGCAACTTCCAAGGCCTTTGGATCAGCATTGCCCACATCTTCTGAAGCTAAAACAACTAATCTTCTGGCAATAAAAACAGGATCCTCACCGCCCTTTACCATTCTAGCTAAATAATAAAGTGCTGCATCTGGATCACTTCCTCTCACACTTTTTATAAATGCAGAAATTGTATCATAGTGTTCAGAGCCATTACGGTCATAGGTCATTGACTTCTCAATTAAAACTTCTTCAAGATCTTCAATATTAAATGCTTCATTTCTTTTTTCGGAGGAATAAACTTGAAAAATCTGTTCAAAACTATTCAATAGAGTTCGCATATCGCCCTGACAATTTTGTACCAGACGATTTTGAGCCTCTGTATCAATTAAATTATCTAATTCAATTTTTAATTGAGCAGCGGCACGAGAAAGTATTTTGTGAGAGTCCTCAGTTTTTAATGGTTGAAAATTTAATACTTGGCAACGACTAAGCAAAGCTGAGTTTAGCTCGTAGCTTGGATTTTCTGTGGTAGCTCCAATTAATGTAAAATCACCCTGTTCACTAAATGGCAACAAAATATCTTGCTGAGCTTTATTTAGACGATGAATCTCATCAATAAACAAAATAGTTTGTTTGGAAAAAGCTAATTTATTATTTTTAGCTTCCATTCCTATTTCTTTTAATTTTTTAGCGCCCGTATCCACAGCATTTGCCTGTATAAAACTAATGTTGTTCAATATTTTCGGAATAAGCAGGGCAAAAGTTGTTTTACCAGATCCAGGAGGGCCCCATAAAATCAAATTAGGTAAATAGTTTTTTTCAATGATACTTTGAATAAGTCTCTTTTGATTACTCGCCCAATTTTCTTTTCCCAGAAAATCTTCCCATTTTTGAGGTCTTAGCTTTTCTGCCAAAGGTTTTTGTGCGTCATTTTGCGAATTATAGCCAAATAGTTCCATTAACTATCCCTTTAGCTTGACGATTTAGCCCTGTAAATAAGAAAATTTAAATATGCGGTATATTTTAAAAATTATATCTTTACTGCTTTTAACCTTTACTCTTGTTCAATGTGATGATGGTGGTAGTGAGAGTATTAAGGTTTATCTGCTTCCAACAAAGCCCACCGTAAGACTGACCGATATAACTGTCACCACTACTGATGGAGAAAAAACTGTTGCTGCCCCTTGGATTGCCTTTCGTATGAAGTTAGAAAATTTGACAGATCAACAAGTCAATGTACTTGGCATTAGTTTTTCAATAACCTATGTCAAATCAGGAGTATTAACAACAACAGAAGATATCGCGACTTTCTCTCCTGATAATTTCAAAGATGCTCAAGGAAATGCAAAAAAAGATTTTATTGTACAACTTGCAGCGAAAGGTAATGAAGAACTCGATGAAACACTTTTTATTGAAGGCCTTCCCGATGCTGAAGCTGAAGGTGCTGATTCATTTATTTTTAATATAACAGGAAAGATTGAAGCCTATACTGGAATAGATGTATTTAGTGAAGACACTAAAAACATTCGCCAGGTATTTGTCTTTTCCACTCAACAACCTAACTTTTAACACACTATTTAATTAAAAAATTTGAATTTTCACATTTTAAAATATTGAAATATCTCTACTAGATGAAAGTATAACTTGTAACACTTTATTTTCAAAATAGCATTTATTGAGAACTGACAACTTTATTTTAACATAAAATTCATAAAGAATTATTATTTAGAACCGAATAATCTACATGTTACAGAAAGGATTATTTTGATAAAAAAAATCTTCGAAACAATTTTAATGAAAACTCTCAAATGGCTAAACTTTCAACTTTCAGACTTTTTAGACGAAAAAACTCTTTACACACTACCCACTTTAGATTCTGACAGAAATATAGAGAAGAATAGCAATCATTTAGATAAAAAAGAAGTAAGCACAAAAACACCAGTTAAAGAAAATGAAAACCTTCAAGAATTGAACTTATAAGCTTTCTGCATCTAGATTCTCACTATTCGAGTCAGAGTCATTTTCACTGGTTTCTAATCCAACGTCATCTTTGACCTTTCGAGACATAGACTGCCTATGTAGACGCTCGGAACTAATAATTCTTGGTGTTACAAAAACAACTAGCTCTGTTTTTGTATTTTCTTTTCCCTTACTTTTAAACAACCAACCTAAGATAGGAATATCACCAAGCACGGGAACCTTTCTCTCAGATGATGTTTCGCTACCAGAATAAATTCCACCAATAACCGCCGTTTGATTATTGCCGACTAAAACCTTAGTTGTAGCACTACTCGAAGAAGTGGTAACTTGTCCTCCGCTTAAGGATGAGCCCGCTGTTGGGTTTGTACGTGCAACGTTTAAGTCTAAACGAACGCTATTATCAGCCGTAATAACAGGAGTCACTTTAAAATTAAGAGTAAAGTCTTGAGTGGCCACTTCTTCCGTACTTATAAGTCCCGAAGTCGAATCTGTTGTTGTTTTTTGCTTAATAACTGGAACGGCCAAAGTTTGTGAAAAAGTTGCAGCCTCACCTGTTAAGGTGATAATTCGGGGCGAGGAAACTACTTTAGCCAAATTGTTAGACTCCAATAGTGCTATTTTTGCATTTAAATTTCCCAGCACATCTAAGGTTCCCACTTGTAAACCCAGAGTAGCAATTCCTCCAAAGTCAGCAGCTGCTGGTGAAACAGAAAGACTGGGAGTTACGCGCAGAGGACTGCCATTTAACCCACCAGTTTCATTAATTGTCTTAGAAGCTCCAGAGGCCGTCCAATTAACTCCCAAGCCTTGAGAAAATGACTCCACAGCTTCAATGACTTTTCCTTCAATCAAAACCTGTTTAGGTGGAACATCTAAAGCTTCCAGAAGCTTTTCCATTTTTAATATGTTATCTTCTACATCTGTTACGATTAAAGAGTTTGTTTGCGTATCTGAAAGTACAGAACCTCTTTCCGGGGTGCTTAAGGTTTTTAATTTTGATTCAGCATCAGTAAGGTTGAGGTAACTTACAGGTATAATTTTAATTTGCAAAGGCTCAGCAATATTTCTTCTCTCTATAATTGCCTGTGCATTTTCAATCTCTTGACCCAATTTTTGCAATGAATCTACGCGTATAACATTTCCTTCTCGCACATAGCCTAAGCCATTTGATTTTAAAATCAATATAAAAGCCTGATCCCAAGGGACTTTGCGCAATTTCAAACTAATATTTCCACCCAATTGATTGGGCAAAGCTAAATTTAATCCCGCTTCCTCACCAATCATTTCTAAAACGTCTTTAATTCCCGTATTATCAACTTGTATAGAAATCGGTTTTCCATAATACTTTCGATGCTTGAGCAAAAATTCTTCAAGAGTGCGAGCGTTGAGTAGCAAATTTTTGGTTTCTTCAGCCATTTCGTATTTTGGATAGGCTTCTGGTGTTCCACCTTTTGAGTAATCAATATTCATATCCAGATCACTTTTAGGTTCAGTGCTCAAGGCTTCATTAGGCTGTAAACCTTCAGCTACATTTAACTTTTCATTGGGATCAACTTCAGCAACGGCCTCTACAGGAACATCTCCTGACGCGGGAATTATAAGAAGGGTATTTCCTTCTTTTTGAATAATTGGATTTTTCTCACCTTTTAATTGAACGACAACACGAGCAATAGATGATCCCGGCTTTTGAT
>JAGRAE010000179.1 GCA_020435005.1 Bdellovibrionales bacterium
TTCCAACTTTAATTATTCCGCCCAATTATAATTTTTCCAAGAAAATTAATAAAACATTAATAAGTACTTCTTTGCACGATAAAGAAAAAACATTCTTTGAAGAATTTGTATCAGGTAAGCTAGGGTTAAAATCAGATGTTCTACTTTACTCAAAAGTTTTTCACCCCATTGATGCCTTTGCCACTTCAACAGCTACAGCTCTCGGTGGAGCATGGGTGTCTATTGAGACCTTCTCACAAGAAGCAGTGGTTGAAAGGATAAAAAAGGGTGAAAACTGGAAGAAGTTAGCCGAAGCTCAGGGAGTTCATGTTGATTTGAAAGTTGATGATAACACCAAAGACTTTGTAGAAAGTTTAATGGAGCTCGTAGAGAAAGAGGGAGTTCAACTCATAGCCATGCCAAGTTTTACAGGAGGAGCTGAAGCTATCCTTTTGGGTAGTAATGCCCGCGAAATTATCAGAAATAGTAAGGTTCCTGTACTGGTGAAACATTACCAATGAAAATAGTTTTAACAGGGGGGCCATCTGCCGGTAAAACAACTGTGGCCACTAGTTTGATAAAGCATTTTTATGATGATTTAGTGCTTGTACCAGAAGCAGCTAGTATACTTTATCGCGGAGGGTTTCCAAGGTGCACTGAAGGTTTAGCGAGTTTGTGTAAACAAAGAGCGATTTTTAAAGTGCAAAAAGAGTTGGAAACACTTAAAGAAATAGAGAATCCTAGCAAATCATATATTTGCGATCGGGGAACGCTGGATGGTTTGGCTTACTGGGGCGATAACCAAGATTTATTTTTTTCACAAAATGGAACAAATTTAGAGGATGAGTTAGCACGCTATGATGTGGTTATACATTTAGAGGTTGCAAAAATGGCAGATTACAATAGTGATCATTCAGACATTAGAGTGGAGTCTTACAAAAAAGCCATTGAAATTGATGAAAAAATTAAAAAGGCCTGGGAAAAGCATCACTGTAGATTTATAATTAGAACATTGGAAAACAGAGATTTTGTTGAAAGAATTTATTTAGTGCACACTCTGATCAGAGATATTTTAAACAGTAAGTGCCTCGATGATTTGAAGTGCGAGCCTATATAGGCAGTCTATTTTTATTTAAAGTGAATTCTAAAAATGGTTCCTGGATTACAGAACTGTTAATGGAATCAGAATATCTTTCGTAAGCGGGTAAAAACTTTTCAGCATATTTAATCACTTCCTCATCGCTCATCCCAGTCTGTCCTTTTGCCCTCATGTTTTGCTCAGCTTCTTTTCGCCATTCAATTATAAATTCATTGTTTTTAGCTTTTAAATAAATAAAGGCGTTTAAAAAATTCATCCAAACAATGTATTTTTTAAGAAAATTATCAATCACCTGCCAATTTGGGTCTGTGCTAGTTACATTTTGTGGTTGAAAACCAAGCATCCAACCCTCGAGTAAAATGATATGAATAGGCGGATGAATAGAATCCCAAGAAGATTTGGGTTGCCTATCCCCTTGCCCCGAAAATGCCGATTTATTGTATCTTGGAATCGGAATGGGGGAATCGACGGCGTGGTTTAATTCGCTAAGTGTTTGAGTGCCTAAAGGAATGTCATGGGTTCCAGGATAGCCTCTTTGTTGTAAGTAAGGGTTGTTGGGAAATTTGTTTGCTAGTTGCAGTTGATTTTCACGAGTTAAATAAAAGTCATCAATGGATATAGCTATAGTATTGAGCTTTAATTTTGCAAACTCTTTGACCAGATGATGAGTTAATGTTGTTTTGCCAGCCCCTTGTGGAGCGTTTAAACCTACAAATAGTTTTTCTTTATTGCATTCTTTATATTGTTCAAGTATCCAATTCATTATTTTATTATAAAACTCATTTGTCTCAGACATAATGGGAGCAATTTATATGAGTTTCTTTCTGTTGTCATTTACGTCCTTATTTACCTTAATGAATCCATTTGGGGTGGTGCCTGTATTTGTTTCAATGACTTCTGGGATGGATAAGCGTCAGTTGCGTCGATTGGCTTTGCGTACTTGTATTACCGCCACCTTGTGTTTGTTTTTCTTTGCTTTATCAGGTCATTTTCTGTTCTCTTTCTTTAATATTTCTATCAATTCCTTACGAGTTGTTGGTGGAGTGCTATTTTTTATAATGGGATATGACATGCTACAGGCACGAATTTCTCGCCTCAAAGATCATGAGCCCCAAGAAATCAATTCCTTAGGAGAAAATGCAGCCATCACTCCTTTGGCTATACCCATGTTGTCGGGGCCTGGAACAATTACGGCTGTAATTGTTCTTATGCGTGATGCTGAAGGTATTATCATGCAAAGTTATGTGCTCTTAGCGGTCTTACTGACTGGAACAGCTTCATTTATTATTTTGTATTTAAGCAAAAATATTACTGCTGTTATTGGAGAAACTGGAAATAAAGTTTTTCTGAGACTTATGGGGCTTATTGTCATGATGACGGCTGTAGAATTCTTTTTTGCCGGAGTGAAACCTTTTGTTCAATCTTGGCTTAAATGATAGCATTTCGGAGCAAAGGAGAGAGTTATGAGCTGGAATGAGTTTGACCTTTTTAATCCTACAGAAGAACATCTCATGTTACGCCAGATGGTGAAAGAGTTTGCCCTTAGTGAAGTTGAACCTCAGGCAGAAAAATTTGATAGGGATGAAAAGTTTAATCTTCCTTTGTTTAGAAAACTCGGTGAATTAGGTTTATTGGGCATTACTGTTTCTGAAGAATATGGTGGTTCTAATATGGACCCTTTGGCGGCAGTCATTGCTCATGAAGAACTATCGGCCTCAGATCCAGGATTTTGTTTAGCTTATTTAGCTCATTCTATGCTCTGCGTGAATAATTTAAATATCAATGGCAGTCCGGAGCAAAAACAAAAATATTTACCAGGTTTATGCTCTGGTGAATTAGTAGGTTGTATGGCTATGTCTGAACCTCATGTTGGAACCGATGTTTTAGGTATGAAGTCTACAGCTGTTAAGCAAGATGAATATTATCTTTTAAATGGACGAAAGATGTGGATCACTAATGGATCTATTGATGAAAATCGAACGCCAGCTGATTGTGTTTTAGTTTATGCCATTACAGGTGAGGACAATGGTCGACCGCAGTTATCCACATTTTTTGTGGATAAGTCATGTGAAGGTTATAGTGTAGGTCAAAAAATTTATGGAAAAACCGGGATGCGCGCATCCAATACAGCAGAATTGGTATTTGATAATTGTCGATTACCACAGTCTTCGCTCGTGGGTAAAGAAGGCGACTCACTTATTCACATGATGAGAAACCTAGAAATTGAGAGACTCACATTAGCCGCAATGAGTTTGGGTATAGCTAGAAGATCACTTGAAATAATGAATAAATATGCAAGTGAAAGAGAAGCTTTTGGTCGCCCACTTAGTTATTTTGGTCAAATTCAAAAATATATTGGCGATAGTTATGCGGAATACATGGCGGCTAAGGCCTATGTATATGATGTAGCGAGAAAGATGAAGGTCCATGAAAGTGGCCAGCGACTTGATTCTGATGGAGTAAAGCTAGTCGCTTCTACAATGGGTAAGAATGTTGCTGATAGAGCGATTCAAGTCCTGGGTGGCTATGGCTATGTTAGTGAATATATCGTTGAACGCCTGTGGCGTGATGCCAAACTATTAGAAATTGGTGGGGGAACTATAGAAGCTCATCAAAAAAACATAACTAAAGATTTAGCAAAAAGTCTTTAGTATTTTATACTAGACACAAGTTTGTCTCAATTTGAGATTTTCTCATTTTGACCTAAACTTTTATCCAGATGTTCCGAAAACAATTATATGGGACGGTTTCTCGGAATTAGTTTATTAACATTAACTATTTTTGTTTTCTTTCAAAATTGTCAGTCATTTGAGACTCAGCAAGCAGAAGAGCTGTCTTCTCAGTGTAAGGTTCAGATGAAAGAAAAAGTTTTATCTAAAGGTGGATGGCCAAAAAGCGAATGCAGCCAACCCAGTCATTATAAATGTAACCTATTAGTATACAAACCCGATATTGAAAATAGTCATTATAAAGATACTCAATGTGTAGATAAAGACAATTCTGAGTATTGCCTAGAGATAGAGGTTAAAACTCATGACACTTCTCATTTATTGGAAAATCAACAAGTTGATGATGAGGCATTTATTGAAGGGGGAGCTCTTAATAGAATGGAATATCGATGTGCGCAAATGGGGATACTAGAAAAAGGGCAACCTTTAATAGTAGAAGTGAGTGATAGTTTGGAAGGAGCTTTGGAAAAAGCCATTAAAACATGTTCAAGGGGAGTAAAATAAATATGAGTAAATTGATAGTTATTTTATGTTCCTTGTTGCTATCTGAAGGTTTATTTGCAAATGTGTTATGGAGCTCTAAGGGGAGCACACCTCCACGTCATCGCAATATAACTACTGAAAGTGATGCGCCTTGTGGTAGTGGAGAAAAGGCAACTCCCGTTCAGTTGTATTCTGGAACAAATACGGAGTTGGAGTGGGAGGAGTTTATTCCTCAAAATGGATATTTCGAAATTTATTTTTCTCCAGCCAATGATGAAAATTGGATACTTCTTAAAAAAATTAATAACAATGTAATGGGTGAAAGTACCGATTTAAAAGTCCACAAGGTAAATATTAAACTTCCAGATGTATCTTGTGATAATTGCACAATTCAAATTATACAGACAGTAACTGGTACTGTGGATGCTAAATATTATTCTTGTGCCGATATTTCCTTAAAGGGTGCACCCAATAACAATACAGTTAAAACTGAAAGCTGTGCTAATTAACCTATCTAAAAGTTCGACACTTTTTTTAACTTATCGAAATGACACATAAATTATATTTTTTTTTGAAGCTCACTGGACTTAAGTTATAATTTATAGAAAGCGACGTTTTTCTAATTCATGTATGCCCAAGCTGTTTAATGTACAAATAATCGAGCAAATTATTTTGCTTATGTTTGCGAGAGGCATTCATGAAAATTCATAGTTCATTAAAAATAACTTTTCTTTCATTGATTCTTATTTCTTTGACTGCTTGTAAGGTGAGCAATGAAGATAAAGAAAATATAGATGAGGCCTTTAACCCACCTACAATTGAAGATCCAGCGGACACGAGTGAAAAAGCAGAAAATTGTGAGACAGAAAGGTTTGTACAGCCTTCAGCTGAAGTTGTTAAAAAATTAGATTTGCTTTTTGTAGTAGATACCTCGGGCTCTTTAAATGAAGAAAGAAGGGGAATAGCTAATGGTATTGATGCATTTGTGCAAGAGCTGCCAGCAGATGTCGATTTGCAAGTTGGTGTTATGTATGCCCACGGTCAGGAAAGTAATCATTCTGGTGAATTAACAGGTAATCCTGCAGTTTTAAGTTCTTCTACTTTAACAATTGATCAAATAAGAACCAAGCTCTTTCAAAGAATGGATTCACCTAGAACAGAAAACTCAACTGATGGTGGTGAAGTTGGGATGTATACATTACTAAACTCACTAACTGCTAAATATGAAGTCAATAAAGCAGGTGGTTTTTATAGAGATGATGCAGCCTTAGCTGTGGTGTTTGTAGCTGATGAAAATGCAATTTGTTCATTGGGAAGTTATCCTCAGGGAGTGACTCCAGTGTATGATCCAAATAGAATGGAACAACCTGCTTATGATAGATATTGTGATGGTGTAACTCCCCAAGCAATAGTGAATAGAGTTCGTGACATTAAAGGAGAAAAGCCATTTTTAATCTCTGGTATTGTTTATACGGGTGAAAATAGTTTTTCTCACTCTGGAGAAAATGAGATTGGTTATGGTTATTTAGAAACAATTGATCTTGCCAACGGTATTGCTATAGACCTAGCCAGTGGAGATTATGAGGTTGGCATGAGAGAAATTGGATATTTAACGTATAAAAAATTAAATTTAAAAACTGAATTTAACTTAACCAATAGAGGATTTAAACAAGATAGTATTGAAGTTAAGGTGGATCAAACTAAAATCGAACACAGTTATATTGAAGCTTTAAACCAAGTGCAAATTAATGAAGTTGATGCAGGAGGTGAAAAGTCTGAAGTGTTAATCAAGTATTGTTTTCAAGAAGAAACTCCTCCAGCAAGAATTTCTGAGTTGAGGATATTTGGTATTTCTTTTAATCAAGCTAAGGTTTCTTGGCAAACAGATCAACCAGTGACTTCTGTCATAAGAGTTTTAAGAATCATAGATGGACAAGAACAAATAATCAACAATGATGATTTAAAAACAAGTCATCTCTATACATTGACCGGCTTACAAGACAATAGTGATTATAAAGTCGTGGTCACTGTTACCAATGAGCAGGGAATGTCCACTGAAAAAGAAGTAACTTTTAAAACTCTCAATTTAGATGACTTTTTATTGTAAAAAAGTTTGATTTTTTAAGCTGCTTCAAACTGCTCCCTTTAATTGCGGATGAAAAGTTATGAATACTTTCTGATCACTAAGGGGATCTGTCCGAATTTCAATC
>JAGRAE010000017.1 GCA_020435005.1 Bdellovibrionales bacterium
TTATTGAGATCTTTTATCGGTTTTAATAGTCCATAATATATAAAAAGACCTAAGCAAATTAATAATGATCCACCTAATCCTAAGCTAAAAAGGCTATAAAAATAGAAACTTTGAATTAAAAAAGGCTTTTGTTTATCTGCAAATTCAATATATTTTTCTTCAGATTTTTTAAAAAATTTTAGTCGTTTTTGGCTCAAGTATTTACTCTTTTCATCATAAGCTTGAATCACTTTACTAAAATTTTCTTGACGGCTTCTCTCGTCTAGTTGCTCTCTAAAGCTTTGTAATAGTAAAAAATTTTCTTTACTGTGTTTATTATTTATTATCAATTCAGTTTGAGTGATTATATCTTTGCCGAATTTAACTTGAAAATCATAAAAAAAATATTTTTCAATGGCTTGATAGGAAAAGTAACCAGTTACACATAATGCAGATAGAATGAAAATTGTTAAAGAAATCATTTGATTGCGTAAGGTATTCATAATTACGCTCCATTTAATATTTCTTCAATTTTTTGACAAAGTGTCACTGGATCGAAGGGCTTAGCAATATAGCCATTGCCTAATTGAATAAACTTTTCAACGTCGTCACTTTGAGATTTTGCACTTAAAAAAATCACAGGAGGATGATCAGGTCTTCTGGATTTGATTTCCTCACAAACTTTTAATCCATTCATTTTAGGCATCATTTCATCTAAAAGTATTAAATCAAATTTTTCGCTGAGTGCTTTTTCAAGAGCACTTTCACCATTATCTACATGAAAAACTTCATGTTTGCCTAGATTTTCCAAAGTCATTTTGGCAATAGTTGATATATTTTTGTCATCTTCTGCAAGTAAAATTCTCATGACACTTTATGCTTCCTCTTGCTTAGCTCTTTGTAGACCCAAGATCTTACTTTTTCAATTTCATGTTCAGATAAACCCACAAAGCCAAGTGTTATTTGGGTTTCATTTTCGAACTTTTCACAACTTAAAACTTTCAAAGGAGGTGTTTCTATATCAATTAAATGAAATAAGCTGGATTCAATAGTCATTAAGCAACCAAGTGGTAGCGAAAATTGTGTGCGAATTTTTAGACCATCTTCTGAAACAGAAATTAATTGCGTTTCCAGTTTTAACTTGGCTTCAGTTTGTGCAGAAATTGAAGAGAATGCTAGCTCTTGCTTTTTTTGAGGGGGTCTTTTTTGCAGCAGGTTATCTATTTTTCTCAGAAATATGAGTGGGTCGATGGGTTTAACTATGTAGTCGTCAACGCCCACTTTAATTGCTTTTTCAATACTTAACTTCTCACGCATTCCAGTGAGCATAGCGATTCCGACATTTTTATAACGAATATCAGAGCGAATAGTTTTTACTAATTCGAAACCTGTATAATGAGGCATATTAGCATCAGTAATTATAAGATCAAATTGACGGTTGTTTAAAAAATCCATTGCCATAATGGGATCTGTTGCGGTTTTAACTTCATGTTCTGCTTGAGTTAACAAAGCATCAGTGAATTTCAAAATGTCGGTGTCATCGTCAACTATTAATATTTTTGCCATATTATAGATATCGGCAGATGGGTTACAAACTTTTAGTGTCTAGACAAAGGGCTGTAAGCAAAAAGCTATTGTTTAGTACTGAACAATAAACGAGCAGGAACCGTTTGGCTTTTAGGTCCATTGACAAAAGTCATAGTTGGGCTTTTACCAATATTGACTGTGGCAAACTTTGCGTGAATGCAGTTGCCTGGGGGAGCTGTGGGATCTTGAAACAAAAGACCACTATTGTCTGGAAGCTCCATGCTGCTTCCCATTGTTTTAATAACCATACTACCCGCACCACTATCATAAACTAAATTGTAACTAGTAGCTAATCCCGCCGCAGCTCCCTTTCTTACTAAGGAGGGGGGTATTGTGTCGTCAGGATCAGAATCTGTAAAATAATAAGATAAATAAATATTAGAGTTTCCCGAATGGGGAGATGAGCTGAGCTTCCAAGATGTTAGTTTTTGAGCTGAAGTTGCTGCAGCCGTGCTACCACAATTGGTTATAAATCCAATAACACGTCTGGGATCGACGAGTTCTTTTAATTGATCTTCTGGGGTTAAAATTCTTTTTAATTCTCTGTTTTCAACAGGCTTAACATCTTCACTTGTCAGTATACCATCAAAGAATTCTAAATTATTAGCGTTAAGGTTTATATTATAATTACCTTCATCGACATTAATGAAATTCAATTTTAATAAAACATTGGCAGTGGGGCAAGTCGACGCGCTATTAGGGCAAACAGCTTGCCAAAAACTATCGATTTTAAAAATACAATCTTCTGCAGTTTGTAAACATTGTTCAGCCTTTAAATTGAAGCCATCAGTTGCAGGATTATAGCTCAAACCTGGAGCAAATATTGATACAACTGCTTGTTGATTATTGGTGCAAGATGAACTTGTTTGTAAACAATTAAATGCAGTGGAGTTGTCACTGTGATTAAGTGTTTGGTTCCACCAAGAGCTATTGTCTCTCAGTAAGTAAATCATACGGTCTCTTACCTTTGATATAGCAATTTCTAATTCTATATTTTGTTTTTCACGATTTATAGATATAGTCATTGGAACAACTAAAACAGAAACTATACTGATTATAGAGAGTGTTATTAATATTTCAGCTAAACTAAATCCCTTTTTATTCATTTGCCCTGCCATTTTTGTTCTGATACATGACCACCAGCAGATTTAACTACTACTTTTAGATTTTGATTATCATTATCTTTAACAAGCTTAAATTGACTAGCGCTATCACAGGTTAAAGAACCCGGGCTAGCGGGATTGAAACTATTGGCAGCAACCTTTAAAATATTGGGCGTGGCCAGCGTTTCTGAATTAGGGATTGTGCCTTCATTAATGCAAGGAAAGTAATCTAAGTAAGGTCTATTTAAATACACTCGGCACATTTCGATTCCAGGAGTTACATTGCCATCGGTATCATATTGTGCTTTAACTAAACGATATACTGCACTAGCAGCTAAGTCCCAAGGGGTGCCATTTTTTGGGGTATTACCAAGCAAATAATACCTTTCAGTATTATTACAAGGGTTTTCAATGTAGAGTTTTCTGTTTACTATTTCGTGCAGCACTTCTTCAAAAAGTAAAGTTTGTCCAGGATTGGTAATGCTTTCACCAAAAGATCTGTAAAGCTCTATATTATATTTAGCAATATTTATATTTAAACCATCACTTGGGAGCACGTTGAGTAAACTAAAATCGCCGTGGACAATAACTTCTGGATTTGCACAAGATGTTGCGCCGCCAGAACAGTTGGCCTCCCAATATAAGTTTACATGTATTTTACAGGAGCTGTTTGTAACCTCACAAACATTGCCATGTAAATCAAAGCCTTGTGTTGCCGTTTTGTAAAATGCATTTCCAGAAAAATCATTAAGTTGTTTTATCGCTACATTTACAACAGCTGTACAATTTGTTTGGTTGTCAGATAAGCAATTCATTTCTGGATTGGCTGGGTTACTTGTAGTGCTTTGCCAAGAAACAGGATGTTTTAAATACTTTGTTACTTTTTTGTGAATTTGGTTAATGGTATGAGCTATTCGTACATTTTTTCGCTCCTTATTGATGATCATAATTAGAGACAAGGTGGCCATTGTCACTACACCCATTAAACTTAGGCTAACCATGACCTCAATTAAACTCATCCCCATTCGACTACTAAGAATAGATTTTTTGCATACTTTCATTACATTATTTATTATGACTTAAATAGAGGTTAATTTTAACTAAATTATAAAAATTGTTTAAATCTTAATGTCTGTTTTCGGTTTTATTTAAAAGTGTCCCAAATTGAGAAAAATTAATTATTTATTATTATAAATATTTTCTAAATATGAAACAAGTGAGTCACAATCAAATGGTTTCTCTAAGACACCATCTGCCAGTTCAATTTTTGATGAATTAGTTTTTGAGACATCTAAGGCATTACCAGACATTAACACAAACTTTGTTTTTTTATTTTGTTGTTTTGTTTTCGCAATAATTTCTAGCCCACTCAATTTAGGCATATGATAGTCAATTATTACTAAATCAAATTGGTTGTTATTTATATAATCTTCAGCCATAGAGGGATTGTTAATAGAGCTAGCAGTAAAATTGTGGTCCTGTAAGAACTCAACAAGAAATTCACAAATGTCGCTTTCGTCATCAACAACCAATATTTTCACTTTTTACCTTTGAATTAGCCAATACATGGGGCAAAAACCCCACGATGCTGTAGCAATTAATATAACTCCTAAGTAAGCCCACCAGGGTCCCCCAGCGACAGCCCAACCCAAGAGAAAAACGCCGAATGATAATCTTAATACCCTTTCAAATGCCTTTATATTTTTAGTCATTACTTTATAAGGTCTTTAAGTTCGCCAGATTCATACATTTCCATCATAATATCGCTGCCTCCAACAAGCTCTCCATTGTAATAAAGCTGAGGAATTGTTGGCCATTGTCCATAATCTTTAATTCCTTGTCGCATATCTTCATCTTCTAAAACGTTAAAAGATCCAAAGGGTATATTTAATTCATTGAGTATGGCAGCAGCGCGAGCAGAAAAGCCACATTGTGGAAACTGAGGGGTTCCCTTCATAAATAAAAAAGTATTGTGTTCTTTTAATAAGTTTTCAATACGTTCTCTTGTCTTTGGATCCATATCGAGGTCTCCTTGTATTATATTTTTAAAGTTTTAATAGCGAGTGCATGAACTTCACCGCTGGCTAATTCTTCTGCAAAAACATCCATAATATTTTTATGTTGCTGAATTCGCGTTATTTCAGCAAAACTGGGTTCATTAATGCGAATTTCAAAATGGTCATTAGTTCCCGTTAGGTCAAAAACCACAACTTGGCATTGAGGGTACTTTTGCTTGAGTCTTTTTTCCATTTCAATTGTTGTCATTAACTCTTCATACCAAAGCTTGGAATGAAGGCAAGTGTCTGTAACTTACTGTTTGACGCAAGGAATAATTGATGTTAGTCAAATCATTATGGAATTTTACGAATCAGCTTGTGAAAGTCATAAAAAGCGGGAAAGAGCAAAGGCCCGTGACTTGAGGAATTCACAATGGTGGAAACAAAAGTTAGCTCAAGCTATTTGCTATTATTGTGAATTAAGCTTTCCACCAGAAGAATTGACCATGGATCATAAAATCCCCATTGCGAGGGGTGGCAAATCTACGAAAGGCAATCTGGTCGTAGCCTGTAAGGCATGCAATACCACTAAAAAACATCTTACTCCTGCAGAGCAACTTTTAAACTCCTTGTAATTTTGACCACTTAGGTTTTACTATAAAG
The DNA here is from genome assembly GCA_020435005.1 of Bdellovibrionales bacterium. Taxonomy (GTDB): domain Bacteria; phylum Bdellovibrionota; class Bdellovibrionia; order Bdellovibrionales; family UBA1609; genus JACKAN01. The sequence continues at coordinate 5,330 of JAGRAE010000017.1, forward strand.
TTTGAATTTAGAAGTGAGGCATAATGGGAAAGATTAAAGCCAGTAGTACTGCAGAATATTTTGCTAAAAATTTACAACAAGTTGGATTCTCATCTCCAATTAAAGCGGTTCTTACTACATTAAAAGAAGCTGTGGATAACTCTTTGGATGCTTGTGAGGATGCCGGTATTGCGCCTGAAATAAAAGTGAAAATAAAAAAAATAGGCAGGGGATCAAGCAAAAGTACCGACTTAGTAGACATTGTAATTGAAGATAATGGTCCAGGTTTAGATGCTGATGATTTACCTAAAGTATTTGGGGAGTATTTAGCTTCGTCAAAGTTTGGTAAAGGTCAATGTTCAAGAGGACAACAGGGAATAGGTATTTCAGCAGCAACAACTTGGGCTCAATTGACAAATGCAAAAGGGGTAAAAGTTGTAAGCAAAACTAAAAAAATGCGAAAAGCTGTATCAGCCCAAGTTGACGTAGATATTAAAGCAAATAAAGGAAAAATTAAGAATAAAGAAACCATTGATTGGGATCGCGAACATGGTCTTAAAGTTGAATTTAAAATAGATGGTCGAATACAACTCAATGGGGATGGTGGACTGCTCACTTATTTAGAGGGCACAGCGCTTGTTAATCCACATTTAACTTTGGAATATGAATTGTTAGACAATGAAAAGGTTAAAATTGAAAGAGTGAGTGAAGAAGTGCCTAAGGTACCGCCATCAACCCTTCCTCACCCCCATACAATGAAGTTGGGAGAATTTATAACCCACGCACATCTATACAACACTTCTACCTTAGAAACATTCTTAAAAAAGGGTTTTTCTAGGGTCACTGACCATTCGATTAAAGAGTTTATTAAATCAGGAATGCCCAAGAACGCATTAACTAAAAAAGTGCAAACCATACCTGATGCCGATTTTAAAAACATTTTTCAGGCTATTCAGGAAACTGAGTTGACAAATCCTTCAACCAGATCCGTATTAGTCGTTGGTGAAGAGGGTTTGGCACGAAGCATACAGCGTTTAGGGGATATAGATTTTTTTAGTGTAGTTACTAGAAAACCCACAATTTGTGATTTTAAACCAGTTGTTGTAGAAGTAGCTATTGCAAGATTTTTAGATCGTTCAAGTAAAGAAGATGAACCTGTACAATTAATTCGTTTTGCAAATCGTGTTCCTTTACAATTTGATAAAGGTGGATGTGCCATCACACGTGCTGTTGAATCAGTTAATTGGCGAGCTTACGGCCTCAATCAACCAAGAAAAAGTTTACCTTTAGGACCATACATTTTTGCAGTCAGTGTAACCTCTCCATTTATTAAGTTTAAAAATGCTTCGAAAGAAACAATAGATGCTAGTGATGAATTGGTGGAAGAGTTGCGTTTAGCCCTTATGCGTGCTGGGCAAAAGTTATCTCGTCATATTAAAAGAGAAAATAAAGCTGCTGATTTAGAGAGAAAAATTCAACACATTGAGAAATTCGGTCCTATTTTAGTAGAAGGTTTAGCAAAGATTGCTCATGCATCAGATGCGCGTAAAAGAAAGGCTGAAGAAGGGCTGGAAAGATTACTGGGGCGAGATACTAAGTCAGCCTTAGAAGATTTAGAGACAGCAGAAGAAAAACTAGCTGTTTTAAAAGCCAAGCAAAAAGAAAAACTGGGCGATATGGCAAAAGATGAGGATGGCGATTATCTAGAAGATGAATTAATTAAAACAACTAAGAAAAAAGTTGCAGCCATTGCTAAAAAAGCGGCTTCCAAAAAAATGGCAAGCAAGAAAGAAGCTGCAAAACCGGATAATAAAAAAGTAGCAACAAAAAAAACAGCTACCAAAAAAGCGACAACTAAAAAAGTTGCTACTAAGAAAGCAGCGAGAAAGAAGTAGGAAAATATGGCAAAAAGTTTGAGACATTCAAAAAAAGATATACCTAAAATTGCTAGAGCTTTGTGTGATGAAATGTTAAGAGACTTAGAGCATGCAAAAAGGCCAACTCTTCAGGCCATTAAATGCTCTCTTGATAATGCCATTTACGACCCTAAAATAGGTTACTTGGCGCCCGGTAAAAAGAAAGTAACCACTGAATTAAATGTTTCTTCGGTACAAAAATTAGCACGTACGGTATTTTTGTTGGATATAATGTTAAATAATGTTGAATTGGGAACAGTAAACTCAACGCGTGAATTTTATTATATGGCAAAAGGTTTGGTTAAAAGTGATAATCACCTGAAACCCATCGACTTTGATGATCAAAATGAAAGTGATGCGATAATTTATTACATCTGTGATATGTTGGAAGTTTATAGAGAGGAACTAAATTGTTTTGCTACAGACCGTGGAGGTCAGACCTATTCACAAAACTTAGTGGTAACAGAAACATTGCCTGATGGTAAAAAAGCGGTAATAGATTTGAGTAAATTAGGAACAACTCCATTTCAACCTAAAAATCAGCCTCAGGTTTTTAGTTTAAAGCCTAAAAAAGGAAAAATTGATTTTTGTTTAGTGATTGAGTCTGTTTCAACAGCTAATACTTTTGTTCATAATGGTTTTACTAAAAGAAACAATTGTATTTTATTAGGTGCACAAGGTGTGCCCAGTAATGGAGTTAGAGGTTGGTGTAAAACTATACAAGATCAATTGGACTGTCCCATTTTCTTTTATGGAGATCTGGACGCCTATACATTGCAAAATATTTTTAGAACTTTAAAAGCGGGTTCAGCAGCTAGTTTAATTAGAAACTCTGATTTCTCTGCGCCTGACGTTAAGTTTTTGGGAGTGCTACCTGAAGATATTAAAAAGTATGATCTGCACTGTTATGATGTTAAAGAAAAAGATGCAGCGGAAGCAAGATCACTAAAGAAAGCTCGCGACGTATTGTCGAATGATCCATTTTTTAAAGATAAAAAAAATAAAGCCTTGGCCGATATTTTGCGTTGGTTGGTGAAAGAAAAAAAACGTTGCGAACAACAAGCGATCTTTTCGGTAAACCCAAAAGATCCAACCATGCCCGAAAAAATTATTCTAGATAAAATCAAAAACAAATCCTACGTCTAAAAAGGTACACGGTTCTTTTCTCTGTGAACGAAGCGTCAAGCCTGGTGGGTAAGAAGTATAATTATATGGAATATTTTTTCAGATTATTTATTTTATTTATCTAAAGTATTTGAAATTGAAATACACTCCTTTGTATTAATGCATAATCATTATCACCTATTGGTTTCAGCTCCATTACAGAATTTAAGCGTGGCATTTATGAATTTTAATAGAGAGGTAAGTAGGGAATTAAATAGAAATGGAAACAGAATAAATCGTACCTTTTCAGGCTTTATCATTTAATAATGCTTTTTTTTCGAAAGACATTGCAGAGAGTCTGAGTTGGTTAAATAAAATACCCAGCGATCAAGATTTAGAATCTATAAGATTAGCATTAAGCAAGAAAGACTTTAAATTAAGAAAAAATCCAAACAACAAACCAAATCGACTTGAGTTTGAACTTATTTAGCAGATAGAACTTAAACTATGATTATAAAATGTAATAAAAGCCATTGTCTTATCAATGGCTTTTATGCACTGTTTACTGAAAAAAGAACCGTGTACCTTTTAGGGGAGGGGTAAGCTGATACCGAGGAGGTAGGCGGTATGTTTGTGTTCTGGGTCAATAGTGCCAGATCCAAGACTAGTATCATACTCATCATAAGAGCGGGTTAACATTTCCAAATTTATAGATATATATGGCAAGCCGGTATAGCCTACACCGATTTTTGTACCCGAGCCCGTAGCTTCTGTGTCAATAGCATCGTCTAAAGACAATTTTGTTTGTAAGTAATAACTTAACCAAACTCTTAACATAATAGGAAATTCATAGCCAACAAATACACCCATATCTGTGGAGTTTCCATCGACGGTAACATTAATACCTGAAACACTATATTTCTCTTCATAAGTTCCCATGGCATATTCAACACCATATATAAAACCTAAAGTCGACATTCCTATTCTTAAACCATACATTGTAGACGAAAGATCTCCTGTTGGTGGAGTTCCGTCATCGGCATCTCCGCTAACTGCAAAGTCTAAAAAGGGTTCGATTAAAAAACCTGCGTGGGCAGAATGACTAAAGCTAACTAGAAGTAAACCAGTTGCAATTAAAGATAAAATCTTTCTCATTATATTCTCCTTGATGATTTAATGTTATCCCCTATAGGGTCTCGATTTCAGAAACATATGTCAATTCAGTGAATTATCATTTTTTGCGCAATTAGCTATATATTGTTTCAACGACGCTTATTTTGTAGCTTTAACTGTTGTATCTATATAATGACTTTTAAGTCGCTTACAGGAGGGCCAATGGCTCAAATAGAAACTACTCCCGAATTAGTTCAAAAAGTATATAAAACTTCTCGTCAACGTTTGGAGACAGTTAGAAAAAGATTAAATCGTCCAATGACACTCGCTGAAAAAGTTCTATATGGACATTTAGATGACCCTGAAAATCAAGATTTAACCCGTGGGCAAAGCTTCTTATTATTGCGACCAGATCGCGTGGCTATGCAAGATGCTACAGCGCAAATGGCTTTATTGCAGTTTATGTTGGCTGGAAGAGACGAATCAGCGGTGCCGGCAACTGTACATTGTGACCATCTCATTCGTGCTTACCAAGGCATGGAAGAAGATATGAAAGTGGCCATGCAAGAAAATGAAGAAGTTTTTGATTTTCTTTCTTCAGTTTCCAGTCGTTACCACATTGGCTTTTGGAAACCTGGAGCGGGAATAATTCACCAAGTAGTATTAGAAAATTATGCTTTTCCCGGTGGGCTGATGATTGGAACAGATTCTCACACACCCAATGCTGGTGGACTTGGTATGGTGGCTTGTGGCGTAGGTGGAGCTGATGCCTCTGACGTTATGGCGGGTTTGCCTTGGGAAGTGAAAAATCCAAAATTAGTGGGCGTCCATTTAAAAGGTAAAATGAACGGCTGGACTTCAGCTAAAGATGTGATTTTAAAACTTTGTGGAATTATGACCGTTAAAGGCGGCACCAATAAAATTGTTGAGTATTTTGGAGAGGGTTGTGAATCTATCAGTTGTACAGGAAAGGGTACCATTACAAATATGGGAGCTGAATTAGGTGCTACTTGCTCCATCTTTCCATTTGATTCGAGAATGTCTACTTACCTCAAAGCAACTAAAAGAGAAGATCTCGCACAATTAGCTGAAGAAAATAAAGATATTTTAACTGCCGATGCCGAAGTGCTTGCAAATCCGAAAGAATATTTTGATGAAGTTATAGAAATTGATTTAGATAAATTAGAGCCTCATCTAGTGGGTCCGCACTCACCCGATGCGGCAAGACCATTGAGTGAAGTTAAAGCTGCGGCTGAAAAAAATGGTTGGCCGGTCCAATTATCTGCCGCTTTGATTGGTTCATGTACGAACTCTTCCTATGAAGATATTGGTCGAGCCACTCACGTTGCTAAACAAGCTCTCGATAAAGGTCATAAAATGCCCCAACAATTTATGGTATCACCGGGTTCTTCACAAATTAAAAAGACGATTGAAAGAGATGGGCAAATGTCGATCCTCAATGATGTGGGAGCCACGGTCTTATCCAATGCTTGTGGACCATGTATAGGTCAGTGGAAGCGTGATGATTTTAAAAAAGGACAGGTAAATACCATCGTAAATAGTTTTAATAGAAACTTTCGCGGCAGAAATGATGCCAATCCTGAAACCTTGTCTTTTATTGCAAGCCCTGAAATTACGATGGCTTTAGGATTAGCTGGTCGTTTAGACTTTAATCCTCAAACTGATGAAATCAAAACAGCCAATGGTCAAAGTTTTAAGTTAAATGAACCAAAGGCTCCTGAACTGCCATCAAGTGGATTTGTATCAGACCCAGAAGCTTATCAAGCACCTCAAGGTCAAAGTGTCGAAGTGAAAGTTTCTCCAACATCTGATCGCTTGCAATTATTAGAACCTTTTAGAGCTTGGGAAGGAAACGATCTTACTAAACTTTTAGTGTTATGCAAAGCTGTCGGAAAATGTACGACAGATCATATCAGTCCAGCCGGTCCGTGGTTAAAGTATCGTGGCCATTTAGATAATATTTCTAACAATATGTTGTTGGGGGCGAGTAATGCTTTTAGTAGTGAGCCAGGAAAAGGCAATAATTTATTAACTGCCGAAAAGAATCTGGAGTTTCAAAAAGTGGCACGTGATTACAAAGCTAATAATAAAGGTTGGGTGATTATTGGTGATGATAACTATGGTGAGGGAAGTAGTCGCGAACATGCAGCCATGAGCCCACGTCACTTAGGTTGTCGTGCTGTAATTGTAAAAAGCTTTGCTCGAATCCATGAAACCAATTTAAAAAAACAAGGGGTTTTGGCTTTAACTTTTGCTAACCCAGCTGACTATGAAAAAGTACAAGAAGAAGATCAACTAGCAATTAAGGGATTAGCGAATTTCACGCCTGGTAAAAATCTAACTCTAGAACTTACTCATAAAAATGGGGATGTGGAGAGTTTTGCAGTATCACATAGCTATAATGACGAACAGATAAAATGGTTTCAAGCCGGCTCTGCCCTTAACTTATTGAGAAAGGGCTAGTATATTTTAATTAAAGGGCGCAATTCAATTTTAATTAGCTTCCTCAATTGGAAAATAGTAGTGAGTTGTTAATGAATTGCCAAATTGTTCATAAACTTCTAAAACAAATTTATCTTGTTTATAGTTTGTTTTTTGAAACCACTCTTCGGCCTTAGGGTACACGACAAAAGGACTAATTGCTGGTGAACCTGAAAAACTAAATTTCAGAAATCGTTTATTGGGTAATTGTTTTACAAAATATTTAGTAGATTTCTCAGTATAAGATTCATATACGGGGGTTTTAGTTAAACATCCCACTTCACTTCTAAGCCTATTTTCTTCAGATATTTTAGGATCATCTAAGAATAAGCCAAATGTAAGGGGGCATGGGATATTATTTTCTTTAGTCCAAGTTTCAACTTCCGTTATTAGGGCATTTATTTTGTGATAGGGTCCAACATGTGAAGTGCCTAAAACATAAAATTTATCTTCAACTATTCCTTGATTAATTACTTCTTTAGAGAATCCTAAATAAAAATAAAAGTAAGCGAAGAGGCCCGTCAAAAATGTAAAGATAGATATAATAAAGATTTTCATAAGAATTTAACTTTAATGACTATTTGTAGCTAATTGCTCATAGTCTTTTTCAATTATTAATGAAGCATTTACTAAAAATGCTTTTACGTTATTTGCTATATAAGTGGGAGATTTCACTTTTAAATGTACTTCATTTAAACCGTCAAGAGAGAGGCCAGAAACTATAAAATAGACTTCGTTGCCAATCGGATAGTCGCTACATATTTTTAATTTTGGAACAATTTGAGAAAAGTTTTGTGGGAAATAATTTGTATATCTTGTAAGATTTATGTTTACTTCATCACTAGAATTAAAACCAGTATTCATCAGACCTTCTAGACGAATAATATACTTTTCAGCCGATACTTGTTTTAAATTCTCAGTAATGTTGGAGTTATTAAATAAATTTGAAGTCAGTTCATTTAAAGCAGGAATGTTACTATTGCATTCACTATTTGTTGCACTAAGTTGCGTAACTGTTTCGTCTTTATCGTTACAAAAAAAGCTACCTTTACCAACGAGTGTATCTTTAGCAATGGAATCATAGGCCTTTTCACTGCTACCAATCAATTGTGAATTAGTTTTACATTGCCAAAGGTAATTGGCATTTAATTTGGCTTTAGCCTGTAATGAAAAAATAAAAATTATTATAAACCTTAACATCCCCGATCTCTTCCTTACTGAACCTATTAGCCTATAAATTAATCAACTTGTAGTGTTTATGTAATTTTTTTATCAATTTAAACTAAAAAATGTAGGAAAATACATGTATTTGCTCGGAATGAAGGCTAAAAATCGCAGGCAATTGATATATTTGTACTTGTATCAAGACTGAGGCGTTCAAGTTCCTTGCCAGAGTCTATATCTAAACCAATGACAGGAATAAGTGAGTTGATATCGTAAAGTTCTAATAAATTTTCATTTGATAAAGTAGCATCTAGAAATTCTCTATCACTTTTTGGATCGTAAATAATAATTGCTTTGGCTCCAGCTTTGGCGGCATTAAACATTTTTTCACTAAATGGTAATTTACCTCTTTTTGCAATGGCAACTTTGTTTTTAACATTCAGTTTTTCTAAATCATTTTCTGCTGAAAGATTTACATTTATTATTGAGATACTATTTAAAGAGCCGGGGTAGACTAAAGGAGAAGTTTTGAACAGCCAAGCTTTTGTTGAAAAGACAACCTCTTTGAATATAAGCCCTTTGCTTGCACGAAGTTCACATTCAGATTTTTTACCCTCATTTTTCCAAGCTAAGGGATGAATAAACTTTCTAATTTCTGGATTAAAAGTGGGTTCTTTAAAATCTATATTTATGCTTTCTTTAGCTAAGTATTCTCCCTCCTTAATAGGTTTTATATCATTTAAATACATTATTTTATGGGTTAGAGGTGAAACGATTTGGTGACTACGAATTCCTGCTAAATGAATAGCTTCATGAATAAGGAGTTGAACCTTTATTTCAACATCAAACACAAAGGAGTGGCGACATAACTCAATATTTATGCCATTTATATAAGCCGAGGCCGACTTGGTTCTGAACTTACAATCGTAAGAGTCATTAGTTAAACTATTTAAATCAAAGCCTTCACTTAGTTCAGTATAATTTAAGTCAAAAATTTTTAGACTCGCATTCTCTAGCTTGTACTTTGCTTTTTTAATTATACTGATTTCGTTTGAGTTAAAAAAATCACCATTACTAGAGGAATTATCTAAAATATTTATAGCTTTCAGTCCGGCATCTATCCATTCTTGTGTGTATTGTGACAAATCTTCACCAATTTTATTATAAGCTATATATTTTTTTGAGCTATCCCATACATAGTTTTCAGGGAAAGAGTAAGTGTTATTAATATCAGCTTTTGCGTAAAATTGAATAAAGAAAAGTAATAAGATTAATATGTATATTATTTGTTTCATCTAAGTTGTTGTGTATTAGATTAATTAAAAGATTTGAATAAGAAACTCAGCATTTAGTAAATTATATAAGTGTAAATTGATAATTTTAAAAATTATTTCCATTTAATTGAACAGCCCATTGAGGGAATAGGCTCAAAGCTAATTGGCTTATTTTCTAAAGTTTCAAATAGAGCCGTGCGCAGTTCTTCGCGTGTAACTTGTTGAGGATTCTTCCAAGAATCATCAAAGCGCCCGCGATAGGTTAATTTTCTATCTTTATTAAAAACAAATATGTCAGGTGTGCAAACGGCCCCAAAACTTTTTGCTACTGTTTGGGACTCGTCATAGAGGTAGGGAAAATTATAATTTTTTTTCTGCCAATTTAACTTTATGTTTTCAAAACTATCTTCTGGATATTCAGTTGCATCATTAGAGCAGATGGCTAGTATTTGTATGGGTTTTCCCTCTAAGGCTTTGTTTAAGTTAATGATTCTATGTTCAATAGCTTGAACATAAGGACAGTGATTACAAATAAAAAGGAAACATAAAACATCAAATTTGCTAAAATCAGACAATTGATATTCATTGCCATCTGTGGCAGGTAATTTGAAGTCTGGACAGAGCATTCCTAAGCTATCATTGGGGGTGTATGTTAATGCCATAAATTATAAGTCCTTCCAAGATTTAGTATAATCAGTATATGTTAAAGTACCATCAGGACTCACTTCTTTTGCTCCTGTAGCAACGGCGAGTTCTTGGCAATGTTCAGCTGTAATCTGTACTTGAGTTAACTTTTTAATCATTTCATTTATATTTGAATTAAAAGAATTATAAAAGTCTTCCATTTGTTTTAATTGTAAAGCTTGATTTAAACCAATTTCACTATTTAGATGTGTAGCTAAACTTATTTCTTCTGGGTGACTTAAAATATTAAATCCTAAACCAATGATTAAATAATTAACATCACCTTGTTGAACAGCCTCAATGAGAATGCCGGCGACTTTTTTCTCTGAAAGAAGCAAGTCATTTGGTGGTTTTACACTCCAATTTAATTGTGGCCAGCAATTCTTTACCGATCTATAAAGAGCTAAGCCAATAAGTGGTGCAGTTATAGCTTGTGGAGGATGACTTAATTTGAAGACCCAACTTGAAAGGATAGATTTGTTCTTACCAGGAGTAATCCAAGTATTTGTACCTCGTCCACGTCCATGAGATTGTTCTTCAGCTATATAGACTTTTAATCCAGCAGATAAACTAGGAAGTTCAGACTTTGCTCTATTATTAGTGCTATCTACAGTTGGTAGTAATTCATTAATAATTGATTGAGTTTGACACCAATTTGCTAATGTTTGAGCGATTTCCATTATTTTTCCTTCCAATCAAAAATTAAGCTTAGATCAGCACAAGGTGCAGAATGAGTAATCATGCCAACACTTATATAATTGATGCCTATCTCTGCGACACTCTTTACTCTTTGTAAATTCATGTTGCCGCTAGCTTCTAGCTCTATTCCTGATGGTCTAATCTTTACAATCTTTAACATTTCCTCATTGGTCATATTATCCAACAGAAGCCTATTTACTTCAAAATTAAAGGCAGTTTTTGCTTCATCTAAGTTTTTTACTTCGACATGTAGAGGAGTGATATTTTTTTCTTTAAATATTTTTAGAACATTTTCTAAACCATTTGCAAGAGCGATATGGTTTTCTTTAATTAAAACAGAATCACTTAAATTCATGCGGTGGTTATGTCCACCACCATGGCATACGGCTCTCTTTTCTAATAATCTGTAACCAGGTAATGTTTTTCTAGTATCCAAAATTTTACAATCCGTATGTTCTACTTGAGAAACAAATTTATTGGTTAAGGTTGCAATTCCTGATAAATGACCTAAAAAGTTTAAAGCTACTCGTTCGGCTTGAATTATTCTAGTTAAATCCCCAATAATAGTAGCCATTTTCTGTCCAGAGAGTATTTTATCTCCATCCTTAAAATGCCATTTAACTTCAGTTAAATCGCTCCAGAATTTCATTGATTTTTCAAATAGGTCGGAACCAGAAAGTGTCATATCGCTTTTGGCAACTAACTGTGCTCTTCCTTGTAACTCTGTTACATTTAAATTATCTGTTGTGATGTCATTGTTGGGTATATCTTCAAGAAAAGCTGTTTTGATTAACTCTTCAATTATATTTTTCATCTTAAATTATTTTGTTCTTCTAATAGTCTCTTAATTTCACGTTCAATTATTTGAGTAGCTAATTCCGGAACGACTTGCCAGACGACCTTTTCTACAATTTCTCGACTTTGAATTCGGATAAGTTCACTCAATCGTTCTTCACTCAACTGAGGAAGGTTGCTGATATCCAGTGATAAATTATTCATATCGTCATTAGGAGACTCAATTTCTAAGTCATCATAATCTTTTTGTATGTCTATCTTTTTATCTGGTATTGGTGGAATGAGTGAAGAAGCTTTCGTTGCAGCATCAACGACACTTTCAGACACAAAAGATTCGATGGGCACTTCTTCTTCTTCAACGTTAGTATTGTCATTAATGTTTACATTAAGCTTAAAGCTTTCAATATTTCCCTGAATCCAATCAGAATCTTCATCAGCCTCACTCAAAAAACTTTCATCTTCTTTTTGTACTTGGTCGTCAATACGTGGAGGCAATTGATGAGATAAATCAACGGTTTCAAAAGATTCCATGTTCCAATTTGAATTTTCTTCAGCTTTATTGGTTTCTTGAATTTCTTTTTTAAAAGTAGTTTGTAATAAATCTTCTTGAGACGGAGTAGGCATCGACACCGGCTTCTGTTCCGACTTTGATATTTCTGATTTTTTTGGCTCAGATTTTACGGGGGGAGAAGGCTTGGATTTCTCTTCAAACTCAGGTAAGTCCGGAAATTCTAAAAATTCTGAAAGGTTTTGAGTTTGTACTTTAGGAACTAACTGTTGGATGAGACCTCTAAGGTTTTCAATATCAAAGGGTTTTTCCAGTTTTGCGTCGGCATGGGAGGCTTGAAATTTATCCTCGTCAATGTCCATAAAGCCACTCCACATAAGCACTACTGGAATTTCTTTTAAATCATTATCAACTTTAATTTCAGAGCTAACTTGGTACCCGCTCATTTGTTGCAATAAGACATCTGCGAAAACTATGTCGGGTTTAAATTGACTGGCGACTTCAAGTACATCCCCACCGACATTAACAGACTTAACCTCCACTCCATAATCTTGAAGTGAAAGTTGAAATACTTTTTTTATTGTTGGGCTTTCATCAGCTAATAAGACGCGCAAGGCCATAAGCTAAGTTAACGATTTTTGCCTTCACTAGTCAAGGGAATTGTCTATATTAGTACACGTGATTTCAATTATTGATAAATATATTTCTAAAACATTTATTTTATTTTTTATTGCTGGTTTGCTGGTATTTGTGACTATTTTTTTAGCTGTCGATTTTATGGGAGCTTTTGCCAGGTATGAAGTATCCTCAGATGTTCTGGTAAAATATTATGGCTATTCTATACCTACAATAGTTTATCAAATGATTCCCGTAGGCTGTTTAGTGGCAACAGTGTTCACACTTTCTACTTTTAATAAATCAAATGAGCTTATTGCCATGTTTAGTGTGGGTTTATCTTTAGCCCGGGTCAGTGCCCCCATGTTATCTTTGATTGCACTGATATCTGTTTTTAGTTTTTGGCTGGGAGATCATTTGTTGCCAGAATTTACTAAAAAGAAAAATTACGTGTATTATGTGGAGATAAAAAAGAAGCCAGGTTTATATTCAACAGTTAAAACGAATAAAATATGGTATCGATCAGAGAATACCCTGTTTAACATAAAAACATTAAATTCAGAAAAGAAGAAGGCCTATGGCATAACACTTTACTTTTTCGATGACGACTGGAATTTAACTCAATTAATGAAAGCTAAAGAGGTCGACTTAAAAGGCAGCCTCTGGAACCTTTACAATGGGCAAGTTACTTTGTTCTCAGAAAAATTGGACTTCCCAGTAACCAAAGCCTTTGATGAAAAAACCATCAGCATGAATGAGGAAGTGGCGGATTTAGAAAACTCATCAGTATCTGGTGATGTGATGACATTAGGACAACTAAAAAAGTTCATTAAAAAAAATAAAGATGCTGGATTAGATACTCTTCGCTATGAAGTTGACTATCATAGTAAATATGGTTTTGCTTTTGCAGCATTTGTTATGTCATTAATTGGAATACCTTTTAGTGTAAAAAGGCAGCGTTCGGGCGGCACCTTTGTCAATGTGGGGATTTGCATGGGTTTAGCCTTTTTGTATTGGGTCTTATTTAGCTCATCATTAACACTGGGAAAACATGGCTTGATACCGCCTTTGCTAGCAGCTTGGGGGCCCAATGTTTTGTGCGTAGGCTTTGCTGGATATTTATTAGTTCGCTTGAAACAGTAAAACAGACCAGCATCTTGCGATTTTCTACTATTTAAGGTACAAAAACGTCATGTTATTAGAAGTATTAAAATTTCCAGATCCACGCTTGAGAATAAAATGTAAACCTGTTCAAGAAGTTACACCTGAATTAGTTCAGTTTGCTGATGATATGTTAGAAACTATGTATGCGAGTAAAGGAATTGGATTAGCTGCAGCACAAGTCAATAGACAAATAAGGTTTTTAGTTATTGATACCCGACCTCGAGATGAAGAGGGACGATATGATCTCACTCATATGACAGAGTTGGAGAAAACAATTGAGCAACCCATTTTTTTGTTTAATCCAGAAATTATAAAAAAAGAGGGGAAAACAACTTATGAAGAAGGTTGTTTAAGCGTACCAACATACTTTGAAATTGTTGAAAGGTTTAACTATATTGAAGTTAAAGGTTTAAATAAAGAAGGTAAAGAATACCAAATAAAAACAGATGGTTTATTAAGTATTTGTATTCAACATGAAATAGATCATCTGGATGGAAAACTGTTTATTGACAGATTAAGTACAATAAAGTCGAACCGAATTAAAAGTAAAATTAAAAAATTTGGATACCCAGAAGCTGAAAGTGAAACAGAAGAAAATATAGAACATAAGTTATGAGTAAAGTTAGAGTTCTCTTTTTAGGGACCCCTCAATTCGCCTGTGCAAGTCTACAACAACTCATTGATGATGAACATTATGAGGTCGTTGGAGTTGTGTCACAACCAGACAGGAAATCGGGTAGAAAAATGAAGCTGCAGGCCTCGCCGGTAAAAGTCTTGGCTCAATCTTATGATATTCCTATAATAACTCCAGAAAGTGTCAATACGGATGAAGTTCTTGCTATTTTAAAAAAGTGGAATGCCGAGGCGGCAGTTGTTGTAGCCTTTGGTCAAATTTTATCACAAAAGTTTTTAGATTTATTTCCACTTAGAGTAGTAAATGTTCATGCTAGTTTGTTGCCACGATGGAGGGGTGCAGCCCCCATTCAACGGGCTATAATGGCAGGTGACAAAGTAACAGGTGTCGCTCTGCAAGTGATGGTTAAAAAGTTAGATGCTGGCGATATCTTAGGTGTGCGAAAAGTTAATTTAAATGATCAGAAAAATGCTAATCAACTACATGATGAGCTAGCTATTTTAGGAGCTGATTTGTTACATGTTGAATTCATGGATTATCTTAGAGGAAATTTAACGCCAGTTCCACAAGATGAAAGCTTAGTTACATATGCCCCTAAAATTGAAAAATCTGAGGGCCAATTGGATTTTAATCTTTCGGCAAGTGAGTTGCATCGTAAAGTTTTAGGCTTATCCATGGGTCCTGGTTGTTACAGCTTTCTCAATGGAAAAAAAATAAAAATACACAAAACTCGTATTTCATCCCAGTCATATAAAGTCACCCCTGGTCAAATTGTTGAGGTTGGTGACGGAATTAGGGTGCAATGCGGCCAAGATTGCCTGGAAATATTAGAGCTGCAACCTGAGTCACGACCTAGAATGCCATTTAAAGAATATTTAAAAGGTTACCCACTTGAAGTGGGACAAGTTTTAACTGTCTCCTGTTGACCCCTTCTCTCGAGCATGGGAAAAAATCAGAACTATGAATAAAAAGTTTTTGATAGCTCCAAGTATTTTATCTGCAGATTTTGCCAGCCTAAAAGAGGAAATTGAAAAAATCGAAAGAGCGGGGGCAGATTGGGTTCACGTAGATGTAATGGATGGCCACTTTGTTCCCAATTTAACTATTGGTGCTCCCGTAGTTAAATGTATTCGCCCGGTAACTCAGCTACCTTTGGATGTGCATTTAATGATTGAGCATCCAGAAAATTATATTAAAGATTTTGCAAATGCCGGGGCTGATTATATTACTATTCATGTAGAAGCAGTGGATGATGTATTACTTTGTTTAAAACAAATCAGAGATTTAGGTTGTAAACCAGGATTAACCTTAAGACCGGGAACGTCTTTAGATAAAATTATACCTTTTTTAAAAGAAGTAGATCTTGTTTTAGTAATGACTGTCGAGCCAGGGTTTGGAGGGCAAGTTTTTATGACAGATCAAGTTGAAAAAATAAATTTTTTAAGACAAGAAATTACAAAGCAAAAGTTAAAAACTCTTATTGAAGTTGATGGTGGAATTAATATCGAAACAGCTAAGCAGTGTCGAAATGCCGATGTTTTAGTTGCTGGTAGCTTTGTCTTTAAAAATGACTATGCTTATGCAATAGAGGGGTTAAAGGCGGCGAAATGCAATTAGAAATTAGTGGTGAAAATTTAGGTTTAGAAGAAGTTTGGCAAGTTGCATATGGAAACGTAGAGGTCGTATTAGCAAACTCAGCACGTGAAAAAATGCAAAAATCCCGCACTTATATTGAACAAAGGCTTCAACGTGGGGATGTTATGTACGGCATAAACACTGGGTTTGGAGCCTTTAGCGATGTTAAAATTTCCGATAGCGATATTGAAAAACTTCAGGTAAATTTAATTCGTTCGCACAGTGTGGGAGTAGGTGAACCATTCACCAAGGAGGAATCAAAAGCCATTATGTTATTGCGTGCAAATGCATTGGCACGTGGCCATAGTGGAATCCGCCCTCTTGTTGTTGATAAAATTTTGGAATTTTTAAATAGTGATGTTATTCCCTACATACCACAACAAGGAAGTGTAGGTGCAAGTGGAGACTTGGCTCCCTTATCTCACTTAGCTCTTGCCCTTATAGGAGAGGGTGAAGTTTGGCAAGACAATCAAGCTGTTGAAGTAAAAGATGTAATTACCAAAAAAAATATTGAACCTCTTCAACTTCAAGCCAAAGAAGGCCTTTCATTAATAAATGGTTGTCAAGTTATGACGGCTGTGGGTTTATTAAATGCATATGAATCACGTCGACTTGCGTGGATGGTAGATTTAGCGGGAGCGATGTCATTGGAAGCGCTCCAAGGTTCACGTTCGGCATTTGATCCACTAATTTTTGCTACTCGACCTCATCCTGGAGAGGCAAAAACCGCGAGAAATATTTTAAAGTTACTCGGTGAAACTTCTGAAATTGCAGAATCACATCGTGATTGTGGACGTGTACAGGATGCGTATTCACTACGATGTATACCCGCCGTACATGGTGCGGCTAAAGACAGTTTGAAATCGGGGTTACAGCGTTTAATTATAGAAGCTAATTCTAGTACGGATAATCCTTTAGTTTTTGCCGACGAAAATAAAGTTTTAAGCTGCGGAAACTTTCATGGTGAACCTGTTGCATTTGCCCTCGATAACATGTGTATTGCGATGAGTGCAATGGTGAGTATCTCAGAATGTCGAATTGAAAAATTAATTAACCCGGCTATGAGTCGTTTGCCTGCATTTTTAGCACCTGAAGGTGGATTAAATAGTGGTATGATGATAGTTCAAGTGGCTGCCGCATCACTAGTGAGTGAGAATAAAATTTTATCTCACCCCGCATCTGTAGATAGCATTCCCACATCTGCGGATAAAGAAGATCATGTGAGCATGGGTACCATTGCCGCAAGAAAACTGGGTAAAATAGTTCGCAATGCTGAAAACATAGTTGCAATGGAAATGTTATGTGCAGCTCAAGCTCTTGATTTGTTAAAACCCTTAAAACCTGCAGCGGCTGTGGCGAGTGTTCATAAATTAATTCGCGAGTTTGTGCCATTTGCTGAAGAAGATAGAGTTTTCTCCAAAGATATAGAAAATATTAAAAAACTAATCAGACAAGAAAAAATATCAAAAACTATTGAAGATACTGTAGGCCAATTAGAATATTAAGGAGTCGTCGTTATGAGTCGAATCATTCATCCCCCAACAGGAACACAACTTCATTGCAAAGGGTGGTTACAAGAAGCTGCTTATCGTATGATTCAACATAACCTCGATCCAAATGTGGCAGAAGATCCAGAACATTTAATAGTTTATGGAGGCCGAGGAAAAGCTGCACGCAATTGGGAGTGTTTTGATAAAATTTTAGAAGCTCTTAAAAGTTTGGAAAACGATGAGACTTTACTCATTCAATCGGGGAAACCTGTTGGCATAATCAAGAGCCACGAAGAGGCTCCTAGAGTAATGATTGCAAATTCAAATTTAGTACCGAAGTGGGCAACCTGGGAAGTTTTTGATGAGCTTGATAAACAAGGTCTAATGATGTACGGGCAAATGACTGCTGGATCTTGGATTTATATAGGTACACAAGGTATAGTTCAAGGGACCTATGAAACTTTTGCTGAAGCTGGAAGACAACATTTTAATGGAGATTTAAAAGGAAGGGTCATATTGACAGCAGGTTTAGGAGGAATGGGCGGAGCCCAACCTCTAGCAGGAGTTTTTGCTGGAGCTACTGTATTAGCTGTTGAAGTAGACCCTCATCGAATTCAACGTCGTTTAGAAACTAAGTACGTAGATGAGGCAGTAGAGAATATTGATGATGCTATAGAATTAGTTAATAAATACAAAGCTTCTGGGGAAGCTAAATCAGTAGCTTTGTTGGGTAATATGGCAGAAGTCATACATGATCTGTTGGAAAAAGATTTCCTTCCAGATATTTTAACTGATCAAACCTCTGCCCATGACCCTCTATACGGATACATACCAATAGGTTATGATATATTGGAAGCTGAAAAATTGAGAAATTCTCATCCAGAAAAATATGTAGAACTATCTAAAAAAAGCATAGCAAAGCACGTCGAAGGAATGTTAGCAATGCAAAACAAAGGTGTTGTTACTTTTGATTACGGTAATAATATTCGACAAGTGGCATTTGAAGAAGGTGTAAAGAATGCCTTTAATTTTAAAGGCTTTGTACCACTTTATATTAGACCATTGTTTTGCAAGGGCAGTGGACCATTTCGTTGGGTTGCTTTGAGTGGAGATGAAAATGATATTAAAGTGACAGATGATGCTATTCGAGAGTTATTTCCAAATAAAAAACATCTGTTAAATTGGTTGGATATGGCTGAAAAAAGAATTGCATTTCAAGGATTACCTTCAAGAATTTGTTGGTTGGAGTATGGGGAGAGACATTTAGCCGGATTAAAGTTTAATGAATTAGTCGCAACAGGTAAGGTTAAAGCACCTATTGCAATAGGACGAGATCATTTAGATTGTGGCTCTGTTGCATCACCTAATCGAGAAACGGAAGGTATGAAAGATGGTTCAGATTGTGTTGCAGATTGGCCTATTTTAAATGTACTTAGTAATACAGCATGTGGTGCTACATGGGTAAGCTTTCATCATGGTGGTGGTGTGGGAATGGGTTATAGTTTACATGCTGGTCAAGTTATCGTTTGTGACGGTACTGATGCTGCAGCCAAAAGACTTGAAAGAGTTTTAACTGCTGATCCAGCCATGGGTATTTTTCGCCACTTTGATGCCGGTTATGAAGAAGCACAAAAGGTGGCCGTTGAAAGAAATGTTATCAAACACGGTATTCCATTTAAATAGAATTGTTTTAAAAATGTTTAAGCAAAAATTATTTGTTATTCTTATTATTGTTTTGAGTGGAGTTGATCTGCTTGCAAAAAACGTTCACACACGTATAGAAAATCTACCTCTTTATGAGTTTGGTGTGGGTGGTGGTTATTTTGTGAGTCCTTATTATCAAGGATCAGAACAAAATCAAATAAGAACTTTAGGAATACCATTTTTTATCTATCGAGGAAAGATCTTGAAATCTGACCGTGATGGTGGAACTCGCGCAGAGTTTTATAAAGAAAAAAATTTTCGATTTGATTTGACTGTATCAGGAGGGTTTTCTGCAAAATCCACTGAAGTCGATGCTCGTCAAGGTATGCCCGACTTAGATTACATGGGTGCCATTGGCCCAAGATTAAAATGGATAGTCTATAGCTCCCATAAATGGGGCTCTATAAAACTAAGTCTACCTTTACTGGCGGCATATGTAAGTGATTTTAAAAAAACACAAGACATTGGCTTTATTTTTCATCCAAACATGACCTACAATGTAGATCGGTTTATCTATAAGTGGTGGGATTTATTTTTTCGTATCGGAGCTATTTGGGCTGAAGATCGATATATGGATTATTATTATGACGTTAAACCACAATATGCAAATATCCAACGTGATATATATGAAGCAAGATCAGGGCTTTTGGAAAAACATATAGATGCCGCAGCTGCCTTTCGTATTAATTCAAGATGGCGTTTATTTTTAGGTATTCAATATAGTGATTATTCACAAGTTGCCAATAGAGAGAGTCCATTGTTAACAGCTAAGGACACCTTAGGCGTAGGAATTGGTCTCATATGGACTGTTTATGAGTCAGAAAAGAAAGCGGGACAATGGTTGTAAAATGTTTTCGTAAAATTCATGAATTATGGACCTTTCAAGGAGCTGCTAAAAAACAAGGTCGCGCAGTTAAAGAAGCTGACTTGAGTTTGATTAAAGATGGGGCCATGCTTGCCATTGATGGAAAAATTGCTTGGGTGGGTTCAGATAATGATTTAAATAACAAAATATTAAATGAATTAAATATACAAAAAGATCCAGAGGAAATTTTTTTTAAAGATAAAG
This sequence comes from Bdellovibrionales bacterium, assembly GCA_020435005.1. Taxonomy (GTDB): domain Bacteria; phylum Bdellovibrionota; class Bdellovibrionia; order Bdellovibrionales; family UBA1609; genus JACKAN01. The sequence goes on from JAGRAE010000017.1 coordinate 25,379, forward strand.
TATTAATGCCATCCTTTGTCGAAGCTCATACCCATAGTGTTTTTGCTGGAGATCGAACTTCTGAATTTGAAATGCGCAATCAAGGAAAAACTTATCAAGAAATTGCTAATGAGGGCGGCGCAATTTTAAATATAGTTCAAGCCACGCGAGAGGCTTCAAAAAAAATGCTCCTACAGCTAGCTCAAAAAAGGGTTGATCGTTTTTTAGAACAAGGAGTTAGTTGTTTAGAAATTAAAAGTGGGTATGGCTTAGATGAAAAAAACGAAATTAAAATTCTCAATGTCATTAAGGAGCTAAAAGGACCAACTATAGTTCCAACTTATTTAGGGCCTCATGCGTGCCCCCCGGAATTGACAATTGAAGAGTATCAAAAACAAATTTTAGAAAAAACTTTAAGCTATATTGCTCATAATAACTTAGCTCAAAGAGTAGATATTTTTATTGAGAAAAATTATTTCGATATTCAATTTGCTAGAGCCTATTTTAAAAAAGCAAAAGATTTAGGTTTTGATATTGCAGCTCATGTAGAACAACTTTCTCATTCTGGAGGGACAATATTGGCCTTAGAGTATGGAGCAAAATCAATTGAGCATGCTGTAGAAATAACTAATATAGAAGTTGAAGCCATCGCAAACAGTGAGACCACAGCGGTTTTACTTCCAACAGCCGATTTTTACCTCAAAGCCCCTTATCCGCCAGCAAGAAATTTAATTGATAAAGGTGCTAGAGTAGCACTAGCTACAGACTTTAATCCAGGAAGCAGTCCTGCCCAAGATTTATCCTTTGTTGGTGTATTAGCTCGATTGGAAATGAAAATGTCTTTAGCCGAAAGTCTGTGTGCTTATACGTTAAATTCGGCATTTGCTTTAGGCCTAGAACACTTAAAAGGCTCGATAGATACAAATAAATCATGTGATTTCATAGTCTTAGAAGATAATTTAAGCTCTTTGTTTTATAGTGTTGGTTATCATCCCGTAAAAGAAGTCTGGTTAGCCGCTGAGCAAAAATATAAAAAATCTTAAAAAATCTTAAAAAACCTTTGCAATTTGTTAATAAAATTTTCTAGTCTTAAGTTGTAAGGGGGAACTTCATGGAGTCGGCAACAGTTTTATTAACACAATCAAAGTTTTATTCTCCGGTTTTTAACGCAGCAATATTTGATGGTCCAATCAAAATCTACTTTTCTCAAGCACAAGAGGGAGTTGCACTACAACTTTACTTTCAGCTACAAAGAAAAGTTGAAGAAATGCAACTTGGACCACTAGAGAATTCTGACAGAACTATTTTTATAATGTTATATCCAAACTCAGAAAGTTTTTATAACTCATTTGACAAGAATCTAGTCTCTGACAATTCAGACAATGATTTGATCATTGAAGATGTTTTAGGTACAGATCCGGTTATTGGAGTTAGAGGACCTGTAGAAGAAAGTACGTTGGAAAATGTATATAATAAAATAAAAAACTTAACATCGATCTATGTGCCTAATTTTCTTGAAGAAGGCTCAGAAGTATTTGCTTAAGCTGATTTTGATGTTCAGAGATGTCTCCAGAAAATTGGGCAGCTAATTGCCCTTTTTTATCAATCAGAATATGGGCTGGTAAAACCTCAGATTGAAAAGCATTCAAAAAAACTTCATTGGCATTAAATACTCCTTGTAGCTGAGGCGCTTCACTATCAAGAAAAATCTTTGCCTTTTCTACTTCTTCATTGGTGTCATCTAAATTTATTAAAATAAAATGGATAGGTTTTGTTACAAGTTCTGTTGCCCATTCTGCTAGAAGTGGAATCTCTTGTTTGCAAGGGGCGCACCACATGGCCCATAGGTTTAAATATAATACCTTACCTCTAAAACTGGATAGAGTGCTTTTTTTGTGGTTTTGATCTTCCCAAATAATATTAGGAACTTGTCCACGTTTATCTAAGAGTCGCAAATTTTCTATGGAATCAGAAGTAGAGGGCGCTGGTGATTCGGGTGACTTTGAGTTAAAATAAATTAAAAGCAGTAATATGACAAACAATAGGGTGGCTAACCCGCTCATGGATCTATAAGTTATGGTTCGGTTTAACATGGGGTTGAACTTAAAATGAAAAAACATCGACGTCAAATTTCAGGTCAAATTGTTGTAGAATATGTACTGTTATTAATAATTGCAGTGGGTATAGCTCTATTAATTACTAATAGAATGGTTAGCCGCAGCCCAGATGAGCCTGGTTTTTTAATTGTTAAATGGTACCAACTTATAAATTTTATAGGCACAGATCCTGTTGAAGATGACGGGCCTTGAGCCACTTAAATAAATATAGAATCACGTTTTTGGATTTCTTCATTAATAGCGGCTTGCATTTTGCCCCTGATATCGTCGGCAATTTCGTATACAAGCTCTCTATCTTCTGCAGCTTTGGCCTTGTAAGGTAAATTTATAGGTTCCAAAAAACGAATTTTCCATTTTGCAGGCAAAGGGAGTACATTTAATGGCAATGGTAGTAATAAACCCCTTAAATATTTTGTAAATTTAAGCTGACTTAAATTGATGTGAGTTTCTTCAGCTCCTATAACAATTGTTGGTACGATGGGTGTTTGAGTTTCAATAGCTAAACGAATAAATCCTCTTTTAAATTCTTGTAAACGATAAGCCTTTGAAGAAGGTTTGAAATTACCATATTCACCCTCTGGGAATAACACAACAATTTGATTTTTATTTAAATACTCGATGGCATTTTTTTTTGTGGCTTCAATAAATCCAAGCTTATTTGCGGGAATAGATGTAGCCTTTGCCAAAAACCAAAAGTGATGAGTCATAACCCAAGCGGCTCTATTTGTGTGTTCATGTATTAAATAACTTAATAACATGGCATCTAAACCAGCAAAGCCAGAATGATTGGGTGTAATTAGAGAAGATCCTTTGGGTATATTCTCAATTCCTTCAACATTCAATCGTAGATACTTTTTCATTAATTCCATAAAAAAGTGAGGGAGGGCTTTATAAAGCACAGCGTTAGCATCCATTTTGGGTATATGCAGACCACTTTCTTCTAAACTTTGCCAAATACTTTTCAAATGCTCTTTCCTTTTTTATTTTATTGTCTAATAAATTTAATAATGAAAATCTGTGAAAAAAGCAAAGAGAGAGGTTACCAATGAAATATATTATGGCTATAGACCAGGGCACAACAGGAACAACTGTAAGTTTAATACATCACGATGGAACTTCTATTGCTAAGGTTAACGAAGAATTTGCTCAAATCTATCCTAAAGCAGGCTGGGTTGAACATGATCCCGATCATATTTGGCGTAGTGTTTTATCGAGTATACGTAAATTAATAGAAGTTTCTCAAATAGAAACCAAAAGTATTGCCGCAATAGGTATTACAAATCAAAGAGAGACCTCTCTTATTTGGGACAAAAAAAGTGGAAAGCCTATATACAATGCAATAGTTTGGCAGTGTCGCCGTACGCAAAATATTTGTGAGAGATTAAAAAAGCAAGGTTATGAAAAAACAATAAAACACAAAACCGGTCTAGTTTTAGATCCCTATTTTTCGGGAACAAAATTTAGATGGTTATTAGACAATGTGAGTGGTGCACGTAACAAGGCTAAAGAAGGACAATTGTTAGCGGGTACAATAGATACTTATATATTGTGGAAGCTCACAGGGGGTAAATCTCATAAAACAGATGTTTCAAATGCCTCTCGTACTATGTTAATGAATATTAACAAGCCAGAATGGGATGAAGAACTGTTAAAAATATTAAAAGTCCCTAGAAATATTTTACCTCAAATTGAACCTTCAAGTGGTTTATTTGGAGTTACTCACAATGTTCCTGGGTTACCTGATGGCATTCCCATCACTGGTATAGCTGGAGATCAACAAGCCGCCCTCTTTGGCCAAACTTGTTTTAATGCCGGTCAAGCCAAATGTACATTTGGTACAGGCAGTTTTCTAGTCATGAATACAGGTAAAAATTTAATACGTTCTAAAACAGGTCTTTTAACAACGGTAGCATGGCAATTAAAAGGTGAAAGTCATCTCACCTATGCATTGGAAGGGGGAGCATTTATTTGTGGAGCTGCTGTACAATGGCTTCGGGATGAGCTGAAGTTTTTTGTTGAGAGTAAGGAGGTAGAAAAGCTTGCTAAAAAAGTTGCAAGCACTGAGGGTGTAGAAGTTGTACCTGCCTTCACTGGTTTAGGTGCACCTTATTGGGACCCTGAGGCAAGAGGAGCTATATTGGGTATTACTCGTGGTACAAACCGTGCTCATATTGCGAGAGCAACTCTAGAAGCCATGGCCCTCCAAAACGTAGATATTCTTTTAGCTATGCAAAAAGATTTAGGTAAGAATTTAAGAGACCTTAGAGTTGATGGCGGTGCTGTAAATAATTCGCTACTTTTACAAATGCAAAGCGACTTTTTGGGAAAGACCATTATTAGGCCTAGAATGATCGAAACCACTGTTATTGGCGCTGCTTACTTGGCTGGTTTGGGTGTAGGATTTTGGCAATCTAAAGATGAAATCAAAAAAGTTTGGCAAAAAGAACAAGAATTTAAGCCTAAAATGTCTAAAAAATTAAGAGCTTTGAGGTTAAATGTTTGGCAGAACAACGTAGCTCGAATTATGTATAAGAAAGGCTTAAAGGGTTTAAAGAAGTAATTAGCTATCTGGTTCTATTTTAAAGATTTTTGTGAGTAGAGAATAGATTTCTGTTTCATTGAATGGTTTGTAAAAATAACCATCAATGTAAATGTTAGAGTTATTACTTATTTTACTAAAATCAATATTGATTCCACCAGTAATAAAAATGAATTTGGGTTGCCTTAAATGTTTTAGTTGGCGAATTTCTTGTAAAAATGTGGGTCCATCCATAATTGGCATTTTCATATCTGAAATAATGAGATCAAAACTCTCAGGGGATAATTTAAATTTATCTAAGGCCTCTTGCCCATTTTCTGCAGTAGTTACATTCATTCCAAATTCATTAAGCATATCTTGTAACAACTCCCTAATTCCTTCTTCGTCATCGACAAGCAGAACATTCTTATTTAATTTTTTAATC
>JAGRAE010000180.1 GCA_020435005.1 Bdellovibrionales bacterium
AAATCGCCTGGAGCCTATAGATTGTGGCCTTTGGGGCCGGGTCCCGTACAATAGAGACTTTTGTGAACCCCGCCAGGTCCGGAAGGAAGCAACGGTAGCAAGGGAACTATGTGATATGGGGTGCCTGGCCACTTTTTTAATTTCTGAAGTTAGTAACCGAGTCAGATATCAAAAGTGAGGATATGGCCTATCAAGTTATAGCACGCAAATGGAGACCTAAAACTTTTGCTGAGTTAATTGGCCAAGATCATATTAGCCAAACCCTTCATAACGCACTACATAATGAACGACTGCCCCATGCACTGTTATTCACTGGACCGCGTGGGACGGGAAAGACTTCAACGGCGCGAATTTTAGCTAAAGCCATTCGCTGTCCACAAGCTATAAATTTTAACCCCTGCAATGAATGTTCTGAATGTGAATTAATCTCACAAGGACAAAGTGTAGATGTCATTGAAATTGATGGAGCTAGTAATAATGGGGTCGATGCTGTTAGGGAATTGCGTGAAAGTGTCGGTTACAGGCCTTCCCACGGCAAGTATAAAGTTTATATCATAGATGAAGTTCACATGCTTACGGGCAGTGCCTTTAATGCGCTTTTAAAAACTCTCGAGGAACCTCCCGATCACGTTATTTTTATCATGGCCACAACAGAAGCTCATAAAATACCGAACACCATTTTATCGCGTTGCCAGCGCTTTGATTTTCGTCGAATTGCCACGCGCAAAATATGCCAACACTTAGAAAATATTTGTCAAAATGATGGTGTCCAATTTGAACCCGAAGCCCTATGGGCTATTGCTCGACAGGGTGATGGTTCTATGCGCGACAGCCAGAGTTTATTAGATCAAATCATTACCTTTAGCTCTCAAAATATCACTCTACAAAGTGTTGTTGAAGCCTTGGGCTTAACAGATCGCAGTCTACTAAGAGACACATTAGAAGCCTTAACCACTCGCGATTTACAAAAAGCATTAGATATTGTTGCTAAAATCTTTGCCAGCGGTTTAGATGTTGAAGTCTTTACCCACGAACTCTTAGAAGTTATCCGCCACCTTTTAATAGTTAAGGTTAACCCCAGTGGTTGCACACAAATCATTGACTTACCCGATTCTGAAATTGAATTTTTTAAAAAGTTATCTACACAATTAACTGAAGAAGACATTCATTTATTATTTGATATGGCTTTAAAGGGAGCCAATGATGTGCCACGCGCACAAGAACCGCGCTTAATTTTAGAGATGCTATTACTGCGAATGGCTCAAGCTCCGCGAATTGTTGACTTACAAAGGCTTTTGCGTAGTTCACCCGATAATCAATCGAATCAGCAAAGCACAGAAGAATCTCCTTCTACAAGCCAAGAAGCCATGCCAAAACCTCCTGTGAGCAAAACTCCCGAACCTTCTTTAAGAAATGTAAAAAACTATGCCCCCCAATTTGATGAAGCACCACTTCCCTCATCACCAGAACCGGAGAGTATTCCACCATCTTCAAAAATAAATACTCAAGGATCAACAGCAACTACTCCCGAAGAAAAATGGTCTCAACTTGTTGAGAAAATTAAAGCTGTTAATGGATTAATTGCGGCTAAACTCGAACATTCATATCCAAAGTCTATTCAAGGCGACAATATCGTAATTGCTATTCCAGCAAAAATGAAGTTTTTGCACCAACAAGTTTCTGAGCCTGACTTTAAAAAGAAGCTCACTAACTATATAAAAACATTTTGGGGAAAGAGTTATAACCTAGATATTCAATTAGAAGCCATGGCGGAAAAAAAAACTAAAAATTTGACTCCACATGCCTTGGCCGAGAAGAAAGAAACTATAAAACAAGCAAAAACATTGGAAGAGGTGGAAAATCATCCTCTCGTAAAACACGCACAATCATTATTTAAAACACAAATTCAAGATATTAAGGAGATAAAATGAAAAAAGGGTTCGGTGGCGGCATGCAACAACTAATGAAACAAGCTAATCAAATGCAAAACCGCATGAAGAAAGTCCAAGATGAACTAAAAGAAAGAGAGTTTGAAGGAACTGCTGGCGGCGGTGGTGTTACTGTTAAAGTTAACGGTGAAACAGTAATTACAGCTGTAAGCATACAAGAAGATGTTTTTTCATCTGGTGATGCAGAAATGTTACAAGATTTATTTTTAGCCGCAGCCAATGATGCTATAAAATTAGCCAAAGATACTTCGCAAAAAGAAATGGAAAAAATAACTGGTGGCTTTAGTATGCCGGGAATGTTTTAATTAATTATGGTTGATCGTGTAGCCTCTCTTGAAAAATTAGTCCATGAGTTAAGTCAGCTCCCAGGCATTGGGCCAAAGACCGCTCAACGGCTGGCTTATTTTATTTTACGCTCTTCCAAGGAATATGCCCATGATTTGCAAGAAGCCATACACGATGTAAAAACCAAGGTCAAAGAATGTCCACAGTGCTATTCTTATACTGAAGATGAACTCTGCCATTATTGTTCAGACCTACACCGTCAAAATGATTTAATTTGTGTAGTAGAAGATCCCTCAGACATTTCACGCTTAGAGTCTTCACAAGTTTTTCGTGGTCGGTATCATGTGTTGCACGGAGCCATTTCCCCCTTAGATGGCATCACGCCTCAAGATTTAAAGATTCAAGCGTTAATCAACCGTATAGAAGAGTCGCGATCAACACCAACCCCTATAACAGAAGTGATATTAGCTCTTGATGCGGACCTAGAAGGTGATACAACGGTCTTGTATTTAGCCAAAATTTTGGGTCAAATAAACATTAAAGTCACCCGAATAGCCCATGGTGTTCCCATTGGCGGTGATATAGACTATATTGATCATAGAACTTTAGGGCGTGCCCTTGAAAATCGGATTGAGTTGTAATGTCGTTTATAAATTATAATGCTAAAGAAATACATTGTAAGATTGTTTACTACGGTCCCTCGTTGAGTGGTAAGACCACAAATGTTCAATACATTTTTCACAAAAGTAATGGTGAAGATAAATCTCAACTAACTGAATTGCCTTCTGATTTAGAAAGAACTTTATTTTTTGATTTTTTGCCACTTGAAGTGGGCGATATTCGTGGCTTTAAAACTCGCTTTCACCTTTATTCTGTTCCTGGTCAAGTGGTTTACGATGCCAGTCGAAAACTTATTTTAAAAGGTTTAGATGGCGTTGTTTTTGTAGCTGATTCTCAAGCTGAGAGAATGGAAGAAAACTTACAAGCTTTAGAAAATCTAAAGACCAATTTAGAAATGCAAGGTTATGACATAAACAAAATCCCCTTGGTTTTTCAATACAACAAAAGAGATTTACCAAATGCTTTACCTATTTCTGAGTTGAGAAGAGCTTTAAACAAATACAATGCGCCAGAGTTTGAAGCTAAAGCTAGCGAAGGTGAAGGAGTGATGGACTCTTTAAAATCCGTTTCTAAAGCTATTATTACTGTACTTAAGGGTGGAGAAATTTAAGGACCCTTTTAACATGTCTATTGAAGACCAAATTTTAAATTTAAAACAGCAAAACAAAGCTGTGATATTAGCTCACTACTACGAAGAAGGTGCGATACAGGATATCGCCGACTATGTTGGTGATAGTCTTTATTTGGCACAAATCAGTGAAAAAATTGAAGCTCCTGTTGTACTTATGTCAGGAGTCGTGTTTATGGCAGAAAGTGTAAAAATACTGTCTCCCACCAAAAAAGTTCTCGTTCCCGATACTAATGCCGGCTGCTCATTAGTTGACCACTCTCCCTTTGATAAATATCTAGAGTGGCGTTTAAACAACCCAGAAGCAATCATGGTAAGTTATGTTAATAGCTCCGCAGAAGTAAAAAGCATCACTGACGTTACCTGTACTTCAACCAATGCAGAAAAAATCATTCAAGCCATTCCCAAAGACCGAAAAGTATTGTTTGGACCTGATAGGAATTTAGGTCACTATCTAGTGAAAAAAACAGGCCGCAAAATGGAATTATGGCCGGGTTCTTGTGAAGTTCACGTTTTATTTTCTGCAAGAAAGCTTTACGAGCTCAAAAGCGAGCATCCCGATGCCATAGTTCTCGCCCATCCAGAATGTATCGAAGCCGTTTTAGAATACGCTGATGTTATTGGCTCAACTTCAAAGTTAATAAAAGAAGTACAAACAAATCCTGCTAAAAAATTTATTGTTGCTACCGAAAGTGGAATTTTCCACGAAATGAAAAAGCACAGAAAAGATGCTGAGTTAATGCAAGCTCCTGCTGAAGGCAGCTGCGCTTGCAATGAGTGCCCTTATATGAAGCTCAATACTTTAGAAAAAATAAAAATGGCACTTGAAACCAATCAGTACGAAGTTTATTTAAAAAGTGAAATCATTGATAAAGCAAGAGTTCCATTAAAAAGAATGATGCAAATTACGAACGGCGAAGATATTATTTGGCCACAGAGGTTTGATTTATGATTATTGAAAACTCACATCTTGAAATTTTTAGAGATTACTTGGAAATCCCTGACTTGCATGTAATGACAGTAGAAAACAAATTACAAACCATGAAGGAATTTCGCCAGTATTTACGCCAAGAAATTTATGAATATTTTGAAACTGCAATGGAAAACGGTGCCTTCCCAAATTTGGAACATGAATCGCAAATTGAGTATGATTTTAAAGAACTTCTAGATTTAAATAAAATCCCTCATCCTCAATGGGGAGGATTGTCAATTAGTCATTGTCCAACTCTAGGTGTATTTGTGAGTAGTTATCAATATCAAAACCTCGGCGTAGACGTTGAACAAATAAATAGAATTGAAAAAAACTTAATTGCTAGAGTTTGTAGTGAAGAAGAAATGGATCTGGCACCAGAGACACATTTTTTATGGACCGCCAAGGAAGCTGCATTTAAAAGTTTTTATCGACTGGATCAACCCAAAACCCTTTCTGAAATTAAAGTTTTTGACTGGTCAAAAAAGAGTGAAAATATTTATCACTTTCGTTTTGAAAGCTTTAATCAAAAAGGTGAAACAATCATTGGCGAAGGTCTTTTGTATGAAAGCTCTCCACTCGATTTAAGTATTACACACATTTAAACTTTCTTTTTACCTTTCAGTTTATCTTTAAACCCATAGGGGCAGTGGCGGCAACTCGACTCACAGCAACTGCCGCGCCTAAAGTGATAGGCCTCTGTAAATACGTATTTGCCGTCTTCAATGTAATAGTCTTTACCTTCTTTTAGAGAGTGTGAAGCTTGAGTTTCTTTTGAATCTTTCATGGCCTTGGGTCGTTTCACTACACGACCCTTATCGATTTAACATTATAAAGTCAAATTTTAACGACCTTTAATAACTCGATCGCTGCCAGAGTTTTTTGTTGGACTCGTAACCGAAGAGTCAATTGCCAAGTAAATTAAGCACAAATCTCAGGGTTTAATCTTATACTGCCATAGTGAGAGCCTGCTCTATAGATTAATCAACAACTTTCCTGCCTATGCCTGTCTTTGCGCCAGTCTCAGAAGATAAAGTGTCTTTGGGCAATGTCCCTTGTTCTTTAAGGTAATCGTACACATAGTCTCTGCATGATTTACGAAGCGATTCTAACTCTTTTGGATTGTTTGCGAGTATCGATTCTTTTATTTTAAATACTTCTAGTATTTTATTATTTATATTATCTTCATTTTTACCACTGTAGTTGCAGGCCTTACCATTATTTGATACTTCAAGAGAACCACTTTTTGTATAGATTTTCGTGATTCCACCACTGTCAGATCTATTATCAGATAATTCTATTAACTCAGCGCCTATCCTCATGCCTCTTGTTTTCATTATGTACTGTACATTTTTTTTCTCATCTACAAAACTTAACTTTTCTGAGCACATTTTGTTTGTTACATAAATAGCACCAGCTAAAACATGTTGGTTGAATAAAGTAAAAACACTTAAAGTCCAGAGAATCTTTTGCATTTTATGCTCCTATTAATTGAAAATTTATATTAGTTTATTGTACCTGAAAACTAGGCGAGGTCTTTATTTCCTTGAAACATTCTTGTTTGGTTTAATAGGTGTGTCAAAGTTGCAAAGTATCTATTTCAAGACATCTCTAAGGCAGATATATAAAAATAATTGTTCTACTTTTGGTGTTTTTTAAATTTAATATTTCCTACCGTTCTGCAGATGGACAACACCATTTTTAAAGATCGAAAGTTTCATTTTTAAATCCTTAAAAATAAGTGTTTACTTAAATTTTAAAGTTTTAAACTTTGTAAGTAAATACAGGCACTTACAACTTGCCTTAGGGCAATTAATTGAATTTAAAACAATCTCAATATGATATCAGCTTCATTTTTTCCTCAAACTTTGGTCCAGATGTCCCGATAGAGTTTATGTATGGATAATGAACAAGATAAAGAGAGAGAGCAAATGGGCGCTGAAAGAAGAATT
>JAGRAE010000181.1 GCA_020435005.1 Bdellovibrionales bacterium
TCAACAGTCTTTCCGATAACATTAAATACAGCCTCAATAGTTGGGGCCGCCAATACCACTTGGACTGGCTTTACTAATTCAGATTGGTTTACTGCTACTAATTGGTCAGCGGGTGTCCCTAGTAGCACGAAGAATTGTACCATTAATAATGCTGCAAATAATCCTTCTATCAATGGTGCCAGTGGAGTAGCCGCTTGTAAGAATGTAACCATTAGTACTGGAAATATCACTTATGTCAATTCAACAAATGCTATTTTTGAAGTTTACGGAAGTTATGCTAGTACGGGTTCTGTCACACAGAATGATGGAGTTTTGAGATTAATTGATAATGGCACTGGGTCATCACAATCCCTAACTTCGAATTCAACTATATCAAATTTAGAAATTCTTAAGACCGGTGGTGGAACCATCACTCAACAAGGGGCATCTGTCACAATTAATAATCTTAGTTTTTCTAGCGGTAATAGTGGAGCTTATTTAGTAGCAAATGGAAAAACCTTAATACTTACAAATGGTGTAAACATTCCTAATGGACGACTAGAGGTCAGTGGTGGTGGGATTTTAAAAATCAATAATGGGAGAGGCATAACAGTTAATGGTGGAACCTTTAAAATTGATGGACTTCAAGATGTATATCCACAAAATTTAAGTCAAAAGGGAAAAGTAACTGTTAATGGTAGTGGAACTTGGAGTTTTACAGCAACTTCAGGAACCGTTGATTTAAGTGGGTTCCATATTGATTATATAGATACGAATGGTTTAAATTTTGGTGGAAGTACCACTTTGGCTCATCTACGATCAGGTCATTTAACAAATCTTTCCGAAAGTTATGCCTCGTTAAAAGCTATTCAGTTCAATACGAATAATTTACCAGGAACTTACGATGATATTGAATGGCATTGGGGACCAGATAACACTCCACCTGCTAGCACTCAAAGCTATAATTTAGCCTCATCTTCTGGCTGTGGTGGAAATACAATATCTTTTAATCAATGGTGGGGGGATTTTTTTGATCCTGCTGTAGAAGACCCTGACCCCAACACAAAAGTTTCTGAAACAAATTGTGATATCGTTATATCATGGGCTAACTCGCCAGCTTCTGTTATTCAAATAGTTGCTGAGGGCTATGATGGAGAAGCATTAGTTAAATGGCAAACTGGCTCTGAATGGAACCACTTAGGTTTTAACATTTACCGAAGTCAGTCTCCATTTGAAGGCTTTGTCCAAATCAATTCCGAACTTGTTCGCAATAACTTTTTGTCTCTAGGACCTTATGGGTCTTATTATTTTATTGATACGACTGTTAATAATGGAGAAGTTTATTACTATATGATTGAAGACGTAGCGACAGGTGGCGTACGAACTCAACATGGTCCTGTGTCAGCTCTTCCCTTATCGGGATTAGGTTCAGCTCCACTACCTAATCCTAATGTAAATAACGGCAATACTGATAGTAACTCCAATAATGGTAACAACTATACTCCAGGAGTTATTGCCAACCCTGGTGCAAAAGATTTAGGACATGGTATACATATCTTAGCACAAAACCATAATAGTCTTCGCTTAGAGATTATTCCACCAACAGCTGAATATACTGTTAGCTCATGGAATGCTACTTATGAACAGGTAAATGTACCTGGCTATAGCAAAATACTTACTGTAGGTTCTCCAGAATTAGCAGAACGAGTCATACTCATTGAAGTAGATGAATCATTTACAACAGCTCAGCTCTCCAACAGTGAAATTACAGAAGCTGGGATTACTTCTCATCGTATCCAACCGGCTCCCTCTTGGACTCTAGATGCTTCCAATAATTTAATTGCTTCATATAGTGAAAACAATGAAGCCTATTCACAGGCAAACTTTATCCCCAACAATTATTTTAATCTAACAACAAATTTACAAGAAATTGGCGGTAAAAAATATGTTAAAATTGAAATTCATCCTTTAAAATATAACCCAACCTCGCAACAAATTTCTGCTGTTCAAAAAATAATATTGGATATTGGATTAGATGGAGTGGCTTGGAATAACAGCCAGCCTTCGGGTGAATTAACATTAGCACCTTCTGCTGTGGCTGGTTCTATACGTATACGATACACAGAACAAGGTATGTATGAAATAAGTTATGATGATCTCAGAGAATTGGGAGTAGAAGGTGTCCTAGACAATATAGATATAAATAATTTAAGAATGTACTGGTTGGAAAATGAAATCCCAATAGAAGTCATTAGTGCTGATACTAGCTTTAACAGCGGCGATCGCCTTCGTTTTTGGGGTGATGTTGTTAGGAGACAAGATAATAATTATGAAGAAGTTGTATTGACTCCCTTTGAATTTTATACTTCTGGTCAATCACCACTTAGATTTCATGAATTGAGTGCAGACCCAACTGGCAAGGAGAATTCATTTTTTGAAATTACAGAAGCAAAGATTCGCTACGAAGAAAACAACCTCTATATTAATGATCGCTCGGTCGGTGAAGACGGCGACCATTTTTTTATGGCCAGAATTAGTCAGTGGAATGGGACAGGACCCAACTGGCACCCAGATGATCTTACTATAGATGTAAATCTGCCAGGGCTAAAATCTGATCTGAATAATAAAGTGAGATTGAATGTTTTTCTAAGAGGACGAACTCAATATACAGCTAATGCCACCCATCACTTAGGGGTTTGGGTTAATGCTACTTCACAAATATCTGGCGAAGTAAAGTTTAATGATTATTATCCCACAAAAGTCACTTTAGAACTCCCTTCAAGTCATTTTGTAAATGGTATAAACACAATTAAACTAGCACCCATACCCGACACCGTACCTGCAAGTGATTTAGAAATTTTAGATATTAATTACTTAGAAGTTGAATACAAGTCAGAGCTTGTATCTTTTAACAATCAAAAGTTAGTTTATAAAGTTCCTGTTGATAAATATTTCGAAGTGAGTGGGTTTAGCTCTCCTAGTATAAAAGTCTACGATGTAAGCGACCCTAGCAGCTCAAAGCTATATAAAAATTTAAATATTTATAGTGACGATGGAAACCTAACTTATAAAACGAGAATGTCTCTAGACAGCAATTTTATAGATGAAAATGGTTATCGCCTAGCTTTTATTGAGGATAGTGCTGTTTTAAAACCTTTAGCCATTTATTTAGCAAAAGGCTATAACATTTCTCTTAAAAATACGACTCGACAAGCTGATATGCTTTTTGTAGGTCATGAAAAGATGATCGATACAGCTTATGATTTAGTCAAGTACAGAGAAAGTGAAGGGCTAAATGTATCAGCCGTAACTTTAGACCAAATTTATGCTGAATTTGGTAATGGCTATCACACGAAACAAGCTATTAAAGATTTTTTTAAATTTGCATTTGAAAACTGGCAATCACCAAAACCTAAATATATTGTATTTTTGGGAGATGGCAGGTATGACATAAACAATCACCTTGGTTTTGGTCATACAGATTTCTTAACTCCCATTGCGATGCGAACAAGTGACTTTCTAGATTTTGCTAGTGACGATTGGTTTGTAACTTTTAATCATGAACGCATGCCTGATATAGCCATTGGTCGTCTGCCGGCCACAAATGTCATAGAGTTAAAGGATATGGTTGATAAAATTATTAACTATGAAGAGGGTGAACGCTCGCCACATCCGAATAGATCAAGAGAGTTTTCTTTTTATGCAGACGAGTCGAATTTTTTTGAAGGTTTTGCCGAAAAATCAGAAGCATTAGCTGATTCTTTAATTAAACAAAACGGATCAAAACCCTTAATTGCAAAAACGAAATCATTAAATAACTATCCTAATCAAACGAAAATGAAAGAAGATATTGATAAAAAATTTGATTTACAAACGCCATTAATTTTAACTTTTATTGGACACGGATTGGAAGGTTACTGGGGAGATTCTCAAATTTATAAAACAGAAGATGCAAAATCCTTGCGAAATAACCAATTACCAATCGTCTTTGGACTCAATTGTTTATCTGCTAATTTTGCAGATAATAATTTTAACAATAAATCAATAGGTGAAGAGCTTGTATTAAACCCTTTTGGTGGAGCCATTGCCTATTGGGGTTCAACTACTTATACATTGCCCGAAGCTCAAGTTAATTTAAATAAAAGCTTTTTTAATGAACTATCTCAAAAAATAAATAAAAATTATTCTACAGTTAGAATAGGAGATTTAATACAATTAGCTAAAGCTTCTCAGGCGGATAAATCTTCTTCCTCTGATGTTTTGAAAAGCTGGACACTTTTAGGTGATCCGGCCCTTAAAATTCCAAGTGAAGCCTTTACTAAAATTTCTGAAGTCTCTAATAACAATCCATCCAATAACTCAACTCCACCTAATGTTGTAAAAAATGATGATAAAGGTGGCGGCTGTGGTTTAGTCATCCCTCCATCTAACAAAAGTGGCGGAATGCCGCCTTGGGCTTTAGCCATTTTATTATTACCAATTTTAATGATTCAATATCTCAGAATGAGAATTTCAAATTAATACTTGTATTGAATCGAAACAAATTTATTAAGAAATAATTTTTGTAGGCCTAAAGCCCACCCGTCCTATGTCCGATAAGTAACATATAAAAGCACATGCGGTACGTCTATTGAAGTGTAATTAAAAGGAAGTAAATATTGAGTTTATTTAAAAATTTTATCAGCATTATAATATTACTTTTTATATCCTCTACTTTCATATCTGGATGTAAGTCGGAAAGTAACGACTTCGACATTTTAAATGATACGACTCCTGACAATAACTCTGAAAATAATGAAGTTGTTATCGAAGATGTAGAAATAATATCTTTTTCGCCAACCACTAATCCGGTGCGTGTTACTGACACTACGGATACAACTTTTGCCATAGCAGTTAATGGTACATCTGGGCAAGTAGAATATACGTGGAAATTGAATGGAAGCTTGTTGATACAAGGTTCTGAACCTTTTATTGATATTAATGGTGGCGCAGTAAATCCTGGAGTGAATACACTTGAAGTTATTGCCAGCAATGAAATCTCTGAAGACAGTAAGATTTTTAGCATCGAAAAGAACACAGCGCCCAATATTGATTTAACAACACCAGCCGCTGCAGGAAACTCAGTCACATGTGGCTCCGGAAGTATTGTATTTACTGTTAATGCAACGGATCCCGATAATGACGGAATGACATATACTTGGCGTTTAAATGGAGCTAATCATGCATCTTCATTTACAGTATTAAGTGGTACTAATGCCTCTCAAAACACATTTACTCCTTCTTGTACCTTAGCTGGATCCAACACAATAAGCGTTGTCGTGGATGATGGATATGAAACAACTACTAGCTCATGGGCCGTCACTGTAGTTAACCCACTGGTTGCTCAAATTAACGGACAAACTCCTGTTGGTAGCCCTATAGTTATTCAAGAAGGTGGCAACCAAGCTTTTACGGTAAGTGCCACTGGACAGGCTCCATTTAATTATACTTGGGGAATCAATGCTGATCCTCCCGTTTCATCTGCAGCTACTCCCAATTATACAGCTGCGGCGGCAAGTTTCCCGACGCCAAATGGAACTACTGACCTTGGTGTAAATACTTTTACTGTTACTGTCGAAGATGACAATGCAACAACAGATTCATTTACTTGGAATATTAAAATCAATTCAACACCGGCTATTTCAAATCCAAACCCCTCAAGTTCATTTATAAAAATGAACTATTTAACGACTCGTGGCTTTTCTATTACGGCAAATGACAATAATACAGATCCATTATCTTATACTTGGACATTTGATGGCAATCCCGCACCTGCAGGTGTTTTTGTTGGCTCTGGTAATGCCATAACTTTTACTCCTACAATAGCAGAACTTGGAACTCACACCATAACTGTCACAGTTAATGATGGATTTTCACCGACACTTCCCTCTCAATCATGGACTGTAAATGTGAATATGTTTTCGGATGCTTGCAACAGTCTAACGACAGGTACAGTTTGTACAATCCTAGGCGCTGCTGGATTGGGTGGAGATATTGATCCCATTGCCGAACCACAAGTTGTTAAAATGCGTCCATACGAAATTGTTAATGACGGCAATGATAATTTATTTATTGCAGATGGTGCGCAAGATGTAATTTGGTTTTACAATCGTTCTGTAGGTGACATTACAGTCATTGGCACAACTGTACCTGCCGGAAAAATAAAGGTTGTTGCAGGTACTGGCGCTTATGGTACGAGTTCAGCGGGTATCCCACCAAC
>JAGRAE010000182.1 GCA_020435005.1 Bdellovibrionales bacterium
AAAAAATGAAAAAAGTAAAAACTGTACAAACAACAAAAAATAAAAAAGAATCGACTTCTGAAGCCATTAAAATAGGTAACAAACATATTGATATGGACAACATCTTGAAATCAATATTTATTTCAGCACCTACAGGAATTTTAACCGTTGATTATAATGGCAAAATTGAAGTAGCAAATCCCGCCTTAGAGAAGATGTTTGGTTACGAACCAGGTGAACTTATAGGCAAAGATCTAACGAATTTAATACCAGAACGATTTGTAAATAATCATTTTGAAGCATTTAATCATTACATAAAAAATCCAAGATACACTCGTTTGGGTATTGGGCGAGAGCTTTTTGGTAAAACTAAATCGGGCGGTGAAATTCCACTAGAGATAGGTTTAGCTCCTTTAGCGTTTCCTTTTGAAAGTATAATAGCAACAGTTATTGATATATCTTATCGCAAGTCAATAGACGAATTCATTCGTCGAGAAAGCGATAAAATAAAAACCGTGCTTGAGTTGAATACAGATGGCTGGTGGGAATGGAACTTAAAAGATAAAAATATTAAGTATATGAGTTCTGGTTTTAAAAAATTACTAGGTTATAGCGATGACGAAATACCTAATACTAATGAGGCTTGGAAAAAACTTGTCTATGAAGAAGATTTACAGTGTGCACAAAAAATACAAGAACAGCACTATACAAAATATGAATCAGATCCTTATTATCAGATAGTTAGATATAATCATAAAAATGGTTCAATAATCTCTGTGATTTGTAAAGGAGTGGGCATAAAAAATGAACTCGGCGAAATTGATAGGATGATTGGGGTTCATATTGATATTACTAAGCAAGTAGAGCTTGAAAATGAATTGAAAAAATCAAATCAAATTTTACTGCAAAAAAACTTAGACATGGAACAGCTCGTATATACTATTTCTCATGACTTAAAGTCACCGTTAATAACAAGCATGTCATTTATTGATTTTCTAAAAGAAGACTTTGAAGCTAAAAAGTACCAAGATGTGCCAAGTTCAATTGAGCAGTTGAAAAAGTCAATTAATAGAATTAAAGAACTAATTGAAGCTATTTTAGAATATAATCGTGCCGGAAGTTTAGGTTTAAATTTCTCAAAAATTAATACTCAAATTTTAATAAGTGATATTATAGAAAGGTTTAAAGGCTCTAAGGGCGGACGTTTAAAATTTGAGATTTTAGGGGATTTGCCTATCGTTACAGGTGATAAAGATAAACTAAAAAGGGTATTTGAAAACCTTATTGTTAACTCTATAAATCACAAAGGCGATAAAAATGTGCATATACTTATTTTTGGTAAGTCTGATGATCAATATAATACTATTTGCATAAAAGATAATGGACCGGGAATTGACAAAAAATATCACGATAAAATATTTGAACCATTTAAAAGTTTAGATAAAAAAAGTGGAGGCTCTGGAATTGGCTTGTCAATAGTGAAAAAAATTGTGGATTTGCACAATGGAAAAATTGAACTAAAATCCTCTATAGGCGAAGGGGCAGAATTTTGTATTTCAATTCCAAACAATTAACTTCGTTTTATACTTTTTGAATAAGAAATACACCCATTAATTGCGGAAATATGTTGCAATTGCGCTCTCTAAATACTTTTTTACTCAATAATTTGATGTTTCAAGCCTTACTTCTCTAAACAATGTTTTGAAAAGTCCATAACGAGCACACAATCTACTTTAAATGACGAATTTTAACGACGTGTGTGAATTCCAAATCCTCTAATATTTTTAGATAACACCAATTAAAGTTTCTTATGGGAGTTCATATAAAGAATTCTATTTCAGCAACTATTATTCAGTTTTTAATATTTTATGTTATGAATTGAGAATAGGAAGAGGACTGATTGACAAGGGTTGGGTTATTATGAGTTATCTGCGTATATTTATATTTTTAGTAATTTTTAGTTTTTTTATAAAAGTTAAAGCTTCAAATTCATATGAAACATTTGTTAATACAAAAAAATGGACAGAAATAGAAGAATTAGGTTTTTGGTTGTTTGCCGATAAAAGACTTTCCGGTAACAATAAGATCTCTTGTATGAATTGTCATCAACCATCTAGAGGATGGAGTGATGGGCGCGAAAAAGCCATAGGGTTTAAGGGGGAAATTCTAGCATTAAGAACGCCCACAATTATTGGCTTAGAACTTCAAGAGGAATTTGGACATTCATTTTTTTGGGATGGTCGTGTAGGTGATCTCTATTCACAAGCCCTAATGCCAATAGTTAACCCTAATGAAATGAATCAAAATCTAGATGAACTAATTATTGAGCTTAGTGATATGGAAATGTATAAAAATAAATTTCATAAAGCTTTTGGCACAGAAGTTATTTCACTAGATAGAATTGCTCAAGCTATAGTTGCTTTTGAAAGAACTCTTAAGTCACCTAGTAGAAATTTAAAAGAGGAAGCTATCGTCAAAAATGAAAATGTGGTGGAATTTTTAAACTCTACAAGTAATCTATTGCCCAGTATGAACTACGTAAATATAGGTCATGTAAGCGATGGTAAAAAGTTATTTAATAAACATTGTGGAATTTGTCATCAATCCAGTACAAATTTAAGTGATGGTAATTTTCATGATATTGGCCTGGTTACAGAAGATATTGGTAGAGCAAAAGTTTTTGAGAGTAACAAAAAAGATTTTAGTTACCGATTGAATCAATTTAAACATAAAACACCAACATTATGGGGAGTGGCTCAACGTGCTGGGCCCTATATGCATAATGGCTCAAAAAAATCATTAAGAGATGTGCTTGAACATTATAATAATGGTGGTAGTTTTAAAACTAAAAATGATCGTAAGAAAAGATTAAATACACTTTCTCCTTTAATTCGCAAATTAAATTTAACAAATGAAGAATTGGATGTTCTCGAACAATTTATAACTGAGGAATTTCATATGGACTTTGAAGCTTATCCCCTACCTGATTTTTTGCAAGAAATATAAATGGCGAACGTGATTAGTTCATACTTTTTTTGATAGCATCTACTTTTAAAATTATTTGAATTCATATTTAAATAAAATCTCAATTGAATCTACTTCCTTTTCACGATTTGTAACACTAAATTCAACAAGCCTAAATTTTGAAGGTTGTAAGCCAATTCTGAGTGATGGATCTATCTTTTCAAGTTCAATATTTTCAATATCCAATTCCTCATCCTTTCCTGTTCTTAGGCGGCCTCCAAACTCAATATAAGTGTCATTTTCGTGCCCTTTATTGTTTAGCTTTAAACCACCATACCTTTCATCTCTTATGCGTTTTTCATCGTCGATATTGGTAGTGTAAGTTATTTCTGCGGGTATACTTATAGAATCTTTTGAATTTTGAAATACCTCATCAATACTCCTGCTAACGGGATCGTACATTTCCAGACTGAAGTAAGCCTGTCTTTGTAAGGAGTCAACAAGAGGTGCGCAGGATGAAACATTTAATGTCGTCAATAGCTTAATTTCTTGTTTTGTTAGTTCCCTAGATACAGAGGAATTTTCCTTTTCATTAATCACAGTCAAAGTTCCAGATTTAGCAGCACAAGGTAAACAAACTACATTTTTTAGATCACTTAATTGATCATTCAGGTTTCTAACAAGTGGTGGACATTCGGCCATTGCACTGATGCTAAAGAAAAACAAAAGAAGAGAAATTCGTATCATAGCTAATTATCGGTTGTTTACAGTTTTATATTTATATACCGATATATATGGTCGTCAGGACCAAAGGAGAGGTAAAAAATTGCTGTCCAGCTTGTATTTTGATGTTAAATTTGATTGCAAGAGATTAGGTTTTTTATATTTGTGATGATTGTAATTAAAAGTTTAGATATTTGGATAGTGAGGAAGTCTTGAGAGGTATAATGGGAAATTTAGGAATTTTATTACTTTTGTTAGTAACCATGGGAGCACTGGGCTTTTTGGGAAGTCGATATCTTTGGGCAGTTTGTGTCTTCTCGCCAGTTGAAGGATATTTGACAAAAAATTCAGAACCAGTTTCTGGGGCGATCATTTTACAAAATGTCGATTGGCAAGGAGTTAAAACAGCTCGCACAACAACAGATGAGACAGGATATTTCAAGTTTTACGCAATATACAGTTACTCTATTCTTAACTTATTTCCCTTTGAGTTTGTTGCTCATCAAGAACTAATAGCCAAAGTAAAGGACCAAGAATATTTATTGTGGAGAACCGCCAAAAGAAATCCAGCGGAGAATTCTGAACTTCAGGGCACTCCACTGAATTTTTCGTGTGATTTGCAAGATAATATTAGATTTGATCACTCTTTTGACTCCACAATTGAGACTATTTGCAGGTGGAAACAGTGACTTTTGGTGCGCCAGAGTGGACTTGAACCACCACGCCCTTGCGAGCACTAGGCCCTCAACCTAGCCTGTCTACCAATTTCAGCACTGGCGCAAATTGAAAATTTATCTGTAGTTAACTATCCTAGGTTTTCCTTAAAATCAATCTTGCTCTCAATTATTCTGCTAAGTGTTTAAAATTACAGTAATTTGTTTGGATTTTAAAAAAGCTGCAATAGTAATAACCCGAATATGATCAGTTGGAGTCATAATTTATAAGATGGCATGGATGCTGTCTTAATGAAGGACAGGGAAGTCCTTAAAGAGGGAATATCCCAAAGATGGGCGGGGAAGAGAGAGGAAGCCTTACAATTCATAAGGCTTTCACTAGACAAGAAAAAGACATTCTTATATAGCGCAGGAATGGAAATTTCCTGCGCTAATTTAATTTATGACTACCCAGAGCATTTAATAGCCACTCAGCCACGAGATGACTTTCGCACTTTATTGTACGAAGATGGTCAGCTTAATGAGATTTCTAAATCAGAAATATTTGAGTTATTCTCTCCTGGTGACTTATTGGTTCTCAATGACACAAAAGTAACTAAATGCAGAATCTTTACTGAGTGTGGTTTAGAGATTTTATTTGTTAATGAATTAGAAGATAATGTGTGGGAAGTGTTATTTCCACTAAAGCGCATGAAGCAAAATAAAGTCTATTTGCCTAATGGTGTCAGCTTTGAGGTTGTTGAAAAGGGTCTGCCACAAAAAATAAAAGTATCACAAAAATTGGATGAAGAGTACTTTAGCGAATATGGTGAATTGGCATTACCACCTTATATCCAAAAAGCACGAGGTCAGCGTAATAATTTAACAAATGATGAAGACTGGTACCAAACTTCTTGGGCCAAACAATTTGGTAGCACGGCCGCTCCTACGGCGTCTTTACACTTTAGTCAAAGCGACCTGGATGTAATCAGAAATAGAGGGGTAAGTATTGAATTTGTGACTTTACATGTTGGTCTCGGAACCTTTTTGCCGATAAAAACTGAAAAATTAAAAGATCACAAAATGCATGCCGAGTATTGTGAGATACCCATCTCTGTTAAAGAAAAAATTGAATTTACAAAAGCTAATAAGGCTAGAGTGTGGGCCTTGGGGACAACCGTGACAAGGGCTTTAGAATCTATTTATACCCATCACTTACAGCAAAGCTTTGACAAGTTGGTTGGGCGCACAGATTTGTTTATAACACCTGGTTTCCGCTTTAAAGCTGTGGATGTACTTATGACCAATTTTCATCAGCCGGGTTCAACATTATTAGCACTCGTTGCTGCTTTTGTTGGTTTGGAGGAAGCTTTGTCGAGTTATCATTGGGCTGTAGAAAAAGAGTTTCGTTTGTTTAGTTATGGAGATTTTTGCATTTGGAAAAAATAGGTCAGTTTAAAATTCAAAAGACAGAGGGTAAAGCTCGTGCTGCCACCTTACTAACTGCTCATGGTGAGATAAAAACTCCAGTTTTTATGCCCGTTGGGACCAAGGCAACAGTAAAAGCCATGTTGCCAGAAGAGTTAAAAGATATCGGTGCACAAATTATTTTAGGTAATACTTATCATTTACACCTTAGGCCCGGTGAGAAAACTATCAAAAAGCTTGGAGGCTTACATAAATTTATGAATTGGGATCGTCCCATTTTGACAGATAGTGGTGGATTCCAAGTTTTTTCCTTATCCCAACTCAACAAAGTTACAGAAGAGGGAGTCGTTTTTAAATCTCACCTTGATGGTGCTGAATGTTTTTTAACTCCAGAA
>JAGRAE010000183.1 GCA_020435005.1 Bdellovibrionales bacterium
TATTTAATACATTTACAGGTGGAGCACTAGAAAGGTTTAGTGTCCTTGCACTTGGGATCATGCCCTATATTTCTGCATCTATTATTTTTCAATTATTACAAGCAGCTATACCTTATTTAGAAGCTCTAAAAAAAGAAGGCGAGCATGGACGTCGTAAAATCAACCAGTATACACGATATGCGACAATTGTATTAGCCGTTATTCAAGGTTATGGAATTGCAACTTGGTTGGCGAGCAATCCTCAGGGCTATGATTTAGTAACAACTCCTTATTTTGGTTTTATACCTTTTAAGATTATGACAATCATAACTTTAACAGCCGGTACTTGTTTCATCATGTGGATTGGTGAGCAAATCACAGAAAAAGGTGTAGGTAATGGCGCCAGCTTAATTATTTTTGCAGGAATTGCATCAGGAATGATTGGTGGGACATTAAACCTTTGGAGTGGCATTATGTCCGGTGAAATTAAAGGAATTTTGGCTCTAGGTTTAGTTTTATTTATGATTGCAGTTGTCGCTGCTATTATATTTGTAGAAGTAGGACAGAGAAGAATCCCTATACAATATTCTCAACGAGGGCAAGGGCGTCAGGCTATGCAGCAACAACAAAGTCACCTTCCATTAAAGGTAAACTTTGCAAATGTAATTCCACCAATTTTTGCATCAAGTTTATTGATGTTTCCCGCTACGATGGCTCAGTTTATTGATCATCCTTGGGTTCAGAACTTACAGCAACAGCTTACGCCAACTGGTGCCATTTATAATGTTATTTTTGTTGGTTTAATAATATTCTTCTGTTTTTTCTATACAGAAATTGTATTTAACCCTAATGAAGTATCTGACAACCTAAAAAAATATGGTGGTTTTATACCGGGAATACGTGCTGGAAAAAATACAGCTGATTACATTAAAAAGGTATTAGACCGATTAACAGTTTCAGGCTCTATATATCTTAGCATTGTTTGTATTATGCCAACTTTACTTGTTGATAATTTAAATCTACCCTTTTACTTTGGTGGAACCAGTTTGCTTATTCTTGTTGGTGTGGCTTTGGACACTAGTCAACAAATCCAGTCTCATCTTTTAACAGCTAAATACGATAGCATGATGAAAGGTGTAAAGGTAAGAAGTCGTAGGGTACAATACTGATGAATATTTTGATGTTTGGACCACCAGGAGCCGGAAAAGGCACTCAGTCGGCTCTTCTAGTAGAGAAGTACAATTTAAAGCATATAAGTACTGGTGATTTGTTTAGATACAATATTAAAAATCAAACGGAACTAGGTCTTGAAGCTAAGAGTTATATTGATGCAGGAGATTTGGTGCCAGACTCAGTTACAAATAGAATGGTTGAGCAAGAACTGAATAATTTGCATCAGGGAAAAGGTTTTATTTTAGATGGATTTCCTCGTAATGTAGCTCAAGCGGAAGAGTTGAGTAAAATGTTGAACACAAATAGTTCTTTTCTTAATAAAGTTATATTTTTCGAAGTTCCCCATGAATTATTATTAGATAGATTAACTGGCCGAAGAATTTGCAAAAAGTGCGGCGCAGTGTATCACATAACATCTAAACCAACTAAAATTGATAGCGTATGTGATGTTTGTGGTGGAGAGGTTGTCCAAAGAGCGGATGATCGTGTGGATGCTATTGAAAATAGACTAAAAGTTTATGAAGAACAAACCTCACCAGTAAAAAATTTCTATAGAGAGAAAGGTTTATTGGCAGAGGTTGATGGAAAAGGCACGACTGACGAGGTTTTTAACCGAGTGTCAGCTGTATTAAATTAAAATTTGCTTATGCAATGCTGGACTTGTCGGTTATGACATGTTAGTGTTGGCGTTCGCAAGTATATATTGGGTGAGTTTTTTTAGAATTTGTTTAGTTATATCAAAGACTTAGTGGAGTTTCAAAATGAAAGTTAGAGCGTCTGTAAAGAAGATGTGTCCCAAATGTAAGTTAATAAAGCGTCAGGGAATCATAAGAGTCATTTGTGAAAATCCCAAACACAAACAAAAGCAGGGTTAATTTTTATGGCACGAATTGCAGGTGTAGACATACCGAGAAATAAAAGAGTCGAAGTGGCATTAACATACATTTTTGGTGTGGGCCGTTCGACAGCTAAAGAAGTGTGTGAAAAGGCTGGTTTTGACCGTAGCCTTAGAACGCAAGATCTTACAGATGAGCAAATTGTACAGCTAAGAAATATTTTAGACAAAGATTACAAAGTTGAAGGTGATCTGAGACGTGATGTTAGCATGTCAATAAAGCGTTTAATGGACTTAGGGTGTTATCGTGGTCTTCGTCATCGTAAGGGTTTACCTGTAAGAGGGCAAAGCACTCGTCAAAACGCTAGAACTCGCAAAGGTCCAAAGAAGACTGTGGCAAACAAGAAAAAAGCTGTGTAAGGGATAAATAAATGGCCGCTAAAAAAACTACGAAAAAGAAACAAAAAAAGAATCTTCCTCATGGACGTTGTTACGTTTCTGCAGGATTTGGAAATACTATTGTTACTATTACGGACCCTGCTGGTGGAACTGTATGTTGGTCAACAGCAGGAATGTTAGGCTTTAAAGGTAGTCGTAAAGGAACTCCTTTTGCTGCACAAATGGCAGCAGAAGATGCCGCAAAAAAAGCACAAGAAAGCGGTATGAAGTCCGTAGATTTATATTTGAATGGGCCAGGTTCAGGACGTGAACCTGCTGTGAGAGCTATTGCAAACGCGGGGTTAAAAATCAATTCAATGAGAGACATTACTCCGGTGCCACACAATGGTTGTCGCCCACCCAAAAGACGAAGAATTTAATTTTTTTATCTCTTTTTAGGAGAAAGCATGCAAACACACTATTACAAGTTTTGGACAGAACTTATTAAACCCAAAGGTTTTGAAGTTGATAAAGATTCACTTAGTGAAACTTTTGGAAAATTTTCTGTAAGGCCACTAGAGCGTGGTTATGGAGTGACTCTCGGTAACTCACTTCGAAGAGTATTATTAAGTTCTATGATGGGCTCAGCTGTATCTGCCGTCAAGTTTGATGGTGTATTGCACGAGTTTAGTACTATGCCAGAGGTCTTAGAGGATGTAACAGATATTATTCTGAACCTTAAAGGCTTGAGATTCCGTCAATTTGATTCTGAACCAAAAACGTTGAGAATTCAAAAAGAGGGTCCAGGAGCAGTTACTGGTGCGGATATCCAAGTTAGTGATCAAATTGATGTATTAAATAAGGACCACCATATTGCTACATTAGGGCAAGGTGCAAAATTTGATGCAGAGATCATAGTAAGTTTTGGTCGTGGTTATCAGGAAGCAGATGCTCATAAGAGTGAACTTCCTGTTGGGTATATAGCTGTGGACTCATTGCATAGTCCAATTCGCAGAGTAAACTATCAAGTATCAAATGCTCGTGTTGGTCAAAGAACTGACTATGATGCATTGACTATGGAAGTATGGACTGATGGGTCCTTAAAGCCAGAAGAAGCAGTTGCACTTGGCTCAAAAATTTTGAAAGAACAACTTCAAGTATTCGTAACTTTTGATGAGTCTATTGAGCCAGATGAAGAAGAAGTTCAAATCAGTTCACCAAAATTAAATGATAACTTGTTTAGATCAGTTGATGATCTTGAGCTTTCCGTCCGCAGTGCTAACTGTTTAAAAAATGCTAACATTCGCTATATCGGTGAATTGGTAGTTCGTTCAGAAGCGGAAATGCTAAAAACAAAAAACTTTGGACGTAAATCACTAAATGAAATTAAAGAAATACTAGTAACAATGGGCTTAGGGTTGGGCATGAAAATAGATGGATGGCCACCTCCAGGATGGGACCCAAATGCTCCACGTCCTGTACAACAGCCTGTTAACCCAGAAGCAACAGCGACTGGAGTGAGTACAAATAACTATGCAGGTGACGGAGGTCATCAGCAATAATTTGCTGAAAAGGTAGAGTAAGATGAGACATAGAGTAAAAACACATTCTTTCGGCCGTAGGCCAGATGCTAGAAAAGCATTAATTCGCGGTCTCGTTGATTCTTTGGTAGAGCATGGACGAATTAAAACGACAGTTACTAAAGCTAAAGAATTACGTCGTCATGTGGAGAAGGCCATTACTTACGGCAAGAAGGGTACAGTTCATGCTAGACGAGTTTTAGCTACACGCTATCCTAATAAAAGTACTGTTGCCACAATAGTTGACGATTTATCAAAGCGTTTTGAGACAAGACCTGGTGGTTATACACGAATTATTAAAATTGGTGCAAGACCAGGTGATAAAGCGGAAATGGCTTTTATTGAATTTGTTGATTATGTTCTGCCACCTGTGGAAGACGAAACAACGGTAAAAGCTGATGCTGAGACAGAGGCAAAACAAAAACTTGTAGTAAAACGTAAACAAGATAAGCGAAAAAGAACTCGCAAATTACAACAAGCTTCTAGAAAAAAGAATTTTAAGTAATTCATAGCAATCATCAGACAATACAAAAAATTTTTAAAAAACTCAGTCATATTACTGAGTTTTTTTATAGCTTATAAAATGCTCGATTTTCCTATTATTAAATCATGAATTAATCGTTTCTATCGCATCGATTAGTTTCAATAATTTTTAAGAAGCTATGTCACTCGTTGGTGGTTAAGTGAACCCACTATAAAAGATTGCCGTCGGAAGTAGTTAGATTTAAGAAATTACAGAGCTTACAGAAGTCGGTGTTGTTATATCTAGCTTTGACAACAGGAAAGTAGAGCCGTTCAATAGTTTATACATCATACTAAAAAAGTATTGCTCCAGTTAATGAAGAATATATTTAGATATGATGTTTTCATTGTTTAACCATTCAAGTATAAAATTAGGTGATTGTAGGAGGTTCATGTTGTCTTCACATTTAAAATCTAATTGTGTACGTCCAAGAACACCTGCCAAACTACTATAAGGATAATTTTCAGCTTTTTCACAAAGACCAGCAGTCACAGGATTCCTATAGATGTATTTATAAACCGTTTGATAGTTTTTAATGTTGGTAATCGGTATAATCTCAATTTCTTGTTGAAAGGCGTGACCAACAAAATCTGCTTGAAAATAGTGAAGGTATTTAAAATTAACTAATTCATGAAACCATTCAACTATACCGCTATCTTGAGTGAAATCATGATTTAAAAGCCAATGGTAGTGGTTGTTCATTAACACAAAACTTCTCGTAGTTAAATTAGCTTCATCTTGAACATCATCCATGGCTTCGCTAAAAATATCCCAAGCTACACCTTCATAGAATCCTGGCCAATGATCAAAATAACAGCATCCAATGACATGATAAAATAACGGCTCTTGTTTTAAAAATTTCATTTTCATGTTTCAAAGAAAATGCAATCGTTGCCAATTACTACTTAATACGAAACTTTGATGTGAATATAAAATTATACGAAATATGGACTTTCATCCGTAAATTAATTTTAATAAATTACCTCACTCGTAGGTTAATTCTTTAATAACTAGCTCCAGTTAATTGCGGATTGGGAATTCTCAAACCTCGTTAAAACCCGTTATACTAAGTGGATTTTGTGCTTTTTGTAGACTTCTCAAAACTTTGTTTTGAGAAGTAACGCTGGAATCATTAAATTAAAGATTAAATAAACGAGTTTAGAGAGTGTAACAGCAAAATATATCCGCACTTAACATGAGCAGTTAGAATTCTTTATCCATTAATTTAATGTTTTGTCATTAAACTTTCTAAGTTTTTAATATGTCTTTTTTGGTTAGGTATAAACACGTCCTTAACATGTCTTTTCATGTCTTCAGGAAAATCCTCGATCTCCATTAGTGACTCATATTCCTTTAAGCCGTGTTTTTCCCCTTCTTTTAAGGCACGTATAGCATTTGTATTGCCAAATAATTTGGCTGTTCCAATAAATGTTTCTACAACTTTACCCCAAGGACCTGACTCATCAGCAGATAACATTCTATTGCTATTTATTTTTTTCTTCCAAAAATCAACAGCTTGTCTGTGATCTTGAAGTAAAGTTTCTAGCTGATGTTTTTCATTGCTTTCACTTACTTTATCTAATACTTGTTGATATGCTTCAAAAGCAGATATTTCACCTCTTAAAATTTCATTCATCTGATTTCCATATCTAAGCTTATTAGAT
>JAGRAE010000184.1 GCA_020435005.1 Bdellovibrionales bacterium
TCCATTCGACTCTGCCACTTCGTCAACTTTAAACTCAGTAATTTCTTTCAGTTAAGTGCTGCCAACGGCAATCCTGTTTATGCAAACACAAATCAGGATCCATCAACGAATGCAGAAGTCTCGACAAATTTTAAAAAATAAGTTAAAAATATAACAACTTTATTGGAGGACCCATGAAGGCAATAATCCTTTTGCTATCTACATTGTTATTTTCAACGATTGGCCAAAGCACTTGCGACGACAATCACAAAGCTGAAAAAAGTGCAAAAATGACAAAAGCAGCTCCCTATACAAAATTAATAAAAGTGGAAGGCATGACCTGTGGTGGCTGCGTTAAAAGCCTAAGTGCTGCTTTAAAAGAAATCCAACTCGATGAAGGCATTAAATTTATCGTAGACATCAACCGCGTCACCATTGATTACTCCGCTCATAAAAATTTATCAACTTCAGAACTAGATAAAATCCAGCAACAAACCGAAAACGTTATCATCAAGGCCAAATATAAGGTCGTTAAAGATCAAGTCTAAAGAGTTTCTACCACTTGAACCCAGATAACCAAATAAAAATTATCGATAAAAAATCAACTTTGCGCCAAAGAATGGCCATTCGCATTTATATGTATTTAGCTTTTCGCATTACTCATTATAAAGAGAGTCTGAGCGACTCTTTCTTGAATTTAAAAGCCGCACTAGCCAATGAATCCGAACAAACCAAAGAAATGTTACAAGTTTACTTGAGAAGATCCATTGGTGAAAAAGTAACCCGCCAAGAAATGTCCCGTGCTAATAGTCAATTTCGAGATCTCTTTAAAAGTGCCGGCTTGGGTGTCATTTTATTTCTGCCTTTTAGCCCCATCACCCTGCCCTTTCTTATTCGCTTAGGCGAAAAGTTAGGAATCGATATACTCCCCGATTCTGTGCGCGCAGTGTGGGATGCACAAACCAAAAAGAAATAATTAACTTTAATTTAATTTAGCTATCACATCTTCTAATTTTTTTTGCACAGCCATTGCTAACTCGCCCAACTGTGGGTTCTCAATAGCCTGCATAGACGCCACTGGACTTACTGCTGAAACCTCAACCGGACCTTCAGTCTCTTTTTGTTGAAGAATAACATTACAAGGCAGCATCGTACCAATTTTATCCTCTGCTTGTAGGGCTTGATAAGCTAACTGAGGATTGCATGCGCCCAAAATTTCATATTTATAAAAATCCACATTTATTTTATTTTTTAAAGTTGTCTGAATATCAATATTTGTTAGAACCCCAAAACCTTCACTCTTTAAGGCTTCCATCACTTTTTCTTTTACAACATTATAAGAATCGTTCAGTGTTTTATTTATATAATATTTCATTTCATGTTCCTTTTTATATTCATTAATTAAACTTAATTATTTCTAAATAGCATAAAAATTATTAAATATTAATACACAGTGCAGATCTGAGAACACCACTAGCCAAAGTCCGGATTCCTGAGACTTTGGGCTGAATATTTTAGTCTCATAGAGCCACTAATGCCTTCAAGATTTAGTATATTAAGTGATGATATTATTATTACTCGCTTTGATTTCTTTCACTTGTGCATTGTGTTTTTTTATATGGGAAAAATCACAACTTTTCGACCGCTCTTTTCTAGAGCAGTTGGTCATTGAATACTACCGCAGCAAATATCGTCTTCAAGATTTTTTACGAGATCAAAAAAACAACATATTTTCTACTTCAAGAGTAAAAGTTCAAAACTTATCCGCACCTCAGTTTATAAAAAAACACGCTCGCGCCTATGAACCAACCCCCTATGCTGTGCTTGATCGCATTTTCGATAAACTCTCATTTTTTGACAAAACAGAGCTCGCTTTTATCGATTACGGTTGTGGTCGTGGCCGAACACTTAATGTCGCCAAAGCTTATGGTTTTAAAAATTTACAGGGTCTTGATATCGACGCCCACCTTCTACAGTCATGCCAAAATAATTTAGCAAGAAACGGAATTACAAATTTCGAAGCTCAACTCTTTCACATCAGCGCTGATGACTACCTTCCCCCTGAGGGAGATAAAATTATTTATATGTACAACCCCTTTGACGAAGAAATGTTAAGAAGTGCCCTTAACAATATAAAACAAACTCAAGGCGAAGCTTTTTTAATTTATGTAAATCCCGTTAATCAACGCATCTTTAAAGAGTATGGCGCTGAGCTTGTACGCCACTACGATCATCCTTATGAAGATTACTCCTTCAGTTTTTTTCGCATGAAAAATGACAGTTGGGTCAAAATTTAATTATTAATGATTCATCTTTTGTGGAGTTATATAATCGTTTTGGTGTTCCAATTGCAATTTTAAGTTTTCTAAGCTTTGCTTGGCCATTTTGCCATTCATGATCTCCATAAACTTTGCAATATATCCACCGAGAATGGGATGATTCACTTCCCCCCACATATTCCACTTCACTAAAGTTTTTCCATCTTTTATTTCAATTTCAAACTCACCTTGATTTTTTAGAGCGTCCTTGGCAAACCAAACATCATAGCTAATGTGCTGAGGATCAGATTCAGTAATTAATATCCTGCCATTACCGGTTTCACCTTCCCACTGGGTCGTCGCCCCTTTTCCTTTAGTAACTTGACCGTGTTTAACATTTAAACTCGGATCGCTTTCATTCCACACACCCCAATCCAACCAAGTGGTAAGATCGTTGATTCTGGCAAACACTTCTTGATGAGGAGCGTGTATAATTAGTTCTTGTGTCGCTAAATATTCTTTTTTTAAAAATAAACCAATCACAACGAACATAATAAAAATTGTAAAGGCCATCACTAATAAATTCTTCATAAACTCTCTCTAGGCTAAAGCAATCACCTTAAATTCCACAGCAATAGGAGTGGGCAGCGCTCCCACTTCAACAGTTGTCCTTGTCGCACCATACTGCCCCAATTCCTCTGTGTAGACTTGATTGAATTTTTTAAAATCAGCTTTCATATCTGTTAAAAAAACAGTTATATCTACCAGCTTATCAAGAGAACTTCCGGCTTCTTCTAAAATGATTTTTACATTTTCAATCACCGCTCGCGTTTGCTCTTCAATTTCGTGACCCACTACATTGCCTTCAGGATCGACATAAGTTCCAGGAATTTCAGAGGTCCCCGGTTTTCTCGGTCCCACTCCAGATAAAAATATAAAATTGCCAACTTTTTTTGCATGAGGATAAGCTCCCACAGGCTCAGGCGCTTTATGAGTATGAATATTTTTAGATGTCACGAGTTTCTCCTCCAAATACATTGGCATGTTGTTGTGGATCAAAATACCATCGATCGTGGTCAGGATCCCAATCATCCCAAGTTTTAATCTTTGCTAAGTCTTCCAAATATTTTGGTGGCACAATTTTTGGAACTAAAAAAGCTTTTTGACGTCGAAGTGGATAAGGATTGCGCAGTTCAAATCCCAATACACCTAAAATACCTCTAGCTATATACCAAGTCGCTTGTGGGTTCCATCCATGAGCAATCTTAATAACAATGCCTAAACCTTGTGGATAATCTGGATGCTCGATAGCTAAGCCCAACAAGCCATCGGCACCTTCTTTAGCAATCACTTTACCTTTACAAGATTTCATCACTGTGGTGTCTAAACGGTTATATCCACCCACCAAATCGGGATACTTAACCATCGCCTCCCAAATCCAGTTTTTTTCTACAACTAATTGCGCATAACATTTGGCCAACTCGTTCACTGTCATGGAAACCGTCGGTAAACCGTCACCATCGCGAGCAATTCTCTTAGGTTGCCAATCTTCACCTAAATATTTTTTCATTAGCTCCAAATAATTCTGAAATACAGCATGAGAAGGCAATGTGTAACCTGCACGATTCCAGCCTTTTTTGCGACATCCTCTCAGTATAGCAGCATGATGGCCAGATGAATTGTTGTACCAACGGCGTGGACGCCTCACTTGCCGCCCAAATTGTACAAGCGGTAAATCAAGGGGAGTTAACATCAATCCCCACTCCCCTTCTGACAATATACTTTGTGCGGCTTCGACATGTTCAGCACTGCCATTGTGTGAAGCAACACTGATGGCTTTTTGCTTCCAGGTCATGTCATCCAGTTCTTTTTCAAAAACTTTTATGTACAATGGCTTCATCATCGAACGTCCGTAACACAAAACATTTCCACCAAAGGAGTGTATAGGCTCACTTCCACTGTACCAAGAAATGGCTCCGTGAATTGTGTTTTCACTCACACCATTACGACGATAATCGACCAGTGGTTCCCATTCTACGTCGCGTCCCGTGGGTACATCATCTTGACCCTCTCCCAAAGAATTTTGTGGATAGAGTTGACTCTTATCGTAGACAAACTTACTCATAGTCATGTTCCTCTACAGGCATATCTTGAGTTGGTGGAAGTGGATATTTTATTGATTTGTCTAAAACATTGCGATCACCGCTGTATTCTTCAACATCTTCTTCATCATATTCTAAATTACTGGCTTTTTCTACTCCGGGAGTTAAACCAACAACAGCGGCGCCTGTACCCAACATTGGCGCATAAGCAAACACATTACCTTCATAAGCATTGTTTTGCCCCATGACCGCAGCCAACCACCAAAAAGGTTTAAAGTTGGTTACTTTTTTAATTCGGGCTTCGCGGTGGAACTGACGGGAAAGTTGAGAACAATCTTCTAAGCGACCTTCAATGAGAAGTTCCAAAAATTTGTCATTCCACTCTTGATCTTTGAGAGAGTGAATTTTGTCTTCAGAAGGGTTGATGTCTTGAGTAAAAAGTCGATTTGACAAAGAAGAAATAGCTATAACAACAGCTTTTTTACCACTTTCTTTTATCGCATCCGCCATGGCTTTGCCATAAACAATAGTCTCTGCACGATCAGAATATATATTACTAGAAACTATCACTGCGGGAATATTATTTTCGGGGTTAATTAATTTAAGAGCCACCACTGAACCTGTATCAATGGGAAACCCGTGGTAATTAATAGTGCGAGCGTGCAGGCCTCGTTGTTCACATTTTTGTTTAACTTTTTCTGCAAACTCAGCATCAATTTTAAATTTGTAAGGAATGCTTCCTAAGTCGTGAAATTGATCGTCGACATGAATCCACTCTGGTTGTGGATTGGCTTGAATTTGATGACCTAAAATGGAGGGCCAATAAGTACTATATATAACTATTAAATTGGCTCCGGAGTTTTTAACTTCTTCGCGAACACGATCAAAAGCTGATCGTACTTTCATCCACCCCTCATTTTTTTCTGGACACAAATAAATATGTGGTAAACCAGGTAACAAAAAGCCTTTCAAAATACCTTCGTTTGCCATTATTGCACTCCTTTGTGAACATGATCCCACTCCACAACAGCATTGCCAGTACCGATGACTGTGCCATAGGCATAAACTTCTGCTGGATATGTGGGAAACTCTAGGGCAGACATCATCCAAGATAAACCACCACTGTCAGCTTCAGATATTGTTTGTTCATCAAAATCAGCGAGCACTTCTATCATTTCCTTTGTTTTTCCTTGCTTCATAAGTTCGATCATTTTCATATCCCACAAGTATTGACCATGATGAGTAATGTGCTCTTTGCTCATATCTTCTGGTGGATCGGATTCTAATACAAAATGGCGATGACTGAGTGAGTGGCTGGCTAGCAGTACTGCTTTTTTCCCACTGGCCTCGACAGCTTTTCGTGTAGCCTCACCCAGTTTAAACATTTCCGCTTGCATAACATCAAAACTAAAATATTTAGCTGCTCCGTTTGAAGATATGCTAACTATGGGCACGTCCCAACTTGGATTTGTAAGATGACTGGTGACAATAGTACCGTAATCGACGCGAAAATCTGGATTGCGCATCATCTTGACGGTCATTCCCATCTTTTCAGCTTCATTGTGAATACTTTCGGCTAGAGGAACGTCTACTTTTAAATCATAATTGTAGCGAAACAAATGGGGGAAAATGGGATCCACAGATTTTGATTTTAAATGCTCAACACCTAAAAAGTGAGTTCCCACCTGAGTGCGCCAGTGTGGAGAATGACAAATCAAAACATCGTAATCCAAAAATTTTAAATGTTTGCGCATGCGCTCATAAGCCCAGCGCAAATTTTCCCAACCGC
>JAGRAE010000185.1 GCA_020435005.1 Bdellovibrionales bacterium
GCCAAGATGTGGGACCACCATTAGGGGGAGTTTTTACAGCGACACAAGGGCTCGAAACGGCTTGGAACTCACCACTAGATGAACGCGGAATAGTTGGAATGGCCACAGGAATTGCCATGGCTGGAGATCGCTGTGTCGCAGAAATTCAATTTTGTGACTATATATTTAATACTATTGATTTGTTAAAAATGATTGGCAATACCCACTGGGCGGTCAATGGTAATTACAGCTTGCCTTTAGTTCTAATGACACCTGTAGGGGCCGGTATTAGGGGCTCCATTTATCATAGTCACAGTTTTGATGCATGGGCCACCAGGCTTCCAGGGTGGAAGGTGGTAATGCCATCAAATCCCAAAGATGCCTATGGCTTAATGATTTCAGCGATTGAGGACCCCAATCCTGTATTGTTTTTAAAGCCAAAGGCGTTGATGAGAGTCCGTGGAGAAGAGTTAATTCCAGGTGAACCTGAGAATGAAAAAGATTTAAAAAATATGATTGATGCACCAATAGGTGATCGTAGTCAATGGCAACCAAAATGGCCTGAGCTAGAAAAATATCAGATACCTATTGGCAAAGCTAAAATAACTCGCGAAGGAGATGAGTTAACTCTAGTTAGCTATGGCCGCAGCTTGAATTTATGCAATCAGGTGGCTGATAACCTCGTAAAGAAAGGAAAAAGTATAGAGGTCATTGATTTGCGTTCTTTATACCCCTATGATTGGCAAACAATTTCTGCATCAATTCATAAAACGGGACGAGTCGTATTCGTTAATGAAGATACAGAAGTTACAAACTTTGGCGAGCATCTAGCCTATAGGGCCACACAAGAACATTTTTATGAGTTGCTATCACGACCAAAAGTTTTAGCGGCTAAGAACGTTCCCGGAATTGGTTTGCACCCTAATTTGGAAGATGCAACCGTGCCTGGGTTAAAAGATATAGAAAATTGTGTATTAGAAACTTTAACAGAAATTCCATAGTCAGGAGAATATTGAGTGAGTAAAAAAAGTTTGTTGAAGGAAAAAAAGAAAAACAAAAAGAAAGATAAAAAAAACAAGAAGGATAAATCCAAAGATCTTCAAACATTTGACAAGTATCACTATTATCTCCGTTCTGTGCAGTCACCCGCAGCTGATGTTGTCTTTTTAAGAGACACATATAAAGAAATAAGAAAAAAACCAGCTAAAACACTGTGTGAAGATTTTTGTGGGACCTTTTCAATCAGTTGCGAGTGGACTAAATTAGATAAACAACATCATGCCATTGGTGTGGATTTAGATCCAGAACCTTTAGCTTACGGTAAAGCTCATCACTTGTCTCAACTCAATGAAGAACAAACTAAGAGAATGAAAATTATTGAAGGAAATGTGTTAGATGAAAGTTTGCCAAAGGCAGATATAGTTTCGGCCTCTAACTTTTCATACTATATATTTAAACAACGTCAGCAGTTATTGGATTACTTTAAAAATGCTAAAAAACGTTGTAAAAAAGATGGCCTGTTTATCATTGACAGCTTTGGTGGTCCCGACTGCATGGAAGCCATCGAAGAGGAAACTGATTATGGTGATTTTAAGTACTTTTGGGATGAGGATCATTTTGACCCAGTAACTAATTATGCCCAATTTTATATTCACTTTAAAAGAAAAGGTGAAAAAAAGAGAGAAAAGGTTTTTTCTTACGACTGGCGTATGTGGTCCATTCCTGAGTTGCGTGACTTAATGCTCGATGCAGGTTTTAAAAACGTTCACATCTATTGGGAAGGTGAAGACGAAAACGGCGAGGGCAATGGTGAATTTAAACGAGTCACTGAAGGTGAAGAAGTTCGCGCATGGGTGGCTTATTTGGTGGGTGAAGCCTAAGGTTGAGGGGCTTCTAAAACTTTGCTACAGGTAATTTTTTTCAATAAGCTATCGCAAGCATGGCCTGGGGTACTAGCTATTGCAGCCCTAAGAACATCATCCTTACCGCTTTTATCAATTTCTGCACATACACTAAAATAGGGAGAAAAGGTTTCTTCTTGACTCTTTCCATCTGAAAGAACACAGTTCCATTGTTGCACACCTACTCCTGAACGAGTTTCCCAAGGAGAAGAAGCATTGCCGGAATTACATTCAAAGTTGTAACCACTTGGTAGTCCATCATCAGGGGTCTTCCATTTACCATAGAGTTTTCCAACATAAAAGGAAGAGCCATAGCCTCCACCAGAGGGTTGGTGTTTTTCTACTTTTGCATCAATAGCAAAGTTGGAAGTCTCATAACTGCACCCAGCGCGAGAAACGAGTGAGCTAGGATCGGTGCCAGAGTCCCAGTCACCTTCATCGCCGCTACCTCCACCACTACCTTGTTGAATGTTGGAGGTGCAACTAACAATTTTATCATCAGTCACAGTGACTCTAAGTAATAAACTAGAGGATTTGTTATTAAATTTGGAATCGAGTTCTATATAAGTGCGGGCTAAAAAATCACTGCCTAAACTACCAATAAATTGTAAAGGTAGGTCTTTGAGCTTTGCATTACCTAATTGATAATCAATAAAATTATGAGAACCAATTTTTTTTGATTTGATTTCTGAATTTCTTTGAAAAGATTTTGCTTCAATGGTTTCAGGTTTAACATCAACAACTTGCTCAGCAAAAACAGCAGAACAAACTGCCGGGTCCCAAAAAAGAGCATTTAACTCATCTCTTAATTCCATGGCATCTATTTTTTCCTGGATGCGAGCTTGGGCTTTAGATAAATGATTTATTAAGCTAAGTAGGCCAAGAATAATAATCATTGAAGCAGATAATATAACTATTATCCCAACAAGACTCATTCCCTTTTGATTAGAAACTACATGTTTTGTAATCATGTTTTAAGTCTAACACATGCCGTTTTGAAGAAAAAGAAGTATTAAAAGCCTGTATCTTTATGAAACAATCAAATTTAGGAGTGTTTATTTTATTTATAGTTTGTAATTTTAAAATCTGACAAATTAACGAAATCTACACAAACCTGGTTCCATATAGGGTCTTTAACCTAAAATCAATCGAAAAATTTTCAGAATTTTTTTCTTAGTTTGCGGGTGGGTATTTATAGGAGTATATCTCCCTTCCAATCACCTGAAGGAAGGTAGGTGAATTATGAAAAATAAAAGTAAGTACATAATATTATTAGTTTTTGTTTATCTATCTTCATTGAAGAGCTTTGCCCAAATCGATACTGAAAAAGATAAAAAATCCGGTTTCGTAGAGTTTACACCAATGAAGTACAAATATACCTGTAATTTAGTTCAGGGTAATAGCCCGTGGAAAACATTAGTTATTGCCCCTCAAGTCCATCCTGATACAAATGAATTAGATAAAATGGTAGCACCAATTATTGGACGATGGCGAGATCCAGAAAAGTACAAAGAATTTAAATCACATTCTATTTATGCAAAGTTTTATACCACTAATGATCCCATGGCTTATTTAACTGAAGTCAATGAGTATAAAGATGTAGATCTTGAGAGGTCATTTGTAGGGGATTTTTATAGTTTAAAATGTGCATCTGCTGTAGGTGTTTTTATTGCACAAAGTAGAGAGTTAATTATCAACTATAAAGTTCATGGCAAAGATTATAATGCT
The DNA here is from genome assembly GCA_020435005.1 of Bdellovibrionales bacterium. Taxonomy (GTDB): domain Bacteria; phylum Bdellovibrionota; class Bdellovibrionia; order Bdellovibrionales; family UBA1609; genus JACKAN01. The sequence continues at coordinate 3,609 of JAGRAE010000185.1, forward strand.
ATTCGTGCGAGAGAGTATAATAACAACCCCAATAATTTAGTTAAAATTGAAGAGCCAGTAGATGTTTGCAAGAAAGCAAACGTTCAACCAAAGCCTACGGAAATATTTTATTATCAATGTGAGAGTGAGCATCCAGTTTTTAATCCCCAACAGTGGGTTGATGATCAAAGATATGGAGAGTTTGCTCAAGAATTAATGAGTCAGTATTAACAAACAAATGTGGAATCGGGGGTTATAAGAAGGGTTAGCTAATTTCTTTTAACTCTGCCATCGTAAATAAAGCACTGAGTTTTAAATCAATAGCGTTTAATTTATCATAGGAATCATCACCGCGATAAATTACACACAAAACGTTGCTAATATTAGCTCCTCTTTTTCTTAACTCAGCAGTGCTTTCGATAACTTGTCCACCTGTTGTAATTACATCTTCTATGACACAAACTTTTTTGTTCGCAAAATCATAGCCTTCAGCTAACTGACATGTGCCATATGTTTTTGCTTCTTTACGAACAAAAATACATGGAAGCCCACTAACTAAAGATAGTGCAGTGGCAATGGGTATACCACCCATTTCTAATCCAGCAAGCACCTCAGTATCTGCTGGAATTAAATCTTTCATATGATTGGCAATTTCTTTAAGAACTTGAGGTTGTGCTTCAAATCGATATTTATCAAAGTATTCAGTAGATTTTAAACCTGATCGCAAAGTGAAATCTCCTGTTAAGTGAGAAATTTCATAAATTGATTTTGCTAATTCATTTCTATTCATAATTTACCTCAAGAGCTATGAAATGGTGTCTTTTTGTTACCAAAAGACTCTCTTAACCACATAAATCAAAATACAAGGTTTTGGCAAGGCATTTGCTATCTTTAATTATAAGGAGAACTGGGGTCAAAATGCCTATTAGATATGTTTTTTTTATTCTCTTAATAATGACGGTCATCATGTTTTTTGTAACTCAAAAGATGACAGGGATAATATAATGAAAAAAAGAAATTATCTTAAGAAGAAGTCTCAGCTTTTAACCAGTCTAAATAAGCGGAACTACCACCTAAAATGGGTAAATAAATCAGACATGGACATTCGTAAGGGTGTATTTCCTGGAGTTTTTCCTCTAGCTTAGCAACTAATTTGTGCTGGGTTTTAATAATCAATATGACTTCATTGTCAGCTTGAAGATTGTTTTTCCAAAAATAGATAGACTTCATATTATTAATTATGTTTACACATGCAGCTAATTTGTGTTCGACGAGTGCTTTTGCAATAGTTTCAGCAACTTTTTGGTCGGGAGCTGTTGAATAGGCTATACAAAATTCTGTCATATTAAATATTACTTTTTCTGGATCGCCATTTTTCGAGTGCAAATTGCCTCATGTCTTCAACATTATCAAATTCATCGACAATTTCAACGCCGAGTAGAGTCTCTACAGTGTCTTCAAGAGTAACTAAGCCAGCCGTGCTCCCATATTCATCAATAACTAGGAATAGATGCTCTTTTCTCTTAATAAATTGATCTAGTACGGCAGCTACAGAAATGGTTTCTGGTACGCGATGAATAGGGGTGATTAACTTTTCAAGAGGTAAATCATCCAAGTCATGAGAGGCGGCTTCGAGAATTTTGTAGCGATGAACCATTCCCTCAACATGGTCAAGATCTGTTGTGTAAAGAGGAATTCTAGAAAAACGAATTTGTTTATTTTGTTCCATGACATGAGCTATGGTTTCATTTTTGTTGAAGGTATACATAACAGATCTTGGTGTCATGATGTCAGAGACACTTATATTGTCCAGCATGAGTAAGTTTTTTATTACGCGTGATTCTTTTTGTCTTATAGAGCCTTCATTAGCTCCAATTTCGGCAGTAACAATCATTTCCTCTCGCGTGACTTGTTTTGCTTTTCCTGTTGAAAGTAAATTTGAAATAAAATTTGAGAGAAGAACAAAGGGATAGGTTAAATAGATTAAACCCTTAATAAGGTAAGCACAAATGGGTGCAAACAACTTCCAATGTGTAGCCCCTAAAGTTTTAGGTATTATTTCTGAAAAGATTAATATAATTATTGTTAGTACAAAAGATGTCGCTGCAACATAGCCATCGCCATACACGATTAAAACTTGAGCACCAACACCAGTAGCACCTACAACATTGGCAATAGTATTTAAAGTTAAAATAGCTGCTAAGGGTTGATCAATGTTTGACTTTAAACTTCCTAAAATATGTCCACTTCTTTTATTTTTATTTATGGCTACAGCAATATATGCGGGTGAAACGGATAAAATAACCGACTCCATAAGTGAACAGGCAAATGAAACAAAAACAGCTAATAGGAAATAAAAAATTAACAGAGTCACTGGATAGATTAAACAGCATCTTCTGAAAATCGTCAACGTCTCAGGTTGATACAAAAAAATCAATTATTACAAAGGTGAAAATTTTCAGGGAACCTGGCCAGTTTAATTTTCAGCGATTATGACCGCATCGGTTTTAGCCGGCTAATTTCTTA
>JAGRAE010000186.1 GCA_020435005.1 Bdellovibrionales bacterium
TTCATTAGTCGCTTGTCTCAGTTTTGGAAATAACAACCAGACAGCCAACAAGTTAGGAATTACCATTAATCCTAACATTATATCTGAAAAATTTAGTACAGGTTCAATAGCCCAAATTGATCCTAAAAATCCAACGAAACAAAATGCTAATTTATATATAAAAATATTTCTTTTACTTTTATTTTCTTTTGATACGAAATCTACCATGGTTTCACCATAGTAGGACCAACTTAGCAAAGTTGAATAAGCAAATAAGAAAACGGCAAGAGGAACAAAGAATTTGCCAAAACCAGGAATGGCCGAGTCAAAAGCTGCAGCGGTTAAGCCTACGCCATTTAAGTCAGGGTTTGTCCATTCTCCAGAGATTAAAATTACAAGAGCCGTCATTGTACAAATGACAACAGTATCAATCAGAGGCTCTAAAAGAGCGACCACTCCTTCACGTATCGGCTCATTAGTGGCTGCAGCGGCATGAGCAATGGGGGCTGAACCTAAACCCGCCTCATTAGAAAAGCAGGCTCGACGCACACCTTGGCGAATAACCTCATCTAAGGCAATTTTGATAGTTGCTCCCAATGCGCCACCGGCCACAGCTGTACCGGAAAAAGCATCGTGTATAATTGAATACAAAAGACCACCCACCTTATCAAAGTTTAAAAATATCACCAGAAGAGCGCCTAATACATAAATCCCACCCATTAAAGGGACTAATTTAGAGGTAACAAGGCCGATCCTTTTAATCCCACCGAGTATTACCGCCGCAGTAAGGATGGCTAAAATTAAGCCAGTTAACCAATTGGGAATACTGAAGCCTTCATTTAAAATATTAGCTACTTGATTAGTTTGAAACATATTGCCCGCACCAAATGTCGCAGAAATAAGGCATATCGAATATATCATTGCCAAAGGATAAAATTTTTGCCCTAAGCCTCTGGTTATATAGTGCATAGGGCCACCGTGGACTTCTCCATGCTCATCTATTTTTCTATACATTACAGCTAAGCTGCATTCAGAATATTTTGTGGCCATTCCCACTAATCCGGTCATTATCATCCAAAACACAGCCCCAGGTCCTCCAGCTTTAACGGCAAAGGCGACCCCAGCAATATTTCCTAAACCGACAGTAGCGGAAAGTGCAGTGGTGAGAGCTTGAAAGTGAGAAATTTCACCGGGATCATTGGGGTTGTCATAGCGGCCAAGAATTACTTTAATAGCATGAGTGAAACCGCGGATTTGAATAAACCCAAGGGCCAGGGTAAAAAACAAACCTGATCCTACAAGTAAAACGACGAGAGGCATGCCCCAAACATAACCAACGGCTTCCGCCAAAAAATTCTCTAGGTTATCTAAAATTGTGGATTCCATAGATGTAATACCTCCCCCGATTTTGCATAGCCTAAGTGTCTTAAGATACAAAGGTTTATTGGATCTACTACGGGGGTCAAGGATTATTACCTGGAATATTTTACATATTGCTATTAATTAACGCATAGCATATATTACTGAGGCTTATATGACTCGATGCCATAGCAGCGGCAATAAATTTGAAAATGGTTTGATATCGCTGAGATTTAGGCTAGTTGTTATTAGATTGAATTTTGAAAATATATAGGAAATGGGAGGTGCCATGTTGGCTTCTAGAAAAATTATTTCAATACTCACTGTTTTAGGAGTAGCTTTTACATTGCCAGTATTTGCTGAAACGCAAGAGTCTGATTCAGAAACTACTATGAAGATGGAAGATGTTAAAACTAAAAAGACTAAAGACATAGATAACGAAATCACTAATAAAAAATTGCGTGCTGAACTGGGTTCAAAATCGAAATATTCAATGAGCTCTTTAATAAGTTATTATGGTGGAGCTATTAACCAACCTTTTTCAAAAGATCGTCCTAACTTAAGCAATGAGCCTGTGGCTCCTGCGGTAAGGCTTACAGGTCGAGTAAGTGGAAGATACAGAATTAATCCACGTTCGAGTGTAACTGCAGGTATTGGCGTTGGAATTGTTCAACCTTTTCATGAAGCACAAGAGAATATTGGGCATAACAACTATATGGACAAGGCGGAAGTTGACGATCCTACTTTAGGTTATAGCTATGCGCAAAAAGTTGGTGATTTGCAGGTGATTTATTCTGCTGACTATACTTACTTCACAAATGACCGTGATACAGCTGTAAATAAAGTTAATGATTTGTGGTTAGGAACAACAGTTCTTGGTTCTATCGGCGCAAGTAAAAAGTTACAAGTAGGATTAGCTGGTTACGTTTCTGGTGCATATTTTGATGGGACTTCTGCAGTTGTTGAAGGTGTGCGTAAGGATGTACAGGCTAAACAAGCAGATTATGGCGTTTGGTTGTATCCCTTTGTTGAATATGTATTTAATGATACATTCAACTTTAGAACTGTTTTTAGACAGATGCAGTTTGTTCATAAAAGAAACTTTGATGATGCATCAGACTTATACAGGTATGAAGGTGACCAGTCTGTAGGTTTAGGTATATCAGTTTCGAGAGATATATTTTTGTATCCCAACTTTCAATTCTCAACAGAGAACCTAAGCTTTAAATTCTTAGGTGAAGATTTTGCTAAGCAATCTACTGTGGGATTAAACGCGACTATTAATATGTTCTAAAAAATAACACTATAAAAATTTGATTCAAAAAAAGGAAGCTCGATAGCTTCCTTTTTTTTACATAGACTATGGTGCCTATTTGAGAGTGAACCTTTTCTTATAGTGCACAAGCATCTATCCTAACACAAAGGATGGATGATGCATGCGTAACATAATACTTTCATTATTGATTTTAAGTTCCTATTCAAAGTTTAGTTTTGCTGAAGAGTTGATTTCACATGGACAGTGGACTTTTGATGGCTTTGTTGATTTACGTTACCAAGAAGGGGATTTAAACAGCTATAGTAATGGTTTCTTATTTCATGACGGAGCCGTTCAGATTCTCGGTGAATTTAAAAATAACTACAGTCTTTATTTAGATATTTCTTTGGGCTGGCAAAAAGAGGTCGATTCAAATAATGACGGTGTTCCTGATAATTTTGAAAACACTTGGGGGGTAGCTAAAGACAGGGCTCAGGCTTTTCTTATGCACAAAAATAGTATTTTTAAAATTATTTTAGGTCAATTTGATTCACCATTTGGCTTCGAAAATAACGACAGTCGTGATTTATTTTTTGCCAAACACGGTTTGATGTTTCGTCTATATACTCCCACTACGCACTTAGGTGTTAAAGCCGAAGCGAAAATCATAGAAAGTATAGAGTTTCATGTTATAGCATCTAATCCACAGGGACAGGGAAGTTACGCCGGTGAGTCGCCGGAATACGGTGTGCAAATATTGTTTCGTTCCGGAGATTTTTATTTATTACCAGGTTATTATACGCGTCGAGAGCAAAATGAATCTTACAGTTTATGGAATTTTTATGCTGGGTTAAACACCAAAGTTTATAACCTTCACTTGGAGTTTAATAGTTATACTGAGCCACAGTTAAAAAAAAGTTCTATGGGTTATATGTTGTTGGGAGCAGTTAGAATTTCTGATTGGTGGACACTTGCGACTCGTCTAGAGTTGGCTGATCGACTACAGACGAAAACATCAACATTTTTAGAATCTATATATCAAACATCTTTTTCTCTACATTATCATATCAATGAAAGCTTAAAAGTTCTTACTGATATCACATCAGTCACGAATTTATTGTCAAATGATGTGGAGAAAACTGAAAGAGAATACACTTTAAGTTTTCAACAGATTTTCTAATTGTTATGAAATGCAGTTTTTAATTGTTACTAGTCAGGGTTTGAAGCTTTTTGGGAAGGTCAACAATTGAAAGGCTTTGCTGTTGTCCGTTGTCTAAATCTTTGAGTGTTACCTCTCCCTTTTGTAATTCATCGTCGCCAACGACTACAGCAAATTTTGCGTTCGCTTTATTGGCCTTTTTCATGCGTTTACTCATATTTCCTGAGTAACTCATGTCTATGTGTAAACCCTGCTGTCTCAGTTGATGGCAAAGTTCTACACAAGCTTTTTCAGCACTTTCTCCTAATGGTATTAAGTGTGTGGGTCGAGGGGATTCTATTTTTTCATTGTGCAAAAGAGCTAAGCGTTCTATTCCGGCGGCAAAGCCAACGGCAGGTGTGTGGGGACCTCCCATAAGTTCTATTAAACCATCATAGCGTCCACCGGCGAGAATGGCATCTTGAGCACCAAGGTCACTGGTTTTAAACTCAAAAACACAATGGCAATAATAATCTAAGCCCCTCACTAATTTTTCATTTACACTATATGAAATTTTAAGAGCTTCTAAGTGTTCAATGATTTCATCAAAAAACTTTTTTGATTCGACATTTAAGGATTCAGAAAGTTTAGGGGCTCCCAATAGAATTTCTTGGTCTTTTTGGTTTTTTGAATCCAGGATTCTCATAGGATTTACATTCAAACGAAGTTGAGAATCCTCACTTAAATCAGCTTTGTATTTTTCTAAATAACCAACTAATTTGTCGCGAAATATTTGTCGACTTTCTTTGTCGCCAATACTGTTAACTTCTAACTGATAATTTTTAATTTTTAATTCTTTTAATAAAGTTTCAGCTAAAGATATCACTTCGACATCAGCTACAGAGGAGGCTGTGCCAATAAACTCTACACCCAATTGATGAAATTGTCTTTGACGACCTTTTTGAGGCCTTTCGTAACGAAACATAGGGCCCTGGTAAAAAAGTTTTAAGGGTATATGTTGGGCGAGACCATTAGATATAAAAGCACGTGCAATTCCGGCGGTCCCCTCTGGCCGAAGAGTGAGTTCATCATGGCCTTTATCGGGAAAGGTATACATTTCTTTATTTACAATATCAGAGGCATCGCCAAGAGTTCTTGAAAAAACATGTGTAAATTCAAAAACAGGAGTCGCTATTTCTTGGCACGCATAGCTTAAACTCACACGACGAGCCGTCTGTACGATGTGCAGGTGCTTTAAAATGTCTTCGCCCCATAAATCATGGGTGCCACGTACTGGTTTGAGTGATGACATAGCCCTAACATAAGATATAATGACAAAATATGGAATTTAAATATTACGATATTTCTCCTGTTATTAGTTCAAGGTTAGCCGTGTTTCCTGGTGATGCGACTTTTCAAAGAAATATTTCGTTGAGTTTTAAGCGTGGTGAGCATTTGGAGCTTTCATCAATTAACACTACATTGCATCTAGGGGCACATGCTGACGCTCCCAATCATTACAATGTGCATGGTGAAGCTATTCATCAACGGTCTTTGAGTTATTATTATGGGCCAGCCCAAGTAGTTAGAGTTAATCTGAATAAGTCGGAGTCCATTGTAAAACAACATCTAGCGGCCACTGAAATTAAAGCCTCTCGCATATTATTTTCGACGGATTCATTTCCTGATCCTGAAAAGTGGAATAGTGATTTTAACTCCTTATCAGTTGAGTTAATAGAATATCTATTTTCCAAAAATGTCAAATTAGTGGGTATTGATACACCATCTATTGACCCGGAGACGAGCAAAGAACTACCGGCTCACAATGCTATTTATAAAAACAACATGGCTATATTGGAAGGTTTAATATTATCCCATGTGCCTGAAGGATTATATCAGTTGGTAGCTCTCCCGTTAAGATTAGAAGGTTGTGATGCTTCTCCGGTGAGGGCTATTCTTGTAGATAGCTAATTATTTTTTGTTAAAATCTAAAGGGATATTGTAGTTGAGCGTAAAAATATAACCATTAACATCCAGCTTAGGACGATCTTGATTGCTAACTTTTGTTAATGTATTAACGTCTTTATCTAAAGAATAAGAGTCGTATGTGTAAGTGGTGTAACCAGCACCAATGGACAACCCTTTAAATAAA
>JAGRAE010000187.1 GCA_020435005.1 Bdellovibrionales bacterium
TGGGTGTGACAATTGGTTCTTTAAAACGACCCGATTTTTCTAGTTTATTTTTTGAGTTTATAGCAGCTTTTTTTTGTGATTCATCTAAATAAAAAATAGCAGAGGTATACTGTTGTCCGCGATCTACAAATTGTCCTCCAGCATCTGTGGGGTTGATTTGTCGCCAGAAAATTTCCAATAAATCTTTATATTTGATTGTTTTGGGGTCGTATGTGATTTCAACGGCTTCGAGATGCCCGGTAGTGCCTTCAGAAGTTTGCTCATAACTAGGGTTTTTAACATGGCCTCCGGTATATCCCGAGACAACACTTAAAACACCTTGTTGTTTTTCAAAGGGAGATTCCATGCACCAAAAACAGCCACCTGCAAAAATAGCTTTTTTAAAGGATTCTTTATCTTTTTGATTTTCAGCAAAAGCTAAAATCGAAACAAGAACAAGAAGTGTTAATGTTAAATTTTTCATATGTATTTTCTGCTTTCTTTTTTGTTTAAAATCAACAGTTCATTTAATTTTCAATAGTGAACTTTAAATTATTAATTAAATATTGATAGCGTTCTTCTAATTGCTCAGAGCTTTCTGCAGTGTAAATAATATGTCCGACCTCGTTTCGGACAGAATCTCTTTTGGGTATATTTTGGCCAACAACATCTTTTAATTTAAATTTTTCTACCCACGGCTGATTTTTTATCAAGTCATTGCCGTCAATGGATAGAATTTTGCCTGCTCCAGGATGTAAAATATTAACACCACAAAATTGTTTATTGTATTGTGGGAAATTAAATTTTTGACCCAGCTCAATGGCGACAAAGGCTTGCCATGAATTAAAACCATAAGATGTGGAGATGAGATCCATTATATAACCACCCGGTGGCCTTAAAGCAATTTCACCGAAAACAATCCCTTGTTCCGTGTGATAAAATTCTAAATGTGTCATGCCCCATTGAATGTTTAATGCGGAAATAGTTTTTTGATTTAAGCTATAAATTATATCTTCTAGTTGTGGGGAGTAACTTCCTGGAACCATATTGGCATGCTTAATCTGACGGTATCTTGTGATATTAGTAAAAACAATTTTCCCATTTTTAATAAATGATTCGACACTTCCTTCTTCACCTCGAATCATTTTTTCATATATGTTGTGTGGAGACATGTGATTTTTAAGCTCGTTTATTGACTGAGCAAAGACGAGTCCTTTTCCGCCAGATTGTTGCTTGTTCTTTACAACAACAGGAAAATCTAATTCATCTATAATTTGTTGAGCGGAAAAATCTGTTTCACCATCAATGAAAGGTGTCATAGGAATTTCAAAATGTTTTAAATACTTTTTCATTAAAAATTTATCGCGACATTCAAGTACTTTAGTGTGTTCATAAATTCTTGCTCCGACCAATCGTCTTAGGAGTGAGGCTGGATAAACAGATTCTTCGATGCTGGCAATGACATGCGAAAAAAAATTTATCGTCGATTGTTGCTCAAGGGCATGTTGAAGTTCATGTTTGTCGTAAGACATTGGTGCGACAATATTGCCGAGAGGAGCTTGATGGGAAGTTTTCTCCGTAGTCCACAAAACGTAGGGAATATTTTGTGCCAATAGTTCCTTGCATAGCTTTTTGCGGTAGCCTAAGACCAAAACTTTCATACATATAGGCTAACAAAACGAAAAATAAATGACAATAAGGAATCATTCTCTATTATTTAATATTTTCTAGAGACCATTTAACACGATCTTTATAATTTAAATCGGGTGGGGCTTTTTTTAAGACGGTATTGATGGCACCTCGTAAACCTTTTTGGTTGGCTAACTGAATTGATAAGCCCGGTCGAGCATTCATTTCTAACAATAAAGCCCCTTTGTTTTTATCAACAACAATGTCTACACCTAAATAACCAATTCTAGCGATTTCAGAACTTCTGGCCGCCAATTCTAGCACGTCTTCCCATAATGGAATTTTTAATCCCAGCAACTGTTTGCCCGTATCAGGGTGAATATCGATACTTCTATTGTTTTGTATAGAATGAAATATCTTACCACTCTGCAAATGGATTCCACTTCCTACAGCACCTAAATGCAGATTGCCTCTGCCCCCGGATAAAAGGGTGGGGAAGCGAATCATTGCCATTATCGGAAAGCCCAATAAAACAATAATGCGTATATCTGGAATACCAGAAGGAGAAATTTCATGGAAAACATTTATGTTGGAGATTTTTTCCTGTATTAAAATAAAATCTTTATGACCTTTTAGTGAATATAAACCACTTAAAATCCCCGATAAATAATGTTTAAACTCATAAATATTTAAAGAACCTAAGCGAGTCGTATGAAAAATATGATCACTGTCATTAGTGCTACTGACCTTGTCAACGATAAGTATCCCACCCCCTTGGGTACCTTCAGAGGGTTTTACCACAAAGCTGTCGTCTAATTTAGAGAGTATTTCGAGTTTAGGCTTTAGTTGTCCATGGGTTTCAATAAATAATAAATTTTCTGGGATTGGCACATTAAAGGTTTGTGCTTTTTTGGCAGTAAGAATTTTATTGTCCACAATGGGATAGTCTTCTCGTTGGTTATACTTTTGTATTAACTGTGAAATACGAAAATTATTAGTTAATATATCTTTGTTAAACTTAAACATTTATTTTTTTAAAAGTTCCTTAAAGCGAAAAAACTCATTTAAACGAAATCCGGTGTAACTGCCAATTAATATATTCAAAGCTATTGTTATTATCAGTAGCTCGGGATTATTAAACATGACCAAATTTAATATATTGATTGAAAATACAAAATAACAAAGAGTAGAAATCACTAGTGTGCCGATGAATGTTGTGAGTGTGTTCCTCAGTCCCTCTTCTTTGAGTAAAATCATAAATCTTTCAGTAAAAACGCTGACAATTACAATTGGAAAGTAATTAAGTGTGTATGTTGAAGAGGTATTTACATTATCATCTATAGAAGTTAACAGGGCAAAACCCACATACATAATCACGGTTATGGTTAACATTATTGAAAGTCTGGGGACAGCAAGTAAATACAGTTTATTCAATAGGTAATGCATTATGATGCCTACAACGAAAACAGAAAGTAAAAATAAAAAGCTCGTTAAAAAATTAGTTTCCAAGAAAAACAAAGTTAAAAGAATGGGCGTAAAGACGCCAAAGGTGTATAAACCCACAAAATTGCGGGCTATAGATAGTATAAGTGTACCAATGGGAATTAGGAGTAGAGTATAGAATATGCTTTGTGTTCCCAGGGGCAGTCTGTATAAAGAAAAATTGGCATAATTGTCGTGTTTAATTATGGTATTTTCAAAGTATTCTTTAGAATCGAAGAAGGTTTTACGTACGGGCTTTACTTGAATGCTGTAAAAATCACGAGAGTTTAAAAGTTCAAGCTCAGGAGTGATGTCTCGGTGAATGAGTAAAAAATTCTGAGGAATTGTACCTATATTTGGAAAGTCAGGGTGAAAAAACTGCCATTTGTTGTCGACGTAATACTCATTTATAAATAATCGGATATGTTTTACTTTCTTTTCGTTTTCGGCATCAATTACACTGGTGCCAAAAGAGATTCTAGAGGGGATATTGTTTAAACGACAAAGGGCCATAAACAATTTAGCTTGGCTTAAGGAGTCGCCATTTTTCATTTCTATAACTTCTCTGAAATCAGTGATTTCAGGCTTAATTACGAATTCATCCAGCAAGAGATAGGTAATTTTATCTAAAACAGATTGAGGAGAATCCTCTTTAAAAATCAATGAGTTATTTAAAGCTTTTACCAAGTTCAATTCTTCTTCTGTCAACCAGGATAAAGATAAATACTTTATTCGAGATTCCTCATCTAATGTGGTTTTTTTAATAGGGTTGCGCTTATTGGAAATGACTATATTGGCTTCGATTTTGAACTGTTTGTGTTTTTGTAAAGTTTCTTTGTCTATAACAAAAAGCTTTCCATTGGGTGCATCAGAAATGGTGCCATACTTCATGTTTTCTATTTTTAATTCAGTCAGTTGCTGGTTTTCTAAGTTGGGAGGAATGGGTAAGTATATTTTTTCAGCGAGCTGATTTTCGATTAAACTATAGGTGTTTTTGTTGATTTTTATCTCATAGCGCCAATTATTTTGAGATTTGTAGGGGAGAAAAGGAATTTTTAAGACATAAATTTTGTAAAGTAATATGCCTAGAGAAAATAAAATTAAAACAAAGGAGGCACTGATAGCTTTTTTATTCACTTTTTTCCACCTAGTAAGCGTGACTGGGAGACATCAACTATGTAATCGCCGATGAGCAGATTTCTGCCGATCAAGAATTTGTGTTTTAAATTGGCTCGATTGTTTAAATTTACATTGGACTTTATAGTTCTATCACCCAATTTTAACTTCATTTCTACTACGTACCTTGGTTCACTTTCGCCAGAGGTGCTTTTCACAATAGATTTTTTAACAACCTTTTCAAAAAAAGTGATTCTTTTATGATCAGAATCAATGGTTTCAAATTCCACATAATCTTTGCCTTCCACTCTTTTTTCGTTAATGTTGAAAGCATGCAGGGAGTTCGTTTGAGCACCAGTATCTACTCGCGCTTTAAAATGAGCTTTGCCATCTTCAGTTTCAATCCACTCCACACGGCCTATAAGAATTCGTTTTAAAGCTTCGCCCTTTGACAGTCTTTGCTTCTTAATTTCTTTTTTTGAGTAAAGTCGAATTTCATTCAATTCGGGGATAATTTCATTGCGAATAACTTTACGTAATATTTGTTCTTGTTCATCCTTGACTTGGTGTTTGCACTCATTGAGCTCTTCTACGGCCTTTATCAGTTCATTAAGCGAATCATTATTAGCAATAGGTTTATGTTGGCAACCTATTGTGAAGATAACAAATATATACGCGTAAAGGGTTCTGCTCATAGTTGATCGAATTTATAAAAAATTTGATCTAGAATATACGAATATTCTCCACAAATAAAGCGATCTTCAATTAGGACGCCAAGTCAAAGAGAGTGTTCTGTAATTATTAATCACAGAATGCTTTTAATTTATTCCCGTTACCAAATAATAAGGAAGCACTATGTAAAGTGTGACATCTCTGACTAAATAATATGTAAAAAGACCGACTACAGCTTTCCAGCCATATTTTTTGTAGAAATTTGAAATTCTAGATTTTATATGCCTTAAGGTTGTCAATTTTATTGAACCTCATCTAGTGATTTAAACAATTGAGTGTTTAAAGAAAAAGTCTGTAGGGCCTCTTGGCAAATTTCTTGGGATAATTTTTCAGACATTTTACCTATTTCATCTAATCTTTTACGAAACTCTATTTTGGTTTGTTCTGCATCTAAATTTGGAAAATCATAGAAGTTGAAGCCGTTTTGCTTATTAAAATTTTTAGGCAATACTTTTTTTAGCATTTGTCCGCCAGAAAGATCGCCAAGATATCGCACATAAATATGTGCAATCAGAAGCTCAGGCTGCTCTTTAGATAGCTGGTCGATTCTATCGCAGTACAACTTAACAGCATCACGTACAGACAGGGGGACGTTGCAATCAGTTGGAAAATGCCATTCATCTAAATCATTTTTAAGGGTTTGCAAACGAAATAGTTGTGGGAAATATAATTTGTTAATCACTTCATGAGTTTTTAAGTATTCTATAGATTGTTCAAGAGTTTGATACACTTCGTGTAAGGCCCAAAGATAAAATTGATAACTTTCTTTGCTGCATTCTCCCTTAAACAATTGTTTCATGAAGGTGCTTGTTTCAGCATTTTTATGGGCTACCATGGTGGAGGTTCTTAGTGAGTTCGACAATAAATGGTTTTCGTTCATACATTTGCTCCTTATGTC
>JAGRAE010000188.1 GCA_020435005.1 Bdellovibrionales bacterium
TGCTCAAAATCCTGCAAAGAGCTGGAACTCTGGGAGTTAACTGGACTTCGCAGTACCACTAGATGTCAAAAAGAACCCTATACAATGCTTTCTTCGTTTGATCTAGCGCACACTAATGTAGTCTGACACTTTGTTCATTGTACCAATGGTATTGTAAATATAAGCTTTAATTAAACAATGATCACAAAAACCTATAGTCATTTCCAGCTCCATTTAAAAAAATACCAATATTTAAAACCTGCCTTGTTCTTTTTAACTGGATTTTTATTTGATATTCTTACCCTCTCTGATGTTGACAACATAAGTTCAATCATTCAACAGTGTGTCTATATTGTCATAGCAGGGTTACTTATTAGACTATCATTTTTAGAGGCTCATGGCTTATGGCAACCCAGCTTAAATATTCAAAAATTTTGGAGATATCAAAATGAAATTATTCATTTTCTCCTTGGTGGTCTATTAAGTATTTATACAATTTTTTATTTTGTAAGTTCCTCTCTTATCGTTTCATTATTTTTCTTGTTTTTTATGATAGGAGTTCTCATCTTTAACGAATTTTCAGCTATTAAAACCAGGAATTTTATCTTTAAGTACTTATTGTATTTTATATGCTTACTTTCGTTCTTTATGTTCTTACTGCCGCTATTAGCAGGCACCGTAAATCCACTTTCATTCTATTCAGCCATACTCATTACAATAATGTTAACCTTCCTTAACTTTAAAGATTTATCACGAAAAGGTTTACCTAAAAACGTTCTTATTAAACAAATGATTATTCCCTCCATCAGTCTAAGCATTATTTTTTCTTTTCTTTATTTAGCCAAAATACTCCCACCAGTCCCCTTAGCTGCTAAGTACATGGGCATCTACCACAGCATTAAGAAAATAGATAATCAATACAAGTTGGGTTACACCAGAAGTCGATGGCGTTTCTGGCAAAGTGGTGATCAAACTTTCTATGCTCGTTCTGGAGATAAAATTATTTGCTTTGTAAGAGTCTTCGCCCCTGGCACTATCGAACAAAATATTAAATTTCGTTGGGAATTCTACCAAGCTGGAGAATGGATAATGTCCGATAATATTTCTATTAATATTCAAGGAGGGCGAGAACGTGGTTACAGAGGCTACGTCACAAAATCAAATTTTCAAGAGGGTGAATGGCGGGTAAAACTCGAAAACGAAGACGGCCGAGAAATTAGTCGCATTTACTTTGAAGTTAAAACAGATAATAGTTCAGAGATACCCGAATACAAATACAATTATCATTAGCTGCTATAAGCTTCACTCAATGCCCTTAAAGCATCTGAGGTTGTAAATAATCCCACTAAAGTATCACCATCAACAACTAAAGCACTACCCATTTTTTTATGAGCCATTTCGGCAGCAACATCACTCACCTTGTCTAAAGGGCTTACTTTATAAAGATCCGTGCTACAAACTTCCGATATTTTCATATCTTTAGCTTGCTCCCCTAATAGGGCGGCAGCAAATTTAATATCTCTATCCGATAAAATCCCTACAAGCTTGGAGCCTGCGAAGACTGGCAAATGACGAATGCCTCTCTCCCTCATTAAATTTGTAGCAGAAGTTAAATTTTCAGTAGCTTGTACCTCATCAGGCAAGCGTGTCATAAATTTTTGTATAGTTGGACTTTTCATGGGGTAAATTTATCAACTTGACAAAATAAAGACAATTCTCAAATTTAATATTGATGCAAGGAGGTAGCGTGAAAACTCAAACTATTTGCCCCAGTTGTCACAAATTAAATAAGGTAGACATTTCTGAATCTAAAAATAAACAACCCACTTGTGGCCATTGCCATACTGAGTTGCCCATTCATGGTGCCTACTCAGAGCTTTCAGCCAATGAGTTAAGACAACTTATAAGCATCTCAAAAATACCTGTTGTTGTCGATTTTTGGGCTCCGTGGTGTGGCCCCTGTAAAGCTTTTGCTCCTCACTTTAAAGAAGTAGCTGAACAAGATGCAGAAAAATTCACCTTTGTTAAAGTCAATACCCAAGACCATCCCCTAGCGGGTGATTATTATGGTATTAGAGGTATCCCTACACTTGCATTGTTTAAAAATGGCAGAGAAGATAAAAGGATCTCAGGTGCTATGCCTGCTCCACAATTTAAAGAATGGATAAATAATTAAATTGCTTTTCCAACTAGCTCTATGTCTTTTCTCGGACTTTTTCCGACTTCTACAGTTGGCAAACCTGTTCTAAAACCAATCATTGGCAAATTTATATCCATATTCAACTTACTTGAAAAGAAATTGTTTGCCGAATTGTAGGCCAGGGCTTGTTTTTCAAGAAGATTTACTTTTTTAAGCAAACCTTGAGCGATAAAAGGAACACTTATAGGTTGAAAACCATATTTTTCTTTATTCAAAACCGTCCAAACTTCTTGAAAAGAGTATCCCAGCAAGAAGCACGCTTCCAAAGTTTTAGTTTTGGCTTGAATGAAAAAAATCCCTCCCGAGTTTTTAATAGGATTTGTAAAATTTTGGAAAGATGAAATGTATTGTCCTCCAAAATTAAAAATAGATCTTAATTTTAAGTATTTACAATTTAGTTTTAACAATTGTTGATCAATAAATGACACCCCTAACTGATCAGCAGGTATACCAAATTTATTTTCTTTACTAAACGAAATCTCTTCCAATAGTGAGTTTAAATACAAATGATCTTCCCACCTCAACCTTTCTAAATGAACTAAGTTTTCAATCAATTCATTTTTATAAGGTGTAAGATCAGATAAAATCAGTTGAGAATTCCATTTATCAACTATTGTTGCTAACATGATTTTCAAAGACTCAGGTAATTCAGTAGTTTTAAACTTAAACCTATTTGTTCTCCTAAGAATTAAATCATCAATCGAATATTTACAGCTCAATCCTGTAGCTGGGATGAAACTTAAAACTATTTCACTTTTCCAAAATGTTTGACCGACGTTATATTGTATATTGCTTAAAGTAAAAGCATCATGTGCTGCTGAAACTTCTAAGCCAAAGGTTAAGGCACCTAATGCCATAGTTGAAGCCATACCTTCAACGTCCATTGGCGACCACCTTTGCTCCTTATACATTGGGTCAATTGTTAGAAATATATCCACTTTTTCAGAATGAATAGAGTATTCCACTTTCCATGGCTGTGAATTGCCGCCAGAGGCCGACCATTTCGCGCTGTTTAACCATTTTTGAATAAGATTTTTGGATACTTTTTGACCTTCCATGGCAGCCTCCAAATATAATTTTAGAAATATTTGCCATTTAATTTAAGGAGTGTTGCTATAATTGAGTCTGATGAAGTCAAAAATAGAAACAGGACTAATCAAATGGATTATCTCGATTTAAATGTAAAAGCTGCAAATTTTAATAAAATGAAAGTCATTACAAAAAGAAAAGTAAATTATCAAATTCTTTCACAAGAGATACTCACTGAGTTAAGGGGTGGGCTCTCACAAAGAGAACTCAGCCAATTATTAGGCTTTAGCTTTAATCAAGTGGGAAAATGGGAAAGTGGAGCAACAAAGATAAAGTGGAATGATTTTTTACTAATTTGTGAGAAATTAAATGTACCACTTACTAATTACTTTAGTTATTACTTTAACAGACCCATTGAAACAATAGACTTAAACAATATTTCGTCATCCATATTGGCTAGTTTTAGTACAGTTGATCTAAATAACAAAGATGTTCTAAAAATTTTAAAAAAATGGGCTGCTCATAAATCACAAATTTACTTAATTGATTTTCTTAAGATTTTAGATTCTTATCCTTCATCATTGTTTGCATGGTTAATGTTATTTGTAGATTGCAGTAAAATAGACTCTATAAAACAACAGTACAATCACTTTAATAACTGCATGGATGCCGTAGCTGATAACCCTTTACTCATTTATGTAAATGCGGCTTTAAAGGTAAATGAATACCAAATGCTAAAAGAACACGATGAGTTAATTCTAGCCAAACATGCTTGTATACAAGTTTCTCATCTAAAGAAATCTTTAAATATTTTACTCGATCTAGGCATTATCCATTATGATGGCAAAAAATATCATCCCTGCAAATTCGATTTCAGTTTTTCAAATCTTAAACATAGAAAACTACGAAAATTTCACAAATATTGCACTGTTTTAGCCGGCGATGGCTACCCATTAACTCCTATGCCTATTGATACATATCGAGATGTGAATATTTCAAGTACATCCAGCCGGGTTAACGCCATCTCTAAAGAAGCTTCAGATAAAATTGGAAAATTAATAGCAAAATTCCACAATGAAGTTACTGATGTCATACAAAATGATCATGGCATTAAAAATAATGTGCAAATCATTCTACTTCACAGCTTCTCTTCATGCCTGTTAAACAATATAGACACTCAAAAATTGATAGACTTATGTGATACAGATAAACTTCCTAAATGAGTTGATTATATACATTTACTGTAGATTTATTTTTATATCTTAATTGAAAGTTTGAAGGTGTGGCTTTCATTTCTCTTTTAAAGACTTTATTAAAAAAACTAATATCATTAAATCCTAAATTGTGTGCGACCTGACTCACAGTCATTGTCTCAGTCATTAAATTAACAATGGCTTCAGCTATCCTTAACTTAATTCTGTATTGAATTGGAGAAATTCCAAAGGATTTTTTAAAATGACGAATTAAACACTCTTTTGAGTATCCAAATTGGCTTGCTATTTCTTGTAATGATATAGAGTTACAATAATTTTTATCTATAAAGTGTTTTAATTTTTTGGCCAATATATCATTGGTATTTACTCCAATAGGCCTTACATCATTAGCACTTTTCAATAAAGTTCTAATTTCCAAAATACTATTTGGTAGATGTTCATCTATCCACTTAAATGCGATAGGTTCATAAAAACCAATATCGCTAATAGGAGTATCTGAAAAATATCCCACCCATTTTAAATCGGCACTTTTAATTTTCCATTTAACTAGAGAAAAAGAAGGGATGAAAATAACTTGCTTACCAATTAAATTAATTTCCTGACCGTTATGTAATACAGATATTTTTGATATATTACAGTCAATAAAGGCCAAACTCCAAAATCTACTAAATGTATCAATTTGCTCACTATCCACTTCCCATGAGTGAACTCTATGGAATCGAATTAAATTATCTTGCAATAATTCAACTCTATTTGAATAAAACTTTGTATTAATATTTCCCAAAGTACCCATAAATTTAAATGTATATCAACCAGCTTTACTCTGCAATATGAATTGTTCACTTTGTTCGGTTGTTACCTCATATTTTCCTGATGTAATTAATCTAATCCAAGCTAATGGTGGATTTAATATTTGAAAACCTATGTGTGAGTTTTTAGACCATATGGGTACTAAAGTTAAATTAAAGTTTTTCTCTGCTATTTTTATTGTTGCTTTTCTAGGTGTTTTGTCCAAAACGACTGGAAGTTCTTCAAACTTTGCTAATAAACCATACTTTGAAACATCTTTAACTAATGACTTTTTAGTCATTTCAATATTATTAATTGCAATTAAATAACCAACAGAACCAAAACGATGTTCACGTCTAGGTATTAATTTTTTATCCAAAATAGGATTAATGAAGAATTGATCATATTCATTTAATGAGTAAATATCTCTTAAAGTTTGTAGGTCTTGGTGATTTAAGTTTTTAAATAAAGACCACTGTTCAGTAAATATTCTTCTAAAGATATTTGGTGTTAATGTGGGGTAACCTGCTATAAACAGTTTCTTTTCCGGAAATATGAAGTTTTTAAATTTATGTTCAAACATATAGTAAA
>JAGRAE010000189.1 GCA_020435005.1 Bdellovibrionales bacterium
AATAAGATTTACGGTTCTCTATCATTTTTACCAATTTTTCTGCTTTGGTTAATGATTTTATGGTACTTGATTTTAACAGGTTTTGTAGTTTTGTGTGAATTTGCGAAGGATACTAAAAAATCTAACAATATAAAAAGTGAATTATAAATTTTTTTTATGAATTTTAATTTTTTTGCAAATGTTTTTTACAATAATAGATTTTTGTCATCACATATTGGCAATAATATAAACAAAAACTTTGAAAATTGATCTATTAATTGAAAATTGTAAATATCTTCACAAAAATAAACTTTGAAGCAAACATCACATATGATACATTGCAGCGAATTTAGAACGTATACAAAAGGAGATTTTATGCGTAACAAAATGCTTACATTTCTTATGGCTATAACACTGATACCTTCACTAACTATGGCAGGTGATTTTTTAACTGGTGAAGAATATAAACTTACATTTTGCGATACAACATCAAAAGGAGAGAACATTAAGTCAGGTTGGACATTTAATATTTATATTAATAAGTCGTGTGACCAATTAACTGTTCATTATTTAACAGGGAAAGAAGCTGGTAAAACAATTACACGTTCTTTAACTGTGTATCCTAGCGGAGATGTTTGTATTATAAAAAATAATGAAGAAAAATGTGAAAAGGTGAAAGCTGAATCAAATGGAGTTTATAAGCGATATGGCAGGAAGAGTGGCTACAAAGAACCATTTATAGTCGTAAATAGTGTTGAAAGTGGAAATCAACTTTAAATTTTGATTTTCTACAAGAAGAGAGGGGGGTGCTGTTTTTCTTATAATCTATAATTTTGTTACAACTTATGAGATTCAAAAATACTAACAATTTGTGGTTCTTCAACTTGATGGTGCCCTCGGGGAGACTCGAACTCCCATGACCTTGCGATCGGTGGATTTTGAATCCACTGCGTCTACCAATTCCGCCACAAGGGCATCACTTAAAATTTCAAAAAACAACTTCTCAAGTTCTACAAAACCCGTAACGGATTTTAAACCCACTGTCAGAAGAACCACAAATCAAGGTCTAGAAATTGCCTCTATTTAGTTAAAAAAGCAACTATGTAGTTTATACAAAATGTGCCAAATCAATTGCCAAATTTGGTGGCTTTTCGGCTCCAACTCAACCTGGAAAAGGTCTTCACGTTGTTAAAATATCTATGTGATTTCAACAAATTATAGCATTTTTTTAATTCATTTTATTTATCGGCACAGCCTTTGCTGTAACGTGTTAACGGTTAGTAATTTAAGTAAATTAAATCGGAGGAGTCCTAATCATGAGGTACGTATTAATTATTGCGAGTGTTTCGTTTTTATTAAGTGGAAATACATACGCACAAAATGGAGATATAATAATTGAAAGTGATCTCCAGCAAGAAATTTCCCGCGAATCGGGAGTGGGAGCTCAGGAAATAATAGAAGTTCCAGCTCAACAACAACCAACGCAAAGAAAAGTTTTTATTTTAAATCGCAGCACGCAAGTTCAACAACAGCCCATTACTAATGTAGAGGCAACGCCATTGACAGATTCAAGAGCCGCTCAATTAAGAAGAGCTAGGCAAGATGCAGAAATCTCTACAGAACAAAAAATAGTTGAGAAATTAGAACAGTCACGTCTGCAAGATGAAAAAGATCGAGCTCAAAGATTGTTTGGAAATAAATTAGAAAATCAAGAACCACAGCAAGAAGTTGTGGCACCTATGGCTCAAACAGTGCAAGTGGTTCCACAACAACAAGAAGAAAAAGGTCCCTCTTTAGATGAAGTTAAAGAAGAAATAATAGCATCTATGCGAGAAGAATTAACACCCGTAGAAGAAGAAACAAAAGCACAAACTTATATTTCGGGAACTATTGGTCTTGCTGAATACCAAAATGCAATCAATGTAGAAAGCAATGAAGCCATGGGTATTTCAATAGGAACTCGCTTAGATGAGAAATTTATCGTTGAAGGAACTTTTTTGTACTCTAATCACTATGTGGATCAGGTGAATAACAGTTACAGTACATATTTTGTTTACGATGATTTGGATCAATACAACTTTATAGCTGCTGCTAAATACGCCCCACAATTTGGACGTTTCTCTCCTTTTATTGGAGGTTTAGTCAGCTATACACATCGTAAATATACAGAAGTTAATTATGACAATTATTATAGTCGTACATCTTCACAAATCTCAGAAGAATCTGAAACAGATTCTTTTGATTGGGGTTTAACTCTTGGTGTTGATGTTCATTTAGGTGATAATTTTATTATCGGTGCAGAATATCGATATATAACTAATTTGACTACAAAATCTGATTCTAGATTTTTAAATGATTACTATAACTACTACAATGTTGGAACTCCATTAGAAGAGTTTGATTATTCAACATTTGGTATAGTTGGAAAAGTTTTATTTTAAACAAGTGGGTTTGTTTGTCTAGAAGGCACGCCTCATGCCTTCTCTGATTTTTTGGGCCGAATTTGCTAGCAAATTCGGCTTTTTTTTATGTTCTATATGTAAATAATATGTGTCATAATTAGTTACATGTGCTTAAGGTTTATAGCTCTTCTTATTTTGATATTTAATGGAATCATCTCTTTTGCTGCAAAAAAAGAAGGCAATAAGGAATTGATAACGATGGCTGTAGGCCAAGTTATGGATGAAATTGTCACTAGCCGACAGGTCAATATGAGTTATTTTTTGGAAACAGTTTTATTTGGAAAAAAAAATAAAAGCGTACCAAAAGAGTACTACGATGTTTCTTCCAAAGAATTTGCCCGTGAAGTTACAGCTGTAATTTTAGAAAAGGTTGTATATGAAGAATCAAAAGGTTTTGATATTACAAAAGTCAATAATAGTGAGTTTCTAGAGGCTAAAAATAAGTTTTTAAAAAACAGTAAAAATATTAAGTTATGGCAGAAGTTAAAGGTCACTGATAGTGAGCTATCCGAGCTGTTGAAACGCAAACTTCAGGCTAAAAAGTTTATTCGATTCAAAGTTGACTCTTCAATTGTGCCAATTACAGATGATGAAGCGCGAGCCTACTTTGAAGAGAATAGAGTAAAGTTTGGCAATCTTCCTTTTGAAAACTTTAAGCAAAATATAAGAGCCTTCCTCGGCAGAAAACAAATTGATACTCGCTTAAAAGATTGGTTTGATGTCCTGCAGAATAAATATAAAGTTAGAAACTTTATGTCAGAAACAGAGTCTTAAAATTTTGAGTAAAATAAGGTATTTAAAATCATCAGATATCGAGGCTATTTATGAGCTTTATCGCAAAGTTAAAAGTGCATATTTGTGGCCGATAGGAGGAGATTGGCAAATACCTCAATTCCTTCAAGTCATTGAAAAAAAGCAAGTTATAGGCAGTTTTTCCCAGCAAAATGGGCTTTTATCATTTGTTATCTTTAAAAGATTAGATGATGACTGTGATATTTTGCTAATTATCACTCAAAGTGAAAGACAAAAGCAGGGATACATGAAAGAACTTCTCACAACTTTGATGAAGCAAGAAAAAGCCAAGACTTATTTTGTAGAAGTACATGAAAAAAATATAGGGGCTATTGAGTTTTACAAAAAGCTCAGTTTTGAACAAGTTGGAATGAGAAAGGACTTCTATGGCCAGGGACAAAATGCATATTTGCTTGCAAAAAAGGGATAAACTTGTTATTTAACAACTTTGACGTAGAGGGCCAAAAATGGCCCTCTTTTTTTATATTTTAGGTAAATTTTATGATTTCCGATTCCGCTTGGAAAAAGTTGGAAGCATTAGCTGATGAAGTGAGCCAAAGAGAGTCTTGTCGACTTTATGATATGGAGTTCACTAGTCGTAAAGGTCAAAGAATACTGCGAGTCTATATAGATGCTATCGAAAATGGTGTGAGTATTGACCAATGTGCTGATGTTTCAAAGGGTTTGAGTTTATTACTAGATGTTGAAGATCTAGTGCCAGGTGGACATTATGAGTTAGAAGTTTCGAGTCCTGGAGTGGAGAGACCTTTACGCTTACCTTGGCATTTTAAAAAAGCATTAGGTGAAAAAGTAAAGGTAAAGACTAGCAAGGAAGTCTCTCCAATGAATAGAGAATTAAAAAAGAATGAAAAGATTAAAAGTTTGATGGGGCAATTAACGGAAGTTGCTGATGATAAAATTATTTTAAATACAGGTAATGACAATTGGGAAATACCTTATGAAATTATACACAAGGCCAATGTCGTTTTTGAATTTGGTGATACAAATAAATCGAAACAAAGAGGTAAATAATTATGGTTGCTGAAAACCCTTTTTCTGACTTAAGCCGAATGATTGAACAAGTGGGAAAAGATAAAGGAATTGACAAGCAAATTGTTGTAGACGCCGTTATTCAAGGGATGCTAGTCGCTGCTCGAAAAAAGTGGGGAACATATCGTGAGATTGAAGCACAGTATAACGAAGACACAGGAGAAGTTGAACTTTTTGAGTTTAAAGAAGTTGTACCTGATGATGAGTTTGTAGATGAAGAAGTAGAAATAAAGTTAACAGATGCTCTTGAATTAGATCCCGAGGCTCAAATTGCCGATTCCATTGGGGCTAAATTAGAATCTGGAGATCTTGGGCGTATTGCTGCTCAAACAGCTAGACAAATAATCACACAAAGAGTGCGTGACGCTGAAAGAGAAATTATTTTCAATGAATTTGAACAAAGAAAAGGTGAGATCGCTTCTGGGATTGCAAGACGCGTGGAAAGAAAAGCCATTGTCGTCGATTTAGGTCGTACAGAGGCTTACATTCCTCCAAGAGAACAAATACCTGGAGAAATGTATAAGCCGGGTGATCGTATTCAAGGATATATTGCAGATGTGAGGCAAACCAATCGTGGCCCACAAATCATTATGTCTCGAGCGGATGAGAGATATTTAGAAAAGCTCTTTGAAATAGAAGTACCAGAAATTTATGATGGTATAGTTCAAATTGTTTCAGCAGCACGTGAGCCAGGCCAAAGAGCAAAAATTGCAGTTTATACAAAAGATAATGCCGTAGACCCTGTAGGGGCATGTGTGGGTATGAAAGGAAGTCGCGTGCAAAATATTGTACAAGAGCTTCGCGGTGAAAAAATTGACATTGTTTTATGGGACGAAGATCCGGCAAAATTTGTTTGTAATGCTCTAGCCCCTGCTGAAATTTCAAAAGTGTTTGTTGATGAAGGTGGCGCTGAAATGGAAATTGTTGTGCCTGATTCACAATTGAGTTTAGCAATAGGAAAAAAGGGTCAAAATGTAAGGTTGGCTGCTAAATTAACGGGTTGGAAGTTAGATATTCTGTCAGAAACTAATGCCGCCGCTAAAACAGCAGAAGTCATTTTTAATTTAATGTTAATTCCTGGTATGACAGAAACTATGGCACAAAATATTTTTCAATCTGGATTTGGTTCATTCCAAGCTATAGCCGAAGCTGAAGTAGAACAAATTGCAGCGATACCTGGATATGAATCTCAGGAAAGTGCACAAAAACTTATTCAAGATGCTAAGTCATTAATGGAAGAGTTTGAGCGAGAAGGAAAACCCATTCCAACAGTGGAGTCCACTGAGAAGACAACGGAAGCCACCACCTCTGTTGGTAAAGATGCTAAACAAGAAGCTGAAGAGCGCTTAAAACAGGAACTATCACAACT
>JAGRAE010000018.1 GCA_020435005.1 Bdellovibrionales bacterium
TTGTTTTCTTACAGGACAATAACTTTTCCGACCTTAAAAATCCTTCGCTAATAAAACAAAATGCTGAAAAACTCACGCAAATATTAGGTGAAAAGGTCTCTGAAGAAAATTATCAAGAAATTTTAAACAAGAAGTTCAAAGATATATTTGGCTTACATTTTCAAAAAGATGTTCCTATAGTTACAAAGAAAAAAGCAAAGCCGAAAAATAATAGTAGTGCTCTGGATGAATATTCTTACTTATCTTCTGGTTCTAGTTCTTCTTCAAGTGACAGTAAAACAAATGGTGATTTAAAAAATAAAGTCAATTTTACGAGAAAGGGTCTTAAAGACATGTTCTGTCCAGGTGAAACAAAGGAACGCAGTGCCATTCAAATATATAAAGATAATTATGATCGTCAGGGAAAGGCAAGGCCCAATACTTATGAGGCATCTATTTTAGACCCAGCTGAAAGTTCTAACTATGATGGTATTGATCCAAGTTTAAAGCAATGTATGCAAGAAGGTCTTGCATTTGCCAAGAAGCAAGACCATCTCAAATTGAAAAATGGGGAAGAATGCTATCCTCCAATAATTGGACAAAGACCCATGAAAGCAAATGGAAATTACCCAGCCACATATGACACTCGAGTGCCCATTATGGGTACTGAGAATGGCTTTTACTGCGGATATTCAGCAGAAGTTAAACAACACGAAGGAAGAGATTACATCCGTTTTTTTCATCCTAACGTGCGCACATTTGAAAGAAATCCTATGTTTGATAGAAAGGGAGTTAAGGAATACAGCTTTGTATTTATTGCAAATGACATCCGAGAGCGTGGCTGTAATCGTAGTGATTGTGATGACGGCTATGCTAAAACATATGCCTATTATCAGAATCAATGCAGCTTAAAAGCTATTCAAGAAGCAGAAAAAATACAAAAAATAAAAAAATCTGGCGGCGATAGTAAAGTAAGTAATTAAATATAGTGCTCCATAATATAAAAATTTATGGAGTACTAGAAAAATTAAAACTACTCTAATCGGTTTAAATTAAATTCAGCAATAAATTTTAAATCTTTGGCCTGATCGCCAAAGACTTCTATTTTAGAAATTGCACTTTGAGTTAGTTGATTTAAATAATCTTTTGTTTTTTCCAAACCCAAGTACTTTGGTAAAGCCATCAATTCAGGATTGTTTTCGTCATGATCTAAAATATCATCTGTCACCTGGAAAGCGAGCCCTAAATCAGCACCAAATTCAGAAAAAATAAGAATATCTTTATCTGAAGCTTCACAAAGAATGGCCGCCCCTTCAATGGCAGCTTGAATGAGTCTACCCGTCTTTAAATTGTGCAGAACTTCTACGGTTTTTTGATCGGTTTCTAGACCCTCACTCACTCTCAAATCAATGCCTTGGCCACCCACCATACCTTGATAACCACTAGCCTTGGCTAAAACATTCACCGCTTTAAGACCCAACTTTGGCATTTGCATGTAATTTTCGGCTATTAATTCAAATGCTAAACTCTGAAGAGCGTCGCCACTTATTACTGCCATAGCCTCACCATATACTTTGTGATGACTTGGCTGACCTCGGCGGTAATCATCATCATCCATGCATGGTAAATCATCATGAATTAAAGAATATGTATGTATCAACTCAACCGCTGCTGCATAAGGAACTACCAAATTTAATTCATGTTCTAAACTTCTTGCCGTCAACAATGACAACAATGCTCGAAAACGCTTACCAGGGTTTACCAACGAATAACGGCAGGCTTCTGCCATCTCTTTAAGCTCAATAATTTCTGGTTCTGTCGGAATTAAATTTTCCAGATAATTATTAATTAAGTTAATTTCACTTGCAAAACGATCTGTAAGAGTCGTCATCATTTACTCCACAGTAAAGTCTTCAGTCTCGGATTTTCCCGTATCATCGACATTTAATAAAAGTTTTACTTTTTGTTCTGCCTCGCTTAATTCTTTTTGGCATTCACGTGATAGTTTAACTCCTTCTTCAAAAGACTTTAATGAATCATCTAAACTCATTTCTCCCGCTTCCATTTTATTTACAATCTCTTCAAGTCGATTTAATTTTTTCTCGAAATCCATACTGACTCCTTACTTATTTTCTATCAATTTTTCAATTCTTGCTTCTGCTTCACCAATAGCAAATTTTAAACGCACTTTATCTTCAACTTGTAATTGATTAATATTTTTAACAATTTTTTTATCTATAGTGACAATTGAATATCCCCTTTCAACTACTTTTAAAGGGCTTAAACTATCTAACAAAACCATGTTCTTACTTAATTCAGACTTTCTTTTTTCTAAATAATAGCGCATCTGACTATTCATCTTATTTTGTATGTATTCTAATTGTTGTTTTATTTTTTTAATTCGTTCATTGGGATCTCCCAACCTATGTCTCACCATTGAAATCTGAGTAGATAAATATTCAACGTATCTTTTTATAGAGTACTCAAGACGCTGGCTAAGCTCATCACAACGAATAATTAAATCTTGTAGTCGACGACGAGGATCAATTAATCTTTTGCCTAAATTTTCAAGTTTTTGTTTCTTTAAATTTAACTTTGACTGAAGTGCCGTCCACAAACGTTTTTTATGCAATTGTATTCGCTGCAATAAGTCTTCTGCATTTTGAATAACTAATTCAGCTGCCGCTGAAGGTGTTGGAGCTCTTAGGTCAGCAACAAAATCTGCTATAGTAAAATCAACTTCATGGCCAACAGCAGAAATAACTGGTTTTTGTGAGCTGGCTATGGCTCTTGCCACAATTTCTTCATTAAAGGCCCAAAGATCTTCTATTGAACCACCACCACGCCCAACAATCAAAACATCAACACCTGGTAACAAGTTGGCTTTTCTTATACCTTCTACTATAGATGGTGCTGCTTTTTCACCTTGAACAAGTACAGGTACAACCGTAATGTTTGCTCCTTTAAAGCGACGACTTAAAACATTCAACATATCGCGAACTGCGGCACCCGTCGGGGAAGTCACTAAGGCAATATGCTTGGGAAGTTCCGGTAAGGGCTTTTTACGAGACTCCTCAAATAGACCTTCTGCCTGGAGCTTTTTTTTCAATTGTTCATAGGCCATTTGCAAAGCGCCAGCACCCACTGGCTCCATGACTTCACAAAAAATTTGGTAATTTCCACGAGGTTCATAAACTGTAACTCGAGCTCGTATTAAAACTTCTTGGCCATCTTGAGGTTTAAATTTTAATCGCTGATTGAACCCACGAAACATAACAGCATTAATTTGTGATTTTTTGTCCTTCAAACTAAAATAAAAATGTCCAGATGTATGGGCTTTAAAATTCGATATCTCCCCTTGAATCCACAGCAATGCAAACTGACCCTCAAGTGTCGTTCGAATACATTTGTTTAATTCAGAGACTGAATAAACATGAGGTTCTTCGTTTGTTTCTTCTTCAAACTGCTCTTCAAATTCTGCATCCTCGACCAATTCCTTAATTGGTTCAGGAGCTTTTTTTTCATCAAAATTAAATCCCATTTGCTTCATTAGCAGGGACGTTAACAAAGGCTCTTAATTAATTCAACCAAAGAGATTGTAGTGACCAAAAACTCCCAACAAAAAGGCATACAATGGCCAGAATCCGATGACCGTTCATTTGCCGGACAAGTTGGGATGGAAATTTTTCTTGAGCAATATTCATTAAATGAGAGTTATTTAACACAAAAGTTAAAAGCGCGCCATAAGCGAAGACAATAAAGGGAAATAAAGCATCAATTTCTTGATAAGTCATATTAGTTTTTCGGCATCCATGCATCATTTTGTTACAGGACTTTGCGCCATTTTTTATTCTGTAACGTATTAAAATTATTTAACGCTAGGACTAGATTTTTTTAGGCACAAACTTTGCCTCTATTGGAAAGCTTAAAAAGCTTTGATATAGTAGTTTTTATGAGTTTCTGTGGAAACTCGTGAAAAAGTAAACCCTACAAGGATATATCAGGGGGCTGTCCCTGGTGATGGTGAGCAAGCTCAATACGATTGAGAAGCCTAAAGTCGCTAACACGGTCACCCACCTTAATAAGACTGGGTTTATTGTTCACCGAGATCCACAGAACTTTTTTTTATCTCTTTAACAATATTCGGAAAAACTTCCCAAATACGATTATCAAAATATTTAAATACACATTACCTTAAGTTGCATTAAATACAATTCTTGCAGTAAAAGATCAGGCTGGCCTTACTTGTTGAGTTAAGGATGACTCCTCCCTTAATCCGAGAGGAGATTTAAAGTAGGGCCAGCACTATAGTTTTATTAACTCACTTTCTCTTTAGTCCAGTCCTCACAAAATTGCATGGTCCCCACCACTCTAAGATGCTAAAATTATAGATAATTTTGGCATTTAGATTGCTGCTTATAATAGTAAATATTTCGAGGGGAAAATTATGAACCTTTCAGTGTCTAAACTTCAGACGCTTGTTATTTTAACTTTTATTGCTATAAATTTTAGTCAAGTGGCTAAAGCAGAAGATAAATACCTTGATGATCCTCCTCAAGAAAAAACCTGGACAATAATGAATCAATGTAAATCAAAACTTGTATCCCGTGCAGGCGGTAAAATTAAAGTAAAACACACTTTAGCTGATTGGCCAAAATTTAACATTTCAGACATTCCTTCAGATAGAGCTAAAAGAGGGGGGTTTTATCAAAACCTTATTGATCAAGCCTTTGAAAAATACTCTGATCAATCTTCATTTGTGCGATGTTATAATAATGCTTTTAATTCAGCACTTGGCAAAGCCGACAACAACGACAAAGAAGAAGCCTCTTGCAAAGAAAACATAAAAGAAATGGATAAGGACATTTCTGAAATGATAAAGCTTTGTGGTGAAGCCAACATGGGTTCGAGCACAGCAAAGTGTCTCGACCAAGCAAGGCAATGTCAAAGTTGTGATCCCAACGATCCCGATGATGATGACTGTGATGAAGACGATGTCGGTACTGTGGAAGCCTACGCTGGCGGCATCCAACAAATACTTAACGGTGGTCGCACGCGACAAGTTACACCCAATATGGCCACTTCCATGAAAAAGTTTTCGTCATGTCCTGCTCTTGCTGGAGAAGATTTAGATGAACTGCAAAAAGAAGCTGAAGAAATGGAAAAAGATCGCGATGATCTAACTAAGCAGCTTCACGAAATGCAAGAAAAAGCCAATAATCTTGTGGATGAACAACAGGATGCCGAAACTGCCGTACAAGCCGAGATTGATCAACTGGATAAAGACATTAAAGATGAAATGCAAAAAATTGCTGATGACGAGCGAAGCATTGACCAGGGCACTAAAGAGCTCTTCTTTGAAATTGAAAATGGCATTGCCAATGCTGAAAGAGAAATCCGCGGCCTTGAAATAGCAAAGCACGATGCCAATATTGCTTTTGATGAAAAGATGGCCGAAGCCAGTGCCCGTTGCCATGAAGCTGCTCTTGAAAAATTAAAACGCTTAAACACAGAAAAACAACAGTTGATCCAAGCGAGTTTGTATTCAGCGGGGGGTTTTAATGATCTAATGAAAAGTGCTGGCTTAAGCAACAAAGAAAGAATGAAAAAGAAAGTTGACGATTACTACAGAGAATGTAAATTAGATCGATCTTTTAAAGATAATCAAATACTCCTACAGAAAAAATTAAATTCAGAAAAAAGAAAAATTGATGAGCAAATCCGCTCCCAAAAAGAAGTTATTGCCAGTTTAAAAAAGAAAAGAAAAGAAGTCGAAGGTAGCAAGTTGAAACAATTGCAATCTATGTATGAAAAACTTAATAACTTCAAACAAGAGGCTGAAAAACAGTACACCCGACTACAAGAAAAATTAGCTAAAGTGAAAGACAAATTTGCTAGAATGCAAAATAATTTGACTCAACAAATTGCTCTTATACAAAGACAACTCCAAGAAAAAGAAACTTACTTGCAGCAAAAGCAAGCTTACCTGTCCCTCAAACAAATGTATTCAACGGGAATGTCTACCGAAAAGGGCGCACATGCAAAAGCTGTCGGAGCCATTTCAGACGCTTCATCTAGCGTGGATAGTGTTATTGAAAGTTGTAAGTGTGCGGATGAGAATGAATCTTTAAGTAAAACAGCCTGTAAAACAGCCTGCGATTTTGACAGTGACTTTGTAAAAGACAGAAATGCTAGTAAATGTGCCCCCGACACTAAAAAAGGCTCAAGTCATTCCGATCAAAAAATTTGATTTATAAAAACTCCAATTAAACGCCGCACCATATGAGTGCGGATAGCATTCAGCCACTAAAATTAAACTATATTTAAATACAATGAATTAATATTGTGAGACGGCAGCTAAATATTCAGATTTGGAATAACTCTCAAGTTTATTCTCTTGAGTCTGCCTCCCGAGCGAGGTATTTTGGTGCATTAAGCATTATATAGATAAACACCACGAAATACATAAACAAGATGGGCTTATGAAACTAAAAAAAATTATTACTATAATCATTGCTTCCGGTCTCTTAGGTATTGCGGCAATTGCTACTTACCTCATTGTGATTACATCAAACTTACCCAATATAATAACGGTCAAAGACTATGAGCCGTTAGTAGTCTCCCAAGTTTATGATCGTAATGGAAAAAAAATTGGCGAGTTTTTTCGCGAAAAGCGAATTTTAATTCCCTACGAAGAAATTCCCAAGCACGTCATACACGCTTTTATTTCAGCAGAAGATGATAGTTTTTTTGAACATGGAGGCATTAACTATCAAGCCATTTTAAGAGCACTTCTTGCAAATATTAAGGCGGGTCGCAAAGTACAAGGTGGGTCTACCATCACTCAACAAGTCGCCAGAAGTTTACTTTTATCTCGTGAAAAAACATATACCCGTAAAATTAAGGAAGTTATTTTATCATATCGAATGGAAAGCAACCTGAGTAAAGAAGAAATACTCTGGCTATACTTAAATCAAATTTATCTAGGTCAAGGTTCATATGGTGTGGGTGCCGCCAGCCAAATCTATTTTCGTAAACCTTTAAAAGACATCACTGTCGGTGAAGCCGCTCTGTTAGCAGGTTTGCCTCAGGCTCCCAGTCGTTACTCCCCGATATACAACCCAGCAGCGGCTAAAAATCGTCAAAGATATGTTTTAAATCGAATGGGAGAAGAAGGATACGTTACCGAAGAAGTGGCCAATGCCGAAAAAGAACGTCCTTTACAAATTTTTGTACGTAAGGATTATCAGGAACTAGCACCCTTTTACCTAGAAACAGTTAGACAGCTTTTGGTTAAACACATTGGTGAAGAACAAGTATTAGATAAAGGCATAAAAGTTTACACAAGCCTTGACTTGGAAAAACAACTTGAGGCTAAAAGACAAATTGATCAAGGGCTAAGAGAGCTCGATAAACGCCAGGGCTTCCGCGGACCCATAAAAAACATTCAAGAGCCAGAAGAAATTACTAAATTTTTATTAGAAACTAGAAATGAATTAATGGATAACTTAAGCCCATTGAGAATGCTTCAACCTGATGGCACTTTACCAGATAAAGGACCTTTGAATCTAACAGGAAAGGATGAAAAAGGAGAAACTCTTCCCAACATTCCCGAATATATTAAAATTGATGACATTGTTAAAGGCGTAGTTACTAATGTTGATGATAAATGGGGCCTAGTCACCGTACGCTTTGCGGAAAGCCGTGGACTCATAGATTTTGAAACCATGGAATGGGCACGAAAACCCAATCCCGAAGTTCGCCTCGAGTGGGATAAACTTAAAAAACCGAGTGATGCCCTAACAAAGGGTGATGTTGTGCAAGTACGAATTGTTGGTAAAAAATTTCGTTCTTCTAGATTGGGCAAAGACTTGCGTGAACTAAAACAAAAGCTTGGTAAAAATTATGAAGAACCAGAAGACCTTCCCAAATTTGACGAATACGCAAATCTAGAGTTAGAACAAGAACCTATTGCAGAATCAGCACTCGTTTCTATTGATCAAAAAAATGGAGACATCATAGCCATGGTTGGCGGTAAAGATTTTAGTCAATCACAATTTAACCGCGCCTATCAAGCGGCAAGGCAAACTGGATCTTCATTTAAATCACTTGTTTACGCTGCCGCCTTAGATAAGGGCTATACACCAGCAACACCTATTGTTGATGCACCTATAGTTTTTGAAGAAGAAGATAAAGAAGCAACTGAAGAATCAGAGGGACAAGAAGAAATCCAAACAAAACGTTGGAAGCCAATGAATCACTCTCATAAATTTATTGGAGATATTTTATTTCGCAATGCTTTGATCCGTTCATTAAATGTACCAACAGTTAAAATCATAGAAAAGATTGGTATAGATTGGGTGGCTACATATGCTCGTCGTTTAGGTATTTTTTCACCCTTAAATATGGATTTCACTTTAGCTTTGGGCTCAAGCGGAGTCACCCTTTATGAAATGACCAAAGTTTTTTCACATTTTGGGCGCTTAGGTAAAAGAGTCAGCCCACTTATTATTCACAAAGTTGAAGATGCTCAAGGAGAACTATTAATAGAAAAATTATCCCTTGATGATCGCTTTGAACAAGAAATTTCTGCTATAAATGAAAGTTTTGAACAAAAAAGGGCAAGTTATTTGGCTTTTAAAAAAGCACACCCAGAAGTTGCCGATTCCGATTCTCAAGAGAGAGAAGCTTCTTCGACAGATACACCATCGGAAACCAAAAAAGACATTCAAAGTGAGGGTGGTTTGACCCAAGCTCAATTTTTAAAAGAACCGCCCATTTATTTTGATGATCCCAATCAACTTATGAAACCTACCACCGCTTATATTATTACAAGTTTATTACAAGGTGTCGTAGAAGAACCACGTGGAACAGGTCAACAAGCACGCTCGTTAGGTCGTCCTGTCGCTGGTAAGACTGGTACCACTAATGGTTATTACGATGGTTGGTTCGTTGGCTACACTGCAGATATTGCCACAGGTGTTTGGGTGGGATTTGATGAAGAAAAAACTCTTGGACGCGGTGAAGTTGGTGGTAAAGCCGCCTTACCAATTTGGTTAGAATATATGAAGTTTGCACATGAGGGCTTGCCTATTCACAATTTTCAAATTCCTGAAGGAATTGTTTTTGCCAATATAGATAATGAAACGGGAAAACTAGCTACAGCCAAGTCAGATCAAGTAGTAAGACAAGCTTTTGTAGAAGGAACCGAACCCCAACAATTCAGCTCAGAGAGTGACAGCCAAGATGATAAAGATTTTTACAAGGAGGAGCTCTCTGAATGACAAAAGAAATTCGGCTTTGGGGGATAAAACAAAATAACCTCAAAAATATAGAGGTAAAAATTCCCCTAGGTTCAATGACTGTGGTATGTGGCCCCAGTGGATCTGGCAAAAGCTCATTGGCTTTTGAAACTCTATACGCCGAAGGTCAACGCCGCTACATTGAAAGTTTATCCAATTACACCAAACAATTTTTAAATAAAGCACCTAAGCCTGATGTTGAAGGTATCGAAAATATTCCTCCAGCTTTAGCCTTAGAACAAAAAAATTCAGTAAAAACCTCTCGTTCAACTGTAGGAACAACTACAGAAGTTGTCGATTATTTACGCTTGTTATATGAAAAACTCGGAGAAACATTTTGTCCGGATCACCATATTCGCCTAGAAAAAGACAATGTTATTAGTGGAACACATAAAATTCTAAAAGAGTTTAAAAACAAAAGAGGCTACATCCTTGCTCCTGTACCTGCAGATAACCGAGTGCTTTCGGGCAGAAAGCTATACGAATTACTAGTTAAAGAAGGCTACCTAAGAATTTATAAGCCCTCAAAAAAGTCTTCTGAAAAAAGTGAAGTTAAAACCAAAAAGAAATCGACTAAAAAAGCTTTAAAGGAAACAGATAAAATCTGGCCAGCCTACGATAATATCAAATTAGGTGAAGTCCTAGATATTAAAGATCCAAAGCTAAAAAAGTCAGTACCAAAAGATTTATTTTATATAGTTATCGACCGTCTGGCATTCACAGAAAATGATGAAGGCCGCATTATCGATTCACTCAGTCAAGCCTATAAAGCAAGTATAAAAT
This sequence comes from Bdellovibrionales bacterium, assembly GCA_020435005.1. GTDB lineage: Bacteria > Bdellovibrionota > Bdellovibrionia > Bdellovibrionales > UBA1609 > JACKAN01. The sequence goes on from JAGRAE010000018.1 coordinate 10,065, forward strand.
TTAATAAGGATTCAATAATAAATCGTGCAACAGTTATTACTACGGATGGCGAACAGCTTTTGCTTAGTGAAGACTTTAGTTGTTCTGTGTGTGGTTATGAATTCCCCAATATTACCTCTCAACTTTTTAGTTTTAATAGTCCCGCTGGGGCCTGCGAGGAATGTAAAGGCTTTGGCAATGTTTTAAGTATCGATGAAAGCAAAGTTATTCCCAACCCCAAACTATCTATTTATGATGGGGCTTTAACCCCATTCGAAATGAATAGTGCGAAGTCTGACCGTCGCACTTTGTTGGCCTTTTGCAAAAAATCTAATATTGATATACACACCCCTTGGAGTGATCTTAAGCCTGCCCAAAGAAAAAAAATATGGGAAGGTACGGAAGACTTTTATGGTGTATTAGGTCTCTTTGAATATTTAGAAACAAAAAAGTATAAAATGCATGTTCGCGTTTTTTTATCGCGATATAAAAGTCCTGAGGTTTGTAAAAGTTGTGGTGGAACTCGGTTAAGAAAAGAGGCTCAGCAGGTTTTAATTCGAAATTATTCCATTACTGATCTTTGTGCCCATTCAATTAAAGATTTGCTAGAGTTTTTTAAAAATATAAAGCTCTCTGCGAAAGAATTAGAAACCTGCAAGGAAGTTTATCAACAAATTACTTCCCGTCTACAGTTTCTAAATGATGTTGGAGTTGGTTACATTACTTTAGATAGACCTACAAAAACTTTGTCTGGTGGCGAATATCAACGCTTAAGCTTATCCAATCAGTTAGGCATGGGCTTATCTCAAACATTGTACGTACTTGATGAGCCCACGGTAGGTTTGCACCCTCGCGATAACGACAGGCTAATAAACATAATGAAAGAATTGAGAGACTTTGGTAACACATTAGTTATTGTAGAGCACGATCACGATGTTATTAAAAATAGCAATTTTGTTATTGAAATGGGGCCTGGGTCAGGACACTTAGGGGGACAAATTTTATTTTCAGGTACCCAAAAAGATTTTTTAGACTTTCCTGAGTCTAATACAAATAAATTTTTAAAGCCCAATGCCGGGTTAGTAGCTGCTAAAACACCTCGACCTACAGATATGGACACTTATCGTTATAAACTAGAGATCACTGGTTGTAGTGGAAACAATTTAAAAAATGTGAACTTACAGCTCCCCCTTAACCGTTTTGTTACAGTTACAGGTGTGAGTGGCTCAGGAAAATCAACATTAATTAGTCATACTTTATATCCGGCGATTGCCCGTGCCCTAGATGTAGAGTATGTCTCTGGCTTTCCTTATAAAAAACTAAGTGGTCATGAGCACATCAAGCACGTTCTATTAATTGACCAAACACCAATTGGAAAAACTGCACGTAGTAATCCGATGACCTATTTAAAAATTTACGATGCCATTCGCCAGATAATGGCTGGCTCAAATGAAGCTCGTCAAAGAGGCTATACAGCAGGAACTTTTAGTTTAAATGTTGATGGTGGTCGCTGCCCTGTTTGTAAAGGTTTAGGTTATGAAGTTGTTGATATGATGTTTATGGATGATATTCATATCACTTGTGATGCTTGTGATGGCAAAAAGTTTCGTCCCGAAATTTTAGATATAACTTTTAAAGGTCGTAACATAGTTGAAATTATGGACTTAACTGTCTCTGAAGCTATGGACTTTTTTGTATCTTACCCCAATATAAGAAGACCCTTATCCATATTAAAAGAAGTTGGCTTAGATTATATTCGTTTAGGTCAAAGTGCTAATTCTCTAAGTGGAGGGGAAAGTCAACGCTTGAAAGTTGCAAGAGAATTAAATGATTCCTCTCAAAAATCAACACTGTACATTTTGGATGAACCAACAACTGGTTTACATTTTCGTGAAGTGCATTTATTAATGAAAGTCTTAGATCGACTTGTTGATGCGGGCAACAGTGTTTTACTTATAGAACACAATTTAGAAGTTATTCGTGGTTCTGATTATGTAATTGATATTGGTCCAGAAGCCGGAAAAGAAGGAGGAAAAATAATTGCACAAGGAACTCCTGAAGAGTTAATGAAAAATAAAAAAAGTCTCACCGGCAAGTATTTAAATGAATACATTCAAATGTTAATGCCACAAAATTTTAAGCCTAAAAACATGAAAGTCGAAGAGGTTCATACATGAAAGTTGTTTTTCAAAAACTTTGGCCAGAAATCTCTTTTCATAAAAAAATTATTATTGGATCATTACTCATAGGAATTTTTATTAGTGCTTTAAAGGGCGTATCTCCAGAGCTCATGCGAAGACTTGTTCAAGCTTGGACAGAAAAAGATAAAGACCTTTCTACGTACATTCCACTGCTAATTTCACTAACATGGATTATATCTGGTATTGGTCGTTACTTTCATTTGTTTTGGATGAAGTACACTTCAGACCGAATTGCAGTTAAACTCCGTCGCGACCTTATGAATAAATATCTAAGTCTTAATCTAGCCTTCTTTCAAAACTTCATGCGAGGTAGTGGTGGTCTAATTAGCCGTATGTTAACAGACATACAAATAATTCAAGATTCCATTCACAAGCTTGCAGATTTTATTCGAGAGCCTTTTTTAGTCATATTTAGTTTAGGTTATCTAATCTACTTGGACTGGAAACTAACAATAATAATTATTATCGCTATTCCATTTGTAACTAGTATTTTACGACGAATGGCAAAAAGTTTGCGGAAATATGGTCATCGTTCACAAGAAACCATGGAAGATTTAACTAAAACTTTAAAAGAAAGTCTTGATGGAACTAGAATTGTACAGTCTTTCAATCTAGAACCAGAAATGCGTAATCGCTTCAATAAACAGGCTGAAAATTATTTAGAATATCGCCGTAAAATTGTAAGTCGTGAAGAAGCCACAGGACCCCTCTCAGAGTCCTTTGGATCGATAATTCTTGCTCTACTTATGTGGTATATAGGCAAACAAATTTTTGAAGGGCATTTAAAAGTTGAAGACTTTGTGGGTTTTACATTTGCCATAATTCTACTTCAGGATTCTGTTAAAAAAGTACAGTCAGGATATATAAAGCTTCAACAGGCTGCAACGGCTTTAGAGAGAATGCACCAAATTTTAGACTGTCAAGATGTAGTTCCTCAACTTCCTGCTCCTAAAACCTTTCCCAGTGATTGGCAAAATATAGAATTTAGAAATGTTACTTTTGCTTTTGGCGAAAAACCTGTCTTAAACAATATCAATTTAACGGTTCGCCGGGGAGAAATGATTGCCTTAGTTGGAGCAAGTGGCGGTGGTAAGTCTACACTTGTTAATTTAATACAAAGGTTTTTTGATCCAAATGAGGGTGATATTTATATTGGAAACGTAAACATCAAAGATATGTCACTTAAAGATTTACGCGATCATATCGCACTTGTAGCTCAAGATGTGTTTTTGTTTGGCGATACAATTCGCTATAATATTTGGGCAGGAGATTTAAGTAAGGATTCATCTGGTGTAGAAGATGCAGCAAAAATAGCTAATGCACATAACTTTATAATTAATACGGCTGATAAATATGAAACTCGCTTAGGTGATCAAGGTAGTCGTTTATCTGGCGGTGAGAAACAAAGAATAAGCATTGCCCGAGCAGTTTTTAAAGATGCTCCTATATTAATTCTTGATGAGGCAACAAGTGCTTTGGATTCTGAAAACGAACGTGAAGTCCAAAAAGGTTTGGACCAACTTATGAAGGGCCGCACCGCTTTTGTAATTGCTCATCGACTTTCGACTATAATGAAAGCCGACCGCATACTGGTGCTTAAAAATGGTCTAGTTGTTGAAGAGGGCACACATGAGTCTCTTATGAGCCGTCAGGGTGAGTACTACAACTATCAACAACTCCAAAGCTCCCTCTAAAAAGGTTCCAGCATCTTTTTTTGTTTTTTTTGAAATAATTTAGTAAATTTATTTCACCTTTTTAGGTTTAACTAAACTTTAGTAGAGCATGATTTATTTAAATTCATTCTGAGTTGAGATGTTTTTGATAATTTCTACATAGCATTTGCAAAAAAAGATGCTGGAACCTTTTGGGGGGGGTGATTTGTTCCGATGTAGGATTGATGGATGGTTTGTTTCGCCAAGAGGCAATGAAATATTTAAGAACGAAAAAGGCTCTTATTTTTGATGATAAAAGAGCTGTTCGCAGTATTGTACGCGAAGCTCTTATTGCATGTGGCATGAGGCCACAAAATATTATCTCTGAAAAAAACTTTCGCAATGCCAAAAAATACATCGAGACTGAAAAGCCGGAAATTGTCATTTCCGAATTCCAGGTAGGAGATGATTACGGCCTAGACCTCGCCCGCAATCAAATGGATATATCAGATGATCATATTAAAAAAGTCTTTATCGTTATTACTGCCGACGCAACACAATCAACTGTAGCCGATGCAGCAGAGGAAGAGGTTGAGGCCTTTTTAATTGCCCCCATTAGCAGAGAAAAAATGATGGAATATATCTATAAATCCGTCAAAAAGAAAATTAATCCATCCGCCTACGCCTCCATGGTCTATGAAGCCAAACGCTTAATTCGCGAGAAACAATACATCATAGCTAAACAAACTCTAATGATGGCTAAAATCATGCACGACAGACCTATGATGGCTTGTTATCTTACCGGTGAAATACATCGTCTCGAAGGAAGATACGACTTAGCCATGCGAGAATTTGATGAAGGATTGTCTTATAATAATATTCATTATCGTTGTTTGCTTGGTAAATTTATGACTCTAAGAGATACAAAAAAAAGAAAAGAAGCATTTATTTGCTTGGAATCTATATCAAAACACTTTCCTCTCACTCCCGAATTATTAAAAAATGCCTTTATACTTTCCATTACATCTTATCACTTTGAAGAAGTTGAAAACTACTACGCACTTTATATTAAACAAGAACGAAAAACAAATGAGTTAAAAATTACTGTCTCTCAAGCCTTGCTAACTGCCGGAAAAATTCTTTTAAGAGAGCGTAGATACCCAAAACGCGCCTTTGATTATTTTAAAAAAGGTGCCATCATCAGTGGACGTAAAAAAGCCTATTTATCACAAGTTCTCGAAACTCTTGTCTCTGAAGGTTTTGAGAATAAAATTGCTGATTTTGTAAGACTATTTAATCCTGATGACATAAGCTCAACCCTGCTCAACCAATTTCGCTTTAAAGCGTTTGCAAAAATTGAGTTTGATAAACCAAATCAAGTCATTGATCGGGGCAAAAAACTTATCTTTGCCGGGGAAGCTGATGAAGAAATTTACTTTACGATTTGTGATCTACTTAAAAAAGAAAACAAATTAAAGCTTCTCGAGACTGTTGTATATAAAGGGGTTGAAGATCTGCCTGACATAAAAAATAAGTTGCTCAGCTATTTAGACAAAGCAGCATAGTGGCTAATTTTTATCTATCTCTAGAAAATTATTTTACATACAGATGAACTATTAAACACTCTTACTTAAAGTTCATACCAGCCTTATAGTAATGTCTCACTATGAATCGCTCTATTGTCATTATTTTTAAACCTGAACGTTTCTTAGAAATTCTGTAAAAAAATTAAGCTTAAATTTAAAGTTGTTAAAAAAGTTGACGATAAGTCTAGTGTAAAATGAATGGACATATTTTAGGGAGAGTACATTATGATTAATTGGGATGAGTTTGAACATATACACGTCATCAGAAAATTAAAGCAAATTTTAGGGTCTTGGTGGAATATAGATGTAGTTTTTACTGACGAGCGTGGCCAAATTAAAGGCTTGGATTATGATCAACCCAAGTTGGTAAATCATGCCACAGAAGAATTTCTTTCTAAGGAAACTGTTCGTATCCATTTACAAGAAACTATTTCTAAAACAATTGAAGACTTAAGAACTTCAGAAAATCGTTATGCTGTTAAAAAATGGGACACCGCTGGATTTGATATTGCCATATTTCCTATTAATATAGAGAACGATTTTGTAGGAACGGTTATAGCTTTAGGCTTTCTAAAAGATCAAGAAGGCATGAATCGTTTAAATGAAATAAAAGAGAGATTAGCCGTTTTTGGTACGAAGCCAGATAAAGTTGAAGCTGCTGTTAGTAATATTAAATATATAGATGACCAAGACCGCCAGCACTTTTTAGATTTAGTCGAATTAGTTGCTCAGGAGATTGTAACTTTACATTTAGAAATTACTAGTCGTGAGGATCGCATACGTGAACTTAATAAAGAATTAGGAAGTAGATACAAGTATGAAAATATGATTGGTAAATCAAAACCTATGCAAAACCTGTATGCATTACTTGATAAAATTAAAACAGCAGATAGTACTGTTTTAGTTCAAGGTGAAAATGGTACTGGTAAAGAACTTATTGCCAAAGCAATTCACTATAATTCAAATCGTAAAGACAAAGCTTTTGTTGTACAAAACTGTTCAGCATTTAATGATAATTTATTAGAATCAGAGCTTTTTGGTCACGTTAAAGGCTCTTTTACTGGTGCCATTAGAGATAAGAAAGGTCTTTTTGAACTTGCAGATAAAGGAACTTTCTTTTTAGATGAAATCGGTGATACATCACCCACCATGCAGGTTAAACTATTACGCGTTCTTCAAGAGGGTACGTTCACTTCAGTTGGTGCTCTTGAGCCAAAACGTGTAGATGTCAGAGTTATAGCTGCAACAAATAGAAATTTAAAAGAAATGGTTGAACAAGGTACATTTAGAGAAGACTTATACTATCGTTTAAATGTTATCAATATTACGGTTCCGCCTTTACGCGAAAGAAAAGAAGATATTCCATTGTTGGTAGATTTCTTTATCGCAAAAAATAGTCATGGCATTAAAAAGAGTTTAACAAAACGCGGCTTAGAAAAATTATATGATTATAGTTGGCCAGGTAACGTTCGTGAACTTCAAAATGAGATCGAAAGAATACTTGTACTATCAGGTGATGAAACAAAGTTAGCTGCTGATATGTTGTCTCCAAAAATATTGGATGCTAGCGATAAAGGTAAAGTTCAAGGCTCTAGAGTTCATGGTAAACTTAAAGATGCATTAGAAGATTTAGAGCGCGAAATGATCCGTGAAGGTCTGCGACGTACTGGATGGAATAAGTCCAAGTTAGCAAAGGAATTAGGCATAAGTCGTGCGGGCTTAATTATGAAAGTTGAAAAATATGGATTAGATAAAAGAAGAATGACTAAATAAAAGTCTTATTCCCCGAGCATTTAAAAAAGGTGTCTATCAGTTGTGAAAGACACCTTTTTTATTTTAAGGGAATATAACAAATAACTGAAGTACCCTGGTGACGTTTAGTAACCACAATAATTTTTCCGCCAGCTTCTTCAAGTGTTCTGGCTGCATTATAAATACCAATACCTTCACCCTGACTGGAAGAGTTATCAATTCTTTGCTTACCTAGTTTTCTAAGAATTTTTTGTGAGATTCCACAACCATTATCACTGACAGTAACCTTTAAACAATCACCTTCTCTCTCGGCACAGACATCAATTAATCCACCTTCATTAATAGCTCTAAAAGCATTATTAACTAGATTAGAAATAATATTGCAAATCTCAAAGCTATCAATTTTAGTATCAAGTCCTCGAATTTGCTCGCACACTTGAAATGTCATTGTGCTTTCCTTAGAATTCTTGAATTCAATTTCTTTTAAATTCTTCAACATAAATAGAGAATTATATATATTGTCAGAATTGAGTTTAAAACTCTCGTTGTTACGTTTGCTTAACTGCTCAACCGTAGCTTCAATTTGCGCAACAGAGTGATTAATTAACATTTGATATTTTTGGTGAACTTCACGCTCTTTACTTAAAAGTATTTTTAATGCAGAAAGAGGTGATCTCAAATCATGGGCAACTTTTCTAGCTAACTTCATATATTGATAAAAATCAAAAGGGATAACGTCAGCTTCAAGGGGCATATTTCTATTTTCATATGTTAGACTTTTCATTTTACTAATCCTTTGTAACTTAATCTGACTTCCTGTTGAGCAAGGGACGTACCAAATCCATTTTGTCTGACTTCATGTAATCGTTTCAAATTTTGCTTTTTTTTTAATTAAATTTTTCACCATATTGTAACGCTATCCGAAAACCGGACACCTTTTGTACAAGACAAACTGACACCAGGTGCACTTTGACACTTTTACCTAGTTGTCAAAAGTTTGTACTCAACAAATTGGCACTGTTTTTAAACTTTCACCAAAGAACTGTGAAAATTACATGTTTCCAGCTTTATCAGTCGCCGGGCGCATTTAAAATTACTGTCTAATATCAAAAAGTTACCTGAATTAAAGACTTTGTATGTTCATGAATTATCTACACGATAGTTCAAACAAAATTCGGCACAGAGCTTGCCTAGTCAATTTGTTAGTAAAGGATGAGATAGGGAAAAAGAATGAAGTTCGATGAATTTAAACTACAAAGAGGAAAGATACAAATCGCTCCCGTGCTGGATCGGTTAATGGAGATGGTTAACAGACGATATGGGTGTGAACTTAGTTACCGCGTGTTAGATGAGTTGGCGGACGAGGACAAAAAAATACTTTGTGGTTTAGATCCAAAGGGTCCAGCGTTAAGACAAGGCTCTCGAGCTTTATTCCCAATTGCCGTGAAAGGTGATGTGATGGGCATGGCTGAAGTTTCGAAAAGTGAGCAGATTCACGATCGAAGCCTTCGTGCTATGCAGGAAGTAATATCTATGGTTATTGAATCACTTCACCTCACGGCAAATAATTTAGAAATAGTACAGTTCTTAGAAAAACAATTGGAACAAAAACCTAAGAGCGACTCTAAAGTCGTTTCATTAGTTCACTATAAAACTGAACAAGGGATAAAAACCCACTATACTTGGAATAAAAGCTTCAGTGGCAAAACGACATTTAATGTCCCATGTTTAATTGAAGCTAAAAATAGTCTTGATATCCACAAAATGAGCTTAGAAGTGCATGAACATTCAAGGCGTTATGCTTTTTTATTTTTTAACCAATTAGATAAGAAAGTAAGATTGAACCCAATTGAGTGGCATGCTTTGGGAAATATAAGTTTATTTATTCCCGATATTTCTTCTATTAAAGATGAAGAACTATTTAGTTTAACTAGCTTCCTAAAAAGTTCGCGAACTAAAGAGAGTCCACAAATTATTGCAGGTTCTTTATTACCAATTAAAGATATCTATAAAAATCAATTAATTCCAAAAGAAGTTATAAATCTATTAAGTGTTGCATTTTTACGTTTAGAAAATTCTTTTGAATTTTACAAGAATCAGGGACTTATTAAGTTCTTTTTTGATTCTCTACACAACAATACAAGTCTCGTTTAAAATTGTGAGTACTTACTTGCATGATAGTGAACAAAAACATACAATAATTCAATGGCACCCATTGAATATGACACTTCTGTAAATGATTTTCTTCAACACACTTTGAATACAAAAGGGTTTGAACTTATACCTTTAGCTGGTGATGCCAGTGCGCGACGTTATGCTCGCGTTATTTATGGCAGTGAGACTTTTGTCTTGATGATTTGGGAGCCTTTTAAAGAAGATGGTAATTATCCTTTTACCAGCGTACAGAGACATTTTAATAAACATCATGTTCATGTTCCCGACATTATCGACTCTTCACCTGATCGTGGTTTAATCTTATTAGAAGATCTCGGTGACTTAACACTTGAACGCAAATTCTGGGAAGCGCAAAATCAAGAAAATGTTTTGCCTTTTTATGAACAAGCTATAGATGAGCTTATTAAAATTCACTATGCCTCAACAGATGATAAAAGTTACTGTACAGCATTTAATATTGAATTTGATAAAGAAAAGTTTTTGTGGGAAATGAATTACGGTCGCGAACATCTTTTACAAAAGTTTTGTGGAATCAATATGAACTCCACCGAACTTCATATGTTAAGCCAATGCTTTAGTGGTGTCTGTGAAAAGCTAGCTTCTCAACCTAAGCGCATTAGTCACCGTGATTATCACTCTCGAAACTTAATGATAAAACTCGGAAATATGCGAGTTATCGACTTCCAAGATGCACGAATGGGTCCTATACAATATGATTTAGTGAGTTTGCTTCATGACTCTTATGTTCAACTCAATGCAGATTCAATAAATAAGCTTTTACAGTATTATCGCGACCAAGCCTCTGAAGAAAGTCAGCAAAAATTTAGCTTGGATGAATTTAATTATATATTCACGCTGCAAATGGTTCAGAGATGCTTTAAAGCCTGCGGAAGCTTTGCTAGTTTTTATAATATGCGAAGTGATACTCGTTATTTGAAATACATAAAGGGCACCCTTCACAAGGTGTATCAAAGTTTAGATCAACTGAATGAATTTGATGAATTTAAAAGTTTTTTAATAGATCATGGTTTACTCGATAGGGAGTATAAGGTGCCATGAAGGCTATGTTATTGGCTGCGGGTTTTGGTTCCCGTTTAAGGCCCTACACTGATCAACTTGCCAAACCAGCTATTCCTTTTTTAAATCTGCCACTTTTGGCTTATCCATTGTTTCAATTAGAAAAATTAAATGTAAGTGAGGTCATCATCAACACTCACCATAGGCCAGAGACTGTTCATAAAGCGGTGGATCGGATTTATCCCAAGTTGAAGATGAAGATAAATTTCTCCCATGAATCACCAAACATTTTAGACAGTGCCGGTGGTTTAAAAAAGGTTAATGACTTTTTTAAAAATGAAGAGCACTTTATCGTTGCTAATGCAGATGCTTTAACGCTGTTCAATCACTCAAAGGGACTGAAACCTTTTGTGGATAGTCACATTAATAGTCAAGCTCTCGCAACCCTGCACACTTGTGAACACCCTGGTGTAGGTACCAAGTTTGGTGGAGTTTGGGTTGATGAGCAATTTCAAGTGATAGACATCGGAAAGTCAAAACCAAAAAACTATTTCAAAGGATTACACTACACTGGATATTTAATGCTAAGTCATAAGGTTTTTGATTATATTCCTGCAAAAGAGTCTTCACATATTTTTTTAGATGTTCTACTCCCTGCAAGTTTAAAAGGTGAGAAGGTAATGGCTTATTCAGAAAATTTAGAATGGTTTGAGACGGGAGATATTGAAAGTTATAAAGATGCAGCAAAAATATTATATAATAGATATCAAAAAAAATCTCCGGAAGATTCTTATTTAAAAACCCTAACTGATACTTTTGAATACTATAAAGTAAGTCCTATTACTAACTCACCAAATAAATTTCAGGAGTTTTACAAATCATAAAATGATTTTTGCATGTAAATTTTTCTCTGCAATTCTTCTTCTAAAAACATAGACATAATTCTCTTAAAATTTGGAATGAAAACTACAGATTATGCCTTATTTTTATTTCAGCTGTACTAGAATTGGCACTTTTTTTGCCTAGAAACTAAGTATTAACTTTTGCAATGGAGAAAAAAATGAAAGCCCTCCCCTTTAAAGCTTTACTATTTGGTGTATTTTTGTGCTTTATGATTCCAGATGGTGCAATGAGTGCTGAACTTGAAAAACCAATTAGTAATTTTACTATTAACTTCTTTAAATAATTTCCTTCCTACATTAGCCAAAAGTGAGTCCAAAGGAAGGATTCACTTTTGGTTACCTATAAGTCTTTGGACAAGTTAAAAACTTAGACTTAGACATTAATTAACTTCGTTTATAAAATACTTTAATGAAAATAACTTTGATTTGCTATTTGTTTCTATTAGGATTTCATGCTTTTGCCGCAAAAGACTTTGCTATTAAGGCCGTGGCTCATGCCAATGGTGCCCTAATGGCAAATCCACCAATGCCAAGTTTATTCAGCAAAAAAGGCAAAGGTGAAATTATAATTAGACCTGCAATATTCTCTGCATCGAATGTCGAAAGTCGTGACCACGACCCAAAAATTGTTGATTACAGCGGAGCAGCGGGTGCACTGATGTATAATAAACAATTAACAAATCAGTTAGGTGTTTTCTTTTTGGGCATGGGTTCACAATTAAATGGTGAGTTCACAAGTCCAGGTGAGGTTGTTAGTGATCCCCGCTATATTATCTATGCAAATAATGTGAACTCAACTTCCATTCAAGCGAGTGCTGGATTTAATTTTTCTCTCTTAAAATTTGATTATTTTGAGCTCCAACTATTTTTTGCTCCCTCCCTTACAAAAACAACAGTAGAGCAGACCATTGTGCAAAATGATCCAACCAGTCCAGACGACTTTGATATGAGTTTAAACCCAGTAGTTGCCACCTATGTTGCTGGTGTGCAGTTAGGCATAAAACTTTCTAAGTATTTTGTTATCAATCCTTACTTTATAATATCAGACTTAATGAGTGGAACAGACCGCTGTCAAAGTTATGAGACAACCGTAAGAGTTCATGGAAACTTATTCGATCTCGGTGACCAAGATTGTTATGATGGACAAAACTCTTCTACCTCAAAAATCAAGTATGATACTTCCTTTAGTGCATTTGGTTTAAACTTGTTAATTCCTGCCTGGGGGCTAGGTTTAAATGCTATGGCTGAAACAGGAGAAATTCCTTTTTTTGGTGGTGTCTCTATGAATATGTACTACCTAACTTTATCTTTTGAAATTTAGATGGAAAATAACTAATTCACTTAAAATTGTTAAAAACAGGACTACAAATCTTGTATTTGTATTTGTATTTTGTCCAAATTCTAAGAATTGATATTTTCAATTAAGACAGTCCAAGAAATAGGTGCTGCAAGCTAACTATTTGATATTACGATACATTAATGCTTTATGTTAATAAATAAAATCAGTTTAACCCAGCCACCAGGTGCTATAATTTGTGGCACTGTTCTTGAAGTAAGCCCTGTAAACCAAATTCGAGAGAGTGTTATGAAAACAAAAAAGTTAAGATTAGTTAATATACATAAAACAACTCTAATTCATTTATTAATTATACTATTAATACCACTCAACTTTGCTCAAGCCAGAGATGAGAAAACTTATAAAGATAGAGTTTTAATCCAGACAAAATTTAAAGCGAGCACAAAAGGTTATTGGCCTCAAAAATCTAAAGAAAAAAAAGGTTTTTCTGAGACTCTTAGTTGTGTTCATCACAATCCCTGCATGAAGAGAGCGGAACAACTTTATAATACTATCAATGGATATAATGGAATAAAAGTAACAAACTCAAGAGTATTTTCAAACCATACTAAACAACGAGACTATATTACTCAGTATGGTGGACCAATGTTTAATGTGGGCGTAATTGCAGAAAAAAATCTGTATATTAAAAATTGTAGTGCAAGTTGGGAAAAAACTTGCTTCACAGAGACATCTATTTTATCCAAGGGTCAAATTAAAGAAAAACTAAAAAATACTAGGAACCATTCAGAAAGACTTTCTAAAAATTTAGATAATAAATTAGAAGCCTACAAAAACCTTCAAGCTGAAAACATGCGTGCAATTAATGAGCTCAAAAAAGAAAATGAAGAGTTAAAGGCACAACTTCACAATATTCAACAACAATTAAACTCTTTAGTGACTAGATAAGTAGGTTAAAAATGAAAACAAAATTAATTATTCTCACAATTGCAACCTTATCTTTGGGCCTACTAACAGCCTGTGATAAAGATGATAAAAAAGTACCCGCACCTGCAGTAAATCCAACCGAGCCGCCTAAGCCAACTCCTGAACCCATACTTCCTAGAGCCCTCACTTTAGAAGAAAAAGCCGATCAAATGATCGAAAAAACATTTAATGAACAAAAAGAGCTCATTAATCTAGTGAGAAGATTAAAATATGTTTGGGAATACTATGACCCGGCTAAGGATAATATTCTTCTTGGTGAGTTATCTGAGAGAAAACAAGATGAGATTGGTCTTTTAGGGGCCGTTCTAGAAGACAGGGAAGAACTTGTCGAATTTTTTATGAATGAAAAAATGGCCCCATTGGAATTAGGCTTAATTGGTGCACTTAAAATTGGTGACATGAAAAGAGCTGATTTATTTGCTAATCATGTGACTTATGATTCTGGTACAAAAAGCAAAACTGTTGATTTTGAAGTTCCAAAGTACTGGGCCGCCTACATAGGAGATTTAGCTATATTCAAATATTTAGGTATAAAATCGTCTTCAGGAGTTAAAATAATAAATGTGAATATAGGTAATCTTAGACTTGATAGAGAAAGTGAAAAAATATTTAGGGATCAGATAACACAACAGTTACAGCAAAATTATGTTAGACTAGATTTTTATGACAACTATTGGGCAGCTTACAATGGCCATTTAGACATTGTTAAATATGGAATGGCTCATGGTGCGAGTCCTTCTGGCGCTTTCTTTGGCGCTGGTAGTGGTGGTCACTCCTCGATATTAGATTATCTTTACACTCTTTTTGATAAATATGAATATTTGGCCAAAAACAAAGATTATTTTGCAAGTTGGGGGCTTTTGGGAGCAGCTCAATCTAATAATATAGAGGTTGGCGAAAAAATGATTGAAATGGGTGCCAAACTTGGTTTTGGAGTTGAAGGTAGTACGCGATACGGACAATTAAATTTTTTAAAGTTTATGATATCGCGCGGAGCAACTGAGAGAGATTTTGGATATGTTTACACATACGCATGTGAAAATAAGCATCTCGACATTGTAAGTTATATGTTTAAAAACGCCAGTAATGACATCCCCTTTGAAGGAGACTCTTGCTTATATTCTGCCATAAAAAATGGTGATATTAATATGATAAAATATCTGATTGAAAATGGCCAGAAAGTGACAGAAGGAAATATTAACTTTGCAAATGAAGCTCAACAAGTAGAAGTTGTAAATTACCTTAACCAAGCATTGAATGCTCAACAAGATAAGCCGTCACAAAAAATTCAAATTCAAGATAATGATATAATTATTGAAGAATTAGGACAGGAGTAATTTATATGTATTTATTAAGATTGCTTACTGTTTCGGTTTTACTCCTAATCAGCACTTCTGGTTTAACTGCACAATTAAATAGAAATGAAGATGATAAAGTAGAAATAATTAATTTTTTAAATGATACTTATCTATCATTAAACAAAACAAACATTAGTAAATATCTAGTCGATTGGGATAAAAAAGTAAAAAAATATTTATGTGCTGATGAGCCTGAATGTAATGTTAGTTACATCTTAAAATTAAATACAGAAAACAACTCTGAATATCTATTAGTACCACAACTTGCTAGCATTCTTGCAGATGATAAGAATACTATAGAAATTAGCTTTTCCCTATCACGAATTAAAGATTTACCCTTAGTTAAAAAAGTGGATAGTAATATATTAAAATTTGATACTTTTTCAGAGCCCGTTATTTACGACAAATACTTAGAAATAAAAGATTTAAATGCAGCAGAATTTATTACACCAAGGGACATTGACCAGTTTATTGACTTTTATGAAAATAAAATTCTAACTGAATTCAACTCATTAAATACTTTTAAAGTGACAACGAATGATCAATCAAGTTCCAATTTAATTGATGGTGAAACAGTATATTCTGCAATGATTGAAAATAGTTATCTGCAAGATTTATCCTGTAAAGATATGATAGTTAAACTTTTAGACACAGAAGGAATGGAAATCGAATCTCCATATATTTATATTGAGAATGGCATAGTATATCAATTAATCAATAAAATATACTCAAGTGAAGTTGTTAATAGTCAATGTATAAACTCCAAAGGAACTTTTGTTTTATCTATAAATAGTTTAGATGAAAAAGATGCTAAAAACATTCAAACAATCGATTTCCCGTATGATATTAAAAATGATTTACATGGAATCTATAAAATTCAAAGAGTTTACGACAAAATATCCCCTTACATATTTAATTTAAGTAAAGTAGACTTTAATAATAATTTAATGAACTTAGAATATTCAGTTTTAAAGAATCATAAAAATGATTACACTCGCGTTATTAGAAGAAGTTATATTGATATTTGTAAAATGGCAGAGGCATTTAAGCTCTTTAGTCATGTAAACGTATTTAGCCTAGAAATGTTTCCCATAAATAGAGGCTATATCTGTCTATCTTATGGTCATTCTGTAGTTGAAAAATTAACGATTCATAACTTCAGTGGTATTCCTATTACACAAAATAACCAAATTGCCTTTAGTAATGTAGATAGGAATATCTTAAACCTACCGAAGCTAAAAGAAATTGAATTTCCATTTTTCTTGGCTAAAGACTACCCATCAATTCAAAATTTTAGAAATGGCATTTCAAACAGCGACTATGTTAAAAAGTATGAAGAAGATAACTCTCTGCATACAGCCTTTAAAAAGCCTAACTCTGATTCTACGTATAATATAAAAACGTCATTGATCTTCAAATCCGAAGCCGCTTATACAATAACAGAAAATGATATTACAAGTGAATACACCTCTCCAGGAAATGAGGGCAAACAAGTTTACTCCATAACTCCAGCAAATGGTTTACCCTTTGAAGCTATCCGCATGCTACGAAATAATAAGGACTATAAATTAAAAGTAGTTTTGGCTGTGGACAACACCTCCGATGAAAAACAGTTAAGAGATGTTAGAGGAATAGATTTTTTTGAAGTGCGCATGCTTTGCAAACAAAATCCCAATGGAGATTTGTTAACAAAGTTTAGTTCAACAAAGTTAGATAAACAATCCGCGGGTGAACAAATATTTAAAAGACTTCGCAACAACCTTTTTGAAGCAGAGCTGGACATTTCTCCTTTAGTCAAATGTAACACTTATGATGAAAATAACTTTACAATTACTGTACAAGTAAATGTTGTAAAGAGCTCCCCAATACAACTAAAATATTTTGATTGGTATTTACAAGGTGCGGATATTTAATATGAGAATCAGAAGTTACATTTACTTAATATTTGCTTTGTTTTTATCACAAAATGTGCTGGCTAAGACAGTTGCCTTAAACTCAAGTTTATTTGCAAATGGCTGTGAGAGTTTATTCCCCTTCTATTCGGCGCAAACTCTTAAAATATCTTGTCTTGAGGATGAAGGCATCCTTCTTGAAACTAATAATGATTTAGAAATCGATGGATCAATTGATTCAAAACATAAAATCTATGTCCGAGCTAATTCAATTAAAATTCAAAAAGGGAGTCAAATAAAAGTAGATAGCTTAATCTTAGAGTCTACTGGTGATATTGAATTAGATGGCAAATTATCTCTATATAAAACCCAAATTAAAACACAGTCAGAACTACGAATACTGGGTGACGTTTCATCGCATGAAAAAGCTTATGTGTATGCTAAGAAAATATTTATTCAAGGGCGATTTAGTAATCAACTGGGCTCAAAACTCAATGCACAAGATCTTATTTTAACTAGTGAACATAAAAATGGTGCCCAAGTCGTATCTACTGCGGGAATCATAGAAGCAAAAATAGAGAATGACATCACTCTAAAAAACGGACTTTTGTTTTCGAGATATATAAGACTTTATTCCACATCACTTACTTGCGATCAATCTCGGTTGCGCACGACAGGCTTAATGCTTGTCAGGCTACTTGAGCCTGAGGATGACGGAGGAAACGATAACAATAAAAGTAACGACATGAAGTTTACTTCTTGCAATTTAAGCACAAAATTTGCGAACTTGGGGGATTCAATAAGGTTGTACCAAGAAAAGTATAACCTCTTTTTAGATCTTGATTGGGGCATTGCTAGTCCAAGGCCACAGCGCGATGATCCAAAACGTGATGAAAAATACATTCTACTATATACCAAAGGGAATATTGAGCTTAATGATACAAGAATTATCCCTGTTGCAACAAAAGCTTATATACAGGGTAAAGAAGTAGCCGGTTACGGCGGTGCTATTGGCTACAATGGTTCGTTTAGTTCTTCTGATATTGAAATACGTTCTGAAATCCAAAATCTAAATACATATGTTGCTGGCGAAAATGTCGATTTATTACTGACAGGCAAAAAAAGTGATTTTAGTAATTCGGGTTTAATTTATGCAAATAACGTAAAAACCATTGCCGAGGGTCGTTTTGGTAACATTGGTCGAATTAAGAGTACAAATAACACTACTATAATTCAAAATAACAAAGACGAGAAACTAACAAATACTGGTCATTTAGCTGCTGGTGCAACTTTGTATCTAGAAGGTGATGGCGTCACTGATTATTCAAAAGGTACACGAACTGCTGGCAAATTAATAGATATCGCTAATCATAAAGATTCAGTTATTAATCCAGGTAAGGTAAATGCCGAGGACATGTACATAGCTAGAAATTGGAACTCTGGTCAAGTTAAGGAGTTTTCAGGGTTTCAAGATCAATTAAATGTGGATTCACTCGTTATCCACCGCAATTCAACAGATCCCACTGATGAGTTAGCGATTAAAGACTCTATTCATTTTAAAACTAATGCCAATGTTGCAGTACTGGCCAATAATATTAAATTTTTACCTGGTGGTTCTGTAAGCACTAAAGGCAATCTCGATTTAAATGCCATTATTGGTAATGTTGTATTAAGTGAAAATACAAAACTAAAATCAGAGGGAAAAGTTGTAGTTTTTGCGGGAAACACCATACAACAATTGGCTAAAGTAGTAGGCAGTGACGGTTCAGCAGCCCTTAAACGTTCAGAAATTTTTTCTGGCAAAGAAGGTGTCATCTTTCAGGCTGAAAATTACTATGGTCAAGCACCAAAAATTGATGTGCAAGATGAAGGCACAGTCACATTTAATGTTAACAAAGAAATTCAAATTGTACCTATCGAACATGAATATACCGAGCTAGTGACAAAAAATAGGAGTATTTGGGGTACAAAGCGCAGATATGCCGTTCGGGTAAAGTACTTTAATCCTGAGATTAACGCCAAACAGATAAATGGAGTATTTAACTCACAAACATCCACTCTTGTAAATACCCAACTCAATGGCAACATTGTTAGTTACGATTTAAATGAAGAGCGTTTTGATCGTTCAAAGCACAAAGCAGAATATTATGAAGACCAGGAATATTTTTATAAAACCTATTCGGCGAACTTGTCGGCTCATATTGTGCGAGCCGTGGTAACAGCGGTAGCTTATGTTTACGGTGGCCCTGCAGGCGCGGCGGCAGCCTCAACTCTGACTGAACCATTGGCCTCGGGAGAAAATCATACTCTTGATAGTGCCATTAAATCATTTGCCGTTAATTATGCAGCTATGCAGGTAAGTGCTAGTTATGGTGCTATCAGTGGAAGTTTAACTAGAATTGCGGCTGACAAAGCCATCAACAACAGAGATTATACATTTAAAGAGTCCTTGGCGATGGTAGCCACCGCTGCAGCAAGTGAGCATGTATTTAAAAATGAAGCTTTTGGTACAAAGAATGTAGAAAACTTAAGTGTTGGTGAGATCTATTTACAGAAGTTCTATGAGAATGCCACCTATAAGGTGATTAA
>JAGRAE010000190.1 GCA_020435005.1 Bdellovibrionales bacterium
TTAATTTATTTTTTAATATTGGTGATTTGCTTTTTACATCTTTCACAATTTTTAGTGTAGAGTCTTCACTTGCATTATCTACACAAATCAATGTATCTATTTTACTTAAAGTCTCTTGATCAAAACTTTGTAAGAATTTTCGTATTCGACGTGCTACATTATAGCAAGGTATAAATACTGCAATTTTTTTCATATGCTCAAGATAGATTCCTTATCAACATATGTCAATTTATCAGTAAATTAGAGCCCACCCTCTAATACATCTAAAATATAGTCTTTATAAGGACAATCTGGATAATTATTTACTTGTTCGAGCATTTTTGTTGTTGAAATAAGATCACGTCGACAAGCGATCTCTTCTAAACAAGCAATTTTAAAACCTTGACGTTCTTCAACTGTTTTAACAAATGTTGCGCAGCCTAACATACCATCGGGAGTACCCGTATCGAGCCACGCAGTGCCTCGACCTAAATATTCAACAGCTAGCTTGTTTTCTTTTAAATATTGGCTAATTAAATCTGTAATCTCTAGTTCACCTCTGTCAGATGGCTTAAAGTTTTTTGTATATTTAGGAGCATTTCCATCAAAAATATATAGACCCGTAACGGCCCAATTAGAGGGAGGATTTTGTGGTTTCTCATAAATTCCTACAGGTACTTGATCTGGACTTTTGATGTCTAAAACTCCGAATCGTTGTGGATTTTTTACTTGCATGGCAAAAACTGTAGCTCCAATATTTTTTTCTTTTGCTAGGCGTATTCTTTTTGGAAGTTCATAACCGTAAAAAAAATTATCACCCAATATCATCATTGATGAGCTACCTTCTAAAAAATCCTCAGAAACATTATAGGCATCTGCAATCCCTCGGGGCTGCTCTTGTACAAGATACTCAAAACTAACACCATATTGTTGGCCATCACCTAAAAGCTCTTGAAAGGCTTCTCTTTCATGTGGATTTACGATCAAGGCAATTTCTCTTACATCGGCTAACATCAAAATAGATAATGGGTAGTAAATAGCTGGCTTATCATATACTCCCAATAACTGTTTTGAAATGGATTTTGTAAGTGGATACATTCTTGTACCACTGCCACCAGCAAGAACAATACCTTTCATTTTTGCCTCATTTCTAAGTGCTTGATTCTTAATTTTTCATTAGCTTTATCTATCCATACTAAGTTTTTTTGATACCAATTGACGGTTTTCTTTACACCTGAATGAAAACTCTCTTCAGGCTTCCAATTTAAAGTTTTTATTGTATTTTCAATGTTAAGTGAATATCTAAAATCATGACCTGGACGATCTTTAACATACTCTATTAAAGACTCTTTTTGATTTAATTCTTCTAAAAAAATCTTAACAATATCCAAATTTTCTAATTCATTGTCTGCACCAAAATGAAAAACTTTATTTGTTTCTTTTGACAAAGCAGCTTTCCAGATTCCCTTACAATTATCTTCAACAAATATCCAGTCTCTTATGTTTTTGCCCGTACCATAAACAGGTATATTTAGACCATTTAGAGCATTTATAATAATTTTAGGAATAAACTTTTCAGGTAACTGCCTAGGACCATAATTATTAGAGCTTCTTGTAACTGTCACACTTAACCCATAGGTTAATGCGTAGCTTAAAGCTAAATGGTCAGCCCCAGCTTTTGAGGCTGAATATGGAGAAGATGGCTGTAAAGGTGATAGTTCAGTTGAAGGTAAAGCTGTATTTGTCAGACTGCCATAAACTTCATCTGTTGATATTTGCACAAACTTTTTTAAATTATTTGATTGTCTTAGTGTCTCAAGAATTTGGAAAGTCCCAAATATATTTGTTTGAATAAAATCTCTAGGAGACATTATTGAATTATCAACGTGGCTTTCAGCAGCAAAATTAAACACATAATTTGCATCAAGCAATGGTTCTTTAAACAATTCAGTATGACATACATCTGCTTTGATTAATTGAACTCTTGGGTCAGACATAACATGTTCAAGGTTTTCTTCTAGTCCCGCATAGGTAAACTTATCTATAATAAAAAGCTTATTTACTTCTTTTTGCTTTAGAACAAGATCACAAAAATTAGAGCCTATAAATCCAGCCCCACCTGTTACAAGAATATTCATACAACTACAATTATATGCAATGTTTTCAGGAAAAAGTAGCAGGTACCTTTTTTGTATGCAGTGTGACTTTAGAAGCGAACAAATGCTAAGAGAGTCATTTCTGCATTCTCAGTTTTAAATTGTCCCAACTCATCTCTGTTCTCATCATTAATTACATTATCTGATATTTGAAAAATAAAGTTGGCATTAGACGACAACTCAAATGCCACTTGAGGGCCTATTTTATACTCGTGTTTACCTGGTTTATTTCTCCCCTCATTAACAGAAGATTTATTGTAGTAGGTATCCTCCCAACCTGTTAAAAAACCTAAACTAAAATTGTGAGAAAAGCGATACCAATAACTTAACCAGTGGTCATGATAAAAACGTTTGGTTCTTGATGATACACTAACATCAAAACCATTTTCATCAGTGAAATCGTTTTTATAAACAGATTGAGATTGGTAATAATAATTAAATTTTGAGGTGTACTCAAAAACATTTCGTGAAGTTAGGTACTTGGAAAAAATAAAATCATTGCGAAAACGAGAAATCATTTTTGTATCTCTTGAAAATTTACTTGTGGGCAAGTACCAACGGGCTTCCCAGTAAACACCAATATCTAATGGCAATAAAATAAGATTATAATCCGTGTAACTTATAATAAAATCCTGAAGTAAAGCTTCCTGCTCTTGATTAGCATTACCATTAAAATCGTCAAACCCTGCACTGTTAATTGAAAAGGGTAACCTAAAGGCCACTTTGTTATCTCCATCTAATCGATATGATGAAGTTATGTAATTATATGAACTCAATCTACCGCCACCTTTGTCAATAGAGTCAAACTCTTGGCTATATAAGCCAAAGTAACTAAAACTCCATGGTGAGTGGCTTGATGATTGTTTTTCTTGAATACTTATAGAAGAAGCTAAAGAAATTTGTGTGAAAAAAGAAAATATAAAAATAAAAAGTGAATTTAGTATTACTGTTGATTTAGCTTTAATATCCATCACTGCTCTCCCAAATAATCAACATTTATGAGTTGAATTACTTTTATTTCTTTGTCCTTTAATTCTTTTTCAAGTCTTTCAATATTAGTGTTTAATTTTGACTGCGCTTCTTCTCCTTGTATTAGATTAGTATTTGCTTTCAGACTTTCAAGGGTGAGTAAATGCATGCTAATAATTTTAACTTTGTCTTTTGAAGGTGTATTTGAAACTGAAATTGGTAGAACTTCACCAACCTCATGACAATTTTCAATTCTTTTGTCAATTTTAGTTCTTAATGTTCTTTCTTTTAGAGATGAATACTCACTCTTATGAATCCAAAATTCTTTCTCAATATAATTTACATCTTCACAAGTAGGCAGTCGTTGACCAGTATTTTGAACTGAAAACACTTTGCCCTCTTTCAATGAATTAATTATTTTATCTAAATTATTTTCTTTAATAGAATTATCTTCTTCAGCAAAGGCAGCTCTTTCTTTTTTTTCTTGAATTAGCTTTTGCTCTTTATCTTTGTAAACAGTTTCCATTGCAGAACTACCAGGCACATAACTAACAAAAGTCACATTTACCATGCCTTGGTGTGAAGGTTTTTGATCTTTTTCCATGCGTTGAACGGTGCTATCAAACTGTTCTAAATCAGCCGAACCTTTGGCAACAAGCGTTCTTTTTTCTTTTAACTGATCTAGGCTCATAATGGCTACAGATTCTATATCTGCATACCCCAAAGCTCCGCTAATACCTAGCTTTTTTCTATCAGTATCGGCATAAACACGGCTACCAATGCGAAAACAGTTTTGATAACCATTTCTAACAAAGGCTTGAAAATGTCCCAATACAAAGTTTTCGTAATCTAAATGGTAAACGCGCAGATCACTCCAATCGGATTTATCTTGTTGACAAGTTTCAGGACGATTTCCGTTACTTTTGTATACAATGACCTCTCCTTCATTTAAGCGTTCTTTCATAGTTTTAATGTGAACATCTCGTGGAGAACAACCTTGCAAAAATAAAATGGCTAAAACAAATTTAATGTGATTATTTCTAATGATAGATCTCATAACCTGCCCCCTAGAAAAGCTTATACCAGAAAAAAGGTAGCTAATGCTAGATATGGCTATTATTATCTAATGTTCTATCTAATCACAAATGAATCCATGGACAGATTACAAAGAGATCTGTCAAAATAGCTTATTTTTTGTGCATCTTTTACATTTAAATTATTTGTAATGATCTATTTTCTTGTTGGTATAGTTTCTACATATTACAAGTCCGTCGTATTAAAATTAGTAATTTCTAGAAGTTAACTACCTCCGTTGCCGATCCTTTTTAGTAGGTACACTAAAAAGGATTCAACAACGAATGGCATAGCATCTTAAAATTTTGAACTTATCGAGGTGGTAGATGTAGTGAGTTTATGCATTAACAACATGAAAGTATACCTTAAGCGAATGGGTTTGGGTATAGACGATTTTGTAAATTAATTAATGGCTTTTTCTACTTCGTTTTCTAATTCTTCATAATTTTTTTCTATCTCTAATTTCAAGTCCTCAAACTTGTCCTTGCCTTGTTCTTTTAAATTTTCCATTTTCTGTGAAAGTTCTTGTTGTAATCCTTTTAGTCTTTTAAGTTTTTCTTTAAGCTCACTTTTAGCTTCTTGTTTTTCTTCTTCTACTTTAACTTCAAATTCATTAATTTTTTTGTCAACATCTTGTAATCGGCGATCCATTTGATTGTAGAATTGTTGCATTTCGTTTGAGTTTTCATTTTCAGTATTCGCTTTACTTTCAGTTGTGTTATAATTTGTTTTGTCCTGGACTCTTGGCGCTTTTCTATTTGGACAACCAACTATAAAAATAATTGATAGAGCTAGTGTAAGAAATACTAATAGATTAATATTTTTCTTGTTCATTATTTACTCCTTATTAAATACATGAAACAGTAAACCACATTTTAATTTATTCAAGTTTAGAATATAAATATGGACGTTCTTATTTTTACAATATCAATTCTGATGTTTTTTTATCTAAAGATTTTTAAATTGCTCTATTTTTTGTAAAAGCATTAAGTTATTACATCACCGTCGTCTTTAAGCTTAGTAATTACTAGTGATAACTACTTTGGATAACAATCCTTTTTGTACTTGCACCAAAAAAGGATTCACCAATGAGTGACATGGCATCTTTAAATTAATGAATTAATGTTTTATCATATGATAAACAAGAGCAGTTTAAAACTGCATTTTTGATAGTATGTGGTTAAAATATAAATATATTTTGAAAAAAAAATCTTATTCGATGAGATTATTTACTACTTTGTTAATTGATTTACACAGGCTCTCATTATTAAATTAAAGATCTAATCAGCAACTTCTTATATTTTAAATAAAAAGAAAGGAGTTTTTAATGCTAGTTTGGACTTTTATTTTTTTAATAATCTCAATAATTGCTGCTATATTTGGCTTTACCGGGGTGGCTGTTGCCTCTGCTGGTATAGCACAAGTATTGTTTTATATATTTTTAGGTTTATTTTT
>JAGRAE010000191.1 GCA_020435005.1 Bdellovibrionales bacterium
TTAATAGTTCTGAAATGAATTATTATGCGCGATGGTTTAATATTGTAATTCGTGAAATGGTTGGGCTTAAGAACTTTAAAGAGGAAGAGAATTGGATAGCCAACCAATTTAATCCACCATTAACCGAGTCGGAAGTTAGAGAATCTTTAATCAATTTAGAAAAACTTGGTTTGATTGTAAGAAATAGCAAAGGACGTTTAGAGTTAAACAACTTATCCTTGAATACAAATAATGAGGTTTACTCTAGTCTAGTGGCACTTTATCACAAAAAAATGTTAGAGTTAGCTAGTAATTCAATTGATAAAGTGCCAAGGGAAGAGCGTGAGTTATCAGCTTTATGTTTGCCTGTTTCTGAAGTAACTGCTAAGAAAATCAAAAAGAAAATTCAAGAATTTAGAGAAGAGTTATTAATGATAGTCGCTGAAGACAAAAATGCCGAACGTGTTTATCAAGTTAATATGCAACTTTTTCCTTTAACAAAAAAAGTTAAGGAGACGGCATGAAAATCTTAAATTTATTACTGCTACTCATATCTTTAAGTGCATGTAAAATAGATGTTACAGGTACCGGGACGGGTAATCCACTATGGGATAGTGAACCTTCAAATCTTACAGATGTTGAGGGTCGGGAAACTTTTCCACTTTATTATTCAATTTGTGAAGTTCTAGCTGATTGCAACCATGAAATTGTCTATGGAGATTGTGTTGAGAAAGTATCAGCACTAGGTAATGTAAATGAAAGTCTGGGTTTACAAAATTATCAGTTTTCTTCATTCCAAGAAATTTACATGGCTATAAACAATGGACACATTGAAATGAATGTTGACTTTCATTGGCAGTGTGAACAGGAAGTATTAAATTTGAGTTGTGAACTTCCCTCCGTGCAAGAAGCTTACACTCCAGACAGCGCTCATCATTATGAAAGAGTGCCCGGAATGTTACATGAAGTATGTAAGAAAGCATTCGAATCTAACTAAAGTCTAGCAGTTGCTAGTTCATTAAGCTGTGATAAGATAGATAGTAATGAACTTTCAATGGAATAAAGGGCTGATTCTTACTATTCTTTTTTTAATTGGACTTGGTATAGTACAGGTCTACTCATCAAGTTTTATTTTTGCCATTGAATCTAGAGGAGATGGTTTATTTTTTGTAAGAAAGCAAGTTGTTTATGCTTTCATAGGTCTTTTAGTGTTAATAGTTACAATGCGTACCCCTTGGCATTATTTTGAGAAGTATGGTGTTTTAATTTGGGGACTGTCCATTGTTGCCTTAGTATTAACATTCATTCCCAGTTTATCTATAAAAGCTGGTGGTGCTTATAGATGGCTAAAAATGCCATTGGGACAAAGAATTGAACCGGCCGAATTTGTTAAATACAGTTTTCCTTTTTTTATGGCCTTTTTTTTAACAAAACCACTTAAACCACTAAATAATTTTAAATGGCCACTCTTTTTTCTGATGTCTGGATCAGTTTTACTATTGCTTTTAAAACAACCTGATTTTGGGAGCTTAGTCATATGTTTTATTATTTTATTTTCAATGGCATTTTGTTTTGAATTAAATTGGAAATATATTTTTGGAGGTGTGGTAGCTATTGTTCCCGCCTTCTACTTTTTAATTGTCACAGTTCCTTATAGATATGCTAGAGTTATTGCGTTTTTGGACCCCTGGTCTGACGAAGACAATAAAGGATTTCAGATTATTCAAAGTATGTTGAGTTATTACTCTGGTGGTGTTTGGGGAGTAGGTCTAGGACAGGGGCAAGGAAAGTTGTTTTTTCTTCCTGAAGCACACACCGACTTTACTCTTTCAGTACTAGCAGAAGAGTTAGGTTTTGTCGGTTTATTTTTTGTATTAATGTTATTTGGCTTTATAATATTTAAAGGATTTCAAATTATTTTGCATACTCAAAATCGATATGCAAAAGCCGTTGCTATTGGTGTAGTCACATGTTTTTCTTTGTCTGTGATTATTAATCCCGGAGTAACCCTAGGTTTATTTCCTACAAAAGGGTTGAGTTTGCCTTTTCTCAGTTATGGGGGAAGTTCGTTAGTTTCTACCTGTTTCGGACTTGGCATTTTATTAAATATTGATAGAATGAGCCGAAATTATGAAATGAAAAAAAATTTCTTAGGTTTATAAAATAATGGATTCTCAAAAAAAAGTTTTTTTGTTTGCAGCCGGAGGCACTGGCGGTCATATTTTTCCAGCTCTAGCCATTGCAGAAAGTTTAAAAGAAAAGGTACCTAATGCAGAGATATGCTTTGTAGGTACCAAAAGAGGATTAGAAAATAGTATTGTCCCTAACTATAGCTATCATTTGCACATAATAAATATTGGTCGCTTAAATAGTAACGTAAGTATTTTAGAAAGATTAAAAACTTTATTGCTTTTGCCATATGCTTTTGTTCAATCTGCCATGCTTATAATCAAGCTAAAACCCACTGGAATTATTGGTGTGGGTGGTTATGCCTCAGGACCCATCCTTCTAATGGCCGCTCTTATGGGAAAGAAAACATTTATTTGGGAGCCAAACGCATATCCAGGAATGGCTAATCGCTATTTGTCACCATTTGTAAATAAGGCTTTTGTTATTTTTGAAGAGACAAAGAAATGGCTAAAAACTAATAAAACAAAAGTGCTTGGTTATCCGCTGCGAAAAATATTTTCTCAAAAATTTGAAAATAAAAAATTTTCTAAACCGCTTAGAGTATTCATTTTTGGGGGGAGCCAAGGGTCAAGGGCTATAAATAATATTTTGTTTGAGCTTTATAAGGATGTAGAAGTTCGTACTTGGGAAATTGAGTTTGTTCATCAAATTGGCGCTCTTGATTATTCAAAATTTTCTGAACTCTATAAGCAGTTGCCAGAGGAAATAAAAAGTAAAATTCAAATTCATGAATTTATTCAAGATATGCCAAAGTATTATAATTGGGCCCACTTTGCTATATGTAGAGCGGGAATGGGAACAGTGGCCGAGCTTTCTGCAATGGGAGTGCCTGCACTGTTTGTGCCTTTGCCCAACTCTGCAGATGATCATCAATTGAAAAATGCCGAGTCTTTGGTGCAAAGAAAAGCAGCTGCGTTAATTAGACAAAGTGATTTAAATTTAGAGAGTTTGAAGAGTTTAATTAAAAAATATTTAGAAAATCCAGAAGATTTGAGCTTAATGTCTCAAAATATGCATTCTTTTCATAAAGGTGAAGCATCACGTAAGATAGTAATTTCTATTTTAAAAGAAGTCGGTATAGACACCTAAATAGCTTTGTTATAGCTTTATGCAAATGAAAAAACTCATTGGGGCAAAGATACATTTTGTAGGAATTGGTGGAATAGGTATGTGTGGGTTGGCAGAACTCATGCATAATCTAGGTGCATCTGTTACGGGTAGTGATCTTCGTGAAAATCAACAAACAGATCATTTAAAAAAATTGGGTATTACAATTTTTACTGGTCATAAGGCAGAACAGGTTGGCGATATTGATGTTGTTGTTTATTCAAGTGCAGTAAAATTTGATAATCCTGAAGTTAAAAAAGCTTTTCAATTAAAGATACCCGTGATGCCTAGAGCCGAAGCATTGGCTGAAATAATGCGTTTAAAGCGTGGTGTGGCAGTTGCGGGTACTCACGGCAAGACAACAACAACGAGTTTTTGTGCCTCTGCATTTTTATCTACACCATCTGATCCAACAATAGTTGTTGGTGGTCGTTTAGATGTTATAAAGTCAACTGCCAAGTTGGGTGCAGGTGAATGGTTAATAGCAGAGGCGGATGAAAGTGATGGTAGCTTTCAAAAATTAGCACCTGAAATCGTTATTATAACAAATATTGATGATGATCATATGGATCATTATAAAACATTTAGTAATCTACAAGCTGCATTTTATGAGTTTGCATTAAAAGTTCCTTTTTATGGTAGTTGTATAGTTTGTGGGGATGATACTGAAACAAGGAAATTATTTGTAGAATTCCCAAAGCGAATTTACTTTTATGGATTTGATACAAATAATGACTTCGTACTTCAAAAAGTTTCAAATTTTTATGAAATTTATTTTGAAGGAAAATTGTGGGCAACTATTCAACCGCCAATTCCAGGTGATCATAATGCATTAAATGCTGCTGCAGCACTTATTGCTGGGAGTTTGGCCGGACTGAAAATAGAGGAGCTTAAAGAAGGAATTGAAAGCTTTGCCGGTGTGGATCGTCGCTTTCAATATAAGGGACTATTTAATGGGGCCAGAATTTATGATGATTATGGTCACCATCCCACAGAAATAAAAGCTGTATTAAAAGCTTTTCGTGAGAAATTTTCTCATCAAAAAATTAAAGTAATTTTTCAACCTCATCGTTACAGTCGTTTTCAATCTTGTTGGCAAGATTTTTTACTTTCCTTTGACAATGCTGATAACTTGATGGTTTTGCCTGTTTACAAGGCTGGAGAGACGCCTATTTCAGGAGTGGATTCCGAAGAATTTGTTAAGCAAGTAAAACATAAAAGTGTGAGCTATTTTCCAAATTTCTCAGCTTTGACCAATCATTTAGAATCTAACCTTAACGAAGGAGATGTGTTAGTGACACTTGGTGCTGGCGACGTTTGGAAGGTTGGAGCTGATTTGTGTCAGTAGAAATGCCACAAATAGTACAAAAAAATGTAAACTTAAAAGAATTGAGTACATGGCGTGTTGGTGGATGCGCTGAATATTTTTGTCGTCCTACTTTGCTAGTAGAAATTGAACAAGCTTGTCGTTGGGCATTATCTCAGGCACTTGATATTACTGTACTTGGTGGAGGTTCTAATATCTTGATAAGTGATAATGGAATAAAAGGCTTAGTATTATGTATGCGTGATTTTGCCAAGATTCTCGAAGTAAAAGAAGATGAAAAAAAAATTTATATAAAGGCAGAGGCCGGAACAAAGAAATCAGAAATTTTAAAATTATTTTTAAAAAGAAATCTATCTCCAGCTCTTTTTCTAGCGGGTTTACCGGGTGATGTGGCCGGTGGAGTTGTTATGAATGCTGGTGTAGCTGAAAAAATAATTCCTCGTGAATTTGTAGAAATTGTCGAAGAATTTGAAGTGCTAAAATATGAAGGCGATCAGGTTAAAGTTGTTAAGTACTGTAATCAAGAAATTGAATGGGAGTATAGACATACTAACGGATGGCAACCAGGTGTGATTGTATCAGTTACTTTGTCGTGGAAATTAGAACCCGATAATGAAATTAGAGAAAAAGTAAAATTAGCCAACCAAATACGATTACAGAAACAACCTCTAAAACAACCAAGTTGTGGTTCAACTTTTCGTAACCCTGATGGAGATAAAGCAGGACGGCTAATTGAACAAGCCGGGTTAAAAGGTTTTAAAATTGGTGGAGCTCAGGTTTCTGAAAAGCATGCAAATTTTATTGTGACCGAAGAGGGAGCCACGGCTAAGGATATTAAGCGGCTAATGGATCACATAATCAATACAGTTCAGCAAAAGTTTGGAATTCAATTACAATCAGAAGTCATTCCCTTGGGTGAGTGGTAATAAAAGGTGACAGGCCCTGTTTCTGTATGCACAGCAATATTATTATATTGCTGTGCATA
>JAGRAE010000192.1 GCA_020435005.1 Bdellovibrionales bacterium
TAATTTGATGATTCGAGCGCCACTTCTCAAAATAAAGTTTTGAGAAGTCCACAACGAGCACAAAATCTACTTTATATAACGGGTTTTAACGAGGCATGAGAATTCCAATCCGCAATTAACGGGAGCCGTTCTTACTTTGTATGACAGGTTTTAACGAGGCGTGAGAATTCCCAATCCGCAATTAAAGGGAGTAGTTAAAAATTTAAAAAATACTACTTTAGTCAAAAATTGATTTATCCACATTTTACCGGTCATCTTTATAAAGTTCCCGGCCTCTGTAAACGCAGTTTACAACTAGAAATAAATTACAGAATTTTCTTTTTCCGGTGTCATTCTGACACCTTCTATGATATCAACATGTAATCCCTTCTTAGGGGGCTGGGAAACAATTACTGTGAGCATCGCTGAATACACTAA
The DNA here is from genome assembly GCA_020435005.1 of Bdellovibrionales bacterium. Classification (GTDB taxonomy): domain Bacteria; phylum Bdellovibrionota; class Bdellovibrionia; order Bdellovibrionales; family UBA1609; genus JACKAN01. The sequence goes on from JAGRAE010000192.1 coordinate 418, forward strand.
TAATTTAAGCTACTTAGATAATCTTTTGACAATCAAAAGCCTGGCAGTAGTTTTGCTAAGCTTATGGGTGGTGAAAAAAGTGAGTAGAAAAAAAAATAAAATTAATTGGTTTTATACCTTTCTTCGGTTTGGGTTAGCTATTGCAGCTGGATTTTCTATTCAACTTATTAATTTAGATAATTTTGAATTCCTCACTTATGATTGGCGCTTAAGATTTTCACCAGCCCCTCCCATTTCAAATCAAGTGGTAACTGTTTCTATTGACAATGATACTATCCACCAAATTGGCAAAGTAACAGAGACGGGAATAAAAATCGACAGCCAATATCATTTAACCTTTTTAAAAAAGCTTATGGCTTACAAACCAATGGCGATCGTTTATACAATCAATAGGGAGAGTATGATTCCCATTGCCGGTAAAGATAGTGAAGTTCAAAATTTAGCGGAATATACTTCTAATAAACCTATCTACCTTGGAAGAGATAATGTATTTAATCCTAACGATCCTGAAGAAAGTAAGTTTAAAGCCCCTTATCAAAACTTTAAAACATTACAATCTCCAATTACAAGGGACCGAGAAACATTTGGTAAAGATACTGTCACAAGAAGAGCTATAACTTATTATGATGTCTTTCCAACCATGCATACACTGTTTGCACAAAAAATAAATTCCTCTCTTTCAAAAGAAAGTATACACGGCCAATTTGATTTTCTGAATTCTAAACAAATATTAATTAATTATAGACCTGCAGGAACCTATAAACACATTTCCTTTGTTGATGTTTTAAATGATAAAATAAAACCACAAAATATTAAAAATAAAATTATTTTAATAGGTACACATGAAGCCGACATTCTATCTGAATATGTTTTTACTCCCTATTCTCGAAAGCTTTATGCCATGTCAAATTTAGAAGTCCATGCAAATATTTTAGATACACTTATTTTAAATAATGCGCCAACAAAAACACCTCAATGGTTAAGCCTTTTACTATCATGTCTAGTTTCAGTGCTTATTGTTTTTGTAGTACTTAAAGTTCGTCCTGCCAATGGTTTGGCCGCTATACTTTTAACACTCTTTAGCTTAGCTTTTGCAAGTTACATATTGTTTGCAACATTTGATATTTTCTTAACCATCACCCATCCTATTCTCGCCGTATTTATATGTTATTATTTTTTCATACCTTATCGCTTAATATTAGAGAATCGAAAAAGCTGGGAATATTACCACAAAAATAAACTTCTTATGCAAGTTGAAGAGTTAAAAAGTAATTTTATGAGAATGATGTCACATGATTTGAAAACTCCTTTAGCAAGAATACAGGGTATGACTGAAGTTATCGCACATGACAAAAACTTAAATGCTGAGCAAGAAAAAGCCTTAAAAACTATCAGTGAAAGCAGTGAAGAGCTTACAGATTTTATAGGTTCCATACTCAGCTTAGGGCGAATTGAAAGTAAAGAAATAAAACTTAATGTGCAGAGTAAAGATATCAATGCTATTTTAAAGCGAATAATAAAAAAGTATGATTTCCAAGCTCAAAGCAAAAATATTCAAATTATTACTGAGTTTGAGCCTCTGTTTAGTGTGCAAATTGATGAAGACCTTATTCAGCAAGTTTTTGCAAATTTAATTGAAAATGCAATCAAATACAGCCCAGATAATTCAAAAATTTTAGTTTCTACTGAAGAGAAAGACGGAAAAGTATTTGTTCAAGTCGCTGACCAAGGTATTGGTATTGATAAAAAAGATATTAAAGAAGTTTTTTCTAAGTTTTATAGAAGTCCTGATGTTACTAATGGACCCATTAAAGGTTCTGGATTAGGACTTTATTTAGCTAATTATTTTGTTAAATTACATTCGGGACGTATTCATGTAGAAAGTGAGCTGAAACACGGCTCAACTTTTACTGTTGAATTACCTACCGAACTGAACGTATAGGGGAGATAAGATATGTTAAAAGTACTTGTGGTTGATGATGATGCTGGCTTAAGGCTTTCTGTAAAGTCCACACTAATGGCCTCTGGTAAATTTGAAGTAGACGAAGCTTTTGATGGAATAAATGCATTAGAGAAAGTAAAAGAAAACTCATTTAACATGGTATTACTAGATGTAGATATGCCTAGAATGAGAGGGCTCGAAGCCTTAAAGCATATTAAGGAACACGACCCATCTATTATTGTTTTAATCATGACAGCTTATGCAACCATTGATGATGCCGTCGCTGCTGTAAAAGACGGTGCTTACAACTATGTTTCTAAACCTATTAAAGGTGATGATTTAATCAATATGGTGGAAAAGGCTTTGGAAGCTCACAGCTTAATTTCTCAAGTGGCTGCATCTGCCCCAACTTTAACCATGGAATCTGGACGTAAAATTGTTGGTGGCACAGCTCAAATGCAAAAAGTCTTTCACATAATAGACAGACTTTCAAAAGTAGACACACCGGTCTTAATAAGAGGTGCTTCAGGAACTGGTAAAGAACTGGTTGCCAGAGCTATCCATGTCAATTCTCGAGCAAAGGAAGGACCTTTTGTAGCTATTAATTGCTCGGCAATTCCAGAAAATTTATTTGAAAGTGAATTATTTGGTCACGAAAAAGGAGCTTTTACTGGAGCAGATCAAAGAAAAATTGGTAAGTTCCAGTTTGCTGAAGGAGGCACCTTATTTTTAGATGAAGTTGGAGATATGCCTTCACTCATGCAGGTTAAATTATTACGAGTACTACAAGAAAAAGTATTTACTCCTGTTGGAGCTAATCGCGAAATTAAAACTAATGTCCGTATCATTGCCGCTACCAACCGTCCATTAGAAGATATGATTAAAAAAGGCGAGTTTAGAGAAGATTTATATTACCGTCTCAATGTTATGCCTATTACACTTCCCTCTCTTCAAGATAGACAAGATGATTTAGATAGCCTGATAAATAATTTTATTAAAAAGTTTAATGAAAGACAGGATAAAAGAATAATAAATGTTACTCCAGAAGCCCTTAACTGTTTAAAGAAATATGATTGGCCTGGCAATATTAGAGAATTAGAAAATGTTATTGAGCATGCTTTTATACTTGAAGAATCTAACCAGTTAACTATTCACTCATTACCTGAAAGCATATTGATGGCCACGGGAACAGAACTCAAAGCCAAACCTCTACATAATGCTGTCAATGAAAATCTGAACGATGATCAAGAAAATAGTCATCAAGATTTAATTCAAATAAATGACAGTCATTTGGATTTTAATAAACACAAAGAAGCTTTTGAAAAAGAGTTTATTATTAAGGCTTTAACGATGTTTAAGGGACGCATTAACCAAACGGCTTTACATGCCAATATCCCTAAAAAAACATTGTTACGCAAAATTGAAAAATATGGAATCAACACAAAAGATTATATGGACGCACCCTAACCTAATTCAAATTTTGCTTTTAATGATGTAAGAAATCGCTTAAATAAGAAAGATTCATGATGAAAACAAATCTACCCCCTCAGGCCTATACCCGAGATGTGTTTGCCAATGCCTACGAGTGGCTGCAAACACAATCTGAGTCCATAAAGGAGTTAGCTCAAACTCCAGATGATTTGGTAGCGCTTTATTTACAGGCTCGTCGTCATGGTCACTTAAATAATACCCAAAATGTCAGCAAGAGTAAGTCATTTAAAAATGATTTAAAAAATCTAGCTGAGGGTTTACGACAATTTGAGGAAGGGCATGGGCAGCAAGCTTCTGCTGTTACTGAAAAAATCAGAGAGACGACCAAACACTCATTTACTTTTACCAACCCTCCCCCTCCACCAAATTATAATTACGGATCGCAGCAAATCATTGAAGATCCCGTATTTAGCCATGAAGATATGCCACCTATTCGTGAATACTCTCCACAACCCATTCAGAAAGAATTACTTGATGAAGAAAATTTTGAACGACCTATGGTTAAAAAACCTTCTGAAAAAAAGCCTATGCCAATGAATATTGAGCTAAAAAAACCAAACTCTGACAAATTATCAGGTCAAAATGAGTCTTGGGATCTTGCTAATCTAGATAGTAAATCAAAATTAATAATTGAAGATGTTAAAACTCGACTAAATCTTTCTCGCGATGAAGAAGCACTGCGTATGTTGCTTGTTTTGGGAAGTGAAAAACTCAAGGAAATCCTCCCTTTAAAACCCTAATTCTGTGAAATTGTTTTTATAGTATAGATAGAAGTGACTATTCATTGACTAGCATCAACTTTTTATCAATATTATTCTAAAAATTAAAGAGGAGTCACGTGAGCCAACAAAATGTTAATAAATATAAAGATTCCATAAACTTGCCAAAAACAGAATTTCCTATGCGAGGCAACCTTCCTGAAAATGAGCCTAAAAGAATAAGTGAGTGGGACCAACAGAATATTTATAAGAAAATGGTGGGAAACCATGATTCAAAAAATAGTTTTGTAATGCCTGATGGCCCTCCTTATGCCAACGGTAATATACATCTTGGTCATGTCCTAAACAAAGTCCTTAAAGATATTGTCATTAAATATAAAAACCTAAGTGGTAAAAAAGCAGTATTTATCCCTGGCTGGGATTGTCATGGACTACCCATAGAACTCAATGTGACAAAAAAATTGGGGAAAAAGCGTCATGAAATGTCCGATACACAAGTCAGAGAACTTTGTCGGCAAGAGGCTTTAAAATGGGTGGAAACACAAAAAGAACAATTTCGCAGATTGGGTGTGTTAGCAGATTGGGAAAATCCCTATCTAACATTACAAGCCTCATATGAAGCCACTGAGATTAGAGTGCTGGCAGATATTCTTGATAATGGTATTTTAGTACGCGGTGAAAAACCCGTTTACTGGTGTCCAGCTTTACAAACAGCTTTGGCCGCCGCTGAAATAGAATATCACGATCATAAAAGTCCTTCCGTATATGTTAAATTTTATGTTGAAGAAAAAACTGAACTTATTGACCCCTCTCACGGTCCCATTGCTTTCGTAATATGGACAACCACTCCATGGACCTTGCCAGCCAACTATGCAATAGCACTTCATCCTGACTTTGAATATGGCATTTATGAAAGTGAAGGTGAAAGACTTATTTTTGCCAAAGAACTCAAAGAAAATATTGAAAAAGCCTCTGGAAAAGTATTTACAGAATTAAAAACTTTCAAAGGAAGTGA
>JAGRAE010000193.1 GCA_020435005.1 Bdellovibrionales bacterium
CTGTAGCATCCCAAAGTTTGACATTTTTAACTTCCGTGTTCACAAACTTAAATTGATCCATATTTGTAGCTGAAAGTTTTAGGTTTAAAGCCTCAATGTAGGCTTGTAGGTCTGATTTTTTTTGAAAAACTTTGCGCTCTATAAGATTTTGTAGTTCTCCAGGCCTTACAGCAAAATGCAGAATTTGCCACTTGTAATCCTCTACGTAGGAAATATAAAAATCTGTTTGGTGTTTATTTGTTTTAATCCAAAGATTATTTTTAGCTAATAAGATATTTGATTGAAAGAGTAGGATCAAAAAAAATATTATTGGTTTCATTATTTCCCCTGGATCTTGAATAATTCATTTCTTGAATATTAAAATCCTAGGATTTTTTAATAGAAAGGTCTAGACTGTCTTGCAGCAATTTTAAGGCAAATTGCAACCAGTCGCTAATTGCCACCATAAAAAGTTAATTTTTGGTGACAAATTAATCCCATTTTTCAAAAAAATGATTATTTTTTAACCTTTTTTGTTGGCTTTTCATTTGCAATACCATTGGCAGGTACTTCATTACCGACAACAACGAAAAAGGGGTCTATATATGTTAAAAAAAATCTTACTTACCACTGCGTTTGCACTAACAACTGTAAATTTGGCTTCGGCTAATGGTTTTGGCCGGCATGGAGATCGTTATGATAATGGACGACGGTCTTATGAGTTATTAGATAAGTTAGAGTGTGGTTTGACACATATTAAAATTGTAGTAGTGGGTGATAATGCAACCATTACTGACTTTGATGTTATGTTTGGCAATAACTCAACTCAAGATGTTACGATTCGTGAATATTTTAGAGAGGGGAGTGAGACTTTGTGGAAAGACTTATCCGCTGGAGTTCGGTGTATCAAAGGTTTAGATATTGATGCGACTTCTGATCGAGATTACGACCGGGCATTTTTACAAGTTTGGGGCTTGAAAAAAATAGGTAAAGCCAATAGTGATTATCAAGAAGTTCTGCTCGATACGATTAATGTAAAAGAAAATTATGAAAGAAGAAGACGACATCGTGGTGGTGACCGTGATAGAAATGGTCATGGTGATCGTAGACGCCCTTAATAAGTCAGAATTGATCCTATTAATTGTGGGCATCTAAAAAAGGTGAGAACTTCAGCTCTCACCTTTTTTTATTTTGCAATTTCAACTGCTTGCGATTCTCTAACAACAGTTACTTTGATTGAACCTGGATAATTGCAATCTGTTTCTATTTTTTTAGCGATAGCTTTACTTAATTCAAGAGCTTTATGATCATCAATTTTGTTATTGTCGACAGTGATTCTGACTTCACGTCCAGCACTTAAAATAAAAGTATCAATTACGCCTTCAAAACTGTTACCAATTTCTTGGAGTTGATCCATTTTTTGCATGTAGGTCGACGTTGTAGATCTTCGTGCACCTGGACGGGCTCCTGAAATGGCATCTGCTGCAATAACGAGATAAGCTAAGTTTGTGCTGGGTGTTTCGTCAAAATGGTGAGCGCGTACGGCGTGAACGATATGTTCTTGTTCTCCATGTTTATCTATAAAGTCAGCACCAATGACAGCATGGCCTCCATCTAGACTGTGATCCATGGCCTTCCCAATATCGTGTAAGAGACCTGCACGTCTAGCATCAAGCAGATTTTCGTTAAACTCACTAGCTAACAAACCACATAGGTGTCCGACCTCTGCACAATGAAAATACTGATTTTGTGTAAATGAATAGCGATATTTTAAAGCTCCCATCATATTACGAATTTCGGGACTCATATCTTTAATGTTAAGTTCTTTAACTACTTTATCTCCATCTAATTGAATTTGTTTAAATAGTTTTTTCTTGGCTTGTTCCATACATTTTTTAATCGAATCTTCACTTATAAAACGCTCATTAGTTAAACGTTCAATTGTAGCTCTTCCTAACTCTCTGCGAACGGGATCAAATCCTGAAACGGATAAACTCTTAACTCGGTCATTATAAATAATGTCAATGCCGCATAACTTTTCAATTAGCTCTAAGTTGGATTTATTAGGGCCCAACATTTTTTCAACTTCTTTATCATTTTTTAAAATAATGAATCCAATTCCTCGTTCAGAGCAATAGGGGCGAATAAATCTGTTGATAACCCTGTTTAATATTTTTTTTGCTTCTCTTTCTGAATGATCCTTAAGTCTTTCTTCTAATTCTTCTAATTCATCGTTAGCAGTAATTTGATATTCATTAATAATTTTTTGGCTGAGTTCACTTAAAAAACTATCTTTGTCTACATTAAATTTTGTAATTAAAGAATTGGCCCATTCTTTTTTTAATTTTTTTAAATCTTCACAATGAAGGCGAGCTTTAGCACCTTTTGTATCGATGAGATTTGAATAATTGTCGACAATACTTAAGCTTTTATCTACTTTGTTTTTCTTTTCTTGCCATTTGTTGTTGAGTTGATTGCGCATTCTATCAACTTGGCTTTGTAGCTTTTGTATTTTATCTTCTTTTGCTAATAATTCTTTCTCATTTTGCTCTTGTAGAGTTCGCTCAAATTCTGCAACGGCCTCTTTTGCGAGATCCATATATTCTTCTGCTTTTTCCTGTGCAGTTTCCAGCAAGTCTTTAGCCTGGCTTTCCGCTTGTTGTTTTGCATACCAACTTAAATAGGATTTAATTAAAAATTGTAATATTAATCCTATACAGATGCCAATTCCTGCAACAATCCAAATTATGTCCATAGTTCTTTACCACTTTTTTAATATTAAATAGCTAATATAATACTTAACTTGGGTAAAAATAAATTCACTCAAGTATTTAGATCTTATAGCATGTCAGGGCCTTGTGAGCCAGAAAAATAACTAATTGAAATCATTAATGAATTTAAATTGTGACTGTCTTGGTCTAAAAATATTTAATTTTGGCTCAACGGGGATCCTTAAATTACCGAAAAGTCTTTGTAAAATTAAAGGGGATAGTGCTGTGCAAAACAATATAAAAGAACTAAAAAGAGGAGAGCTTTTATTCAAAGAAGGTGATCCTATAGAAAAAGTTTATTTTGTTCAAAGTGGGCGCCTTAGTTTGTTTGTTGAGAGAAATGGTAAGAAGATGGAAGTAGACCTAGTGAATGCTTCACAAACTGCAGGTGAGCAAGGAGTTTTGGGTGTTAACAAACAGCCATATTCTGCCGAGGCTCAAGTTCCGACAAAGGTTTTAGAAATCCCCATAAATGTATTAAAGTCTTTACAGGAAAGTTCACCAACACTTTTGAAACTTCTTATCAAGAGTACAATCGAAGGTCTGAAAACGACTCGACAAAAAATAAGAAATTATAAATTGGAACATGATGATGCAAGTCCATGTCCACAAATGCTTATTCCAAAAATATTTTGTATTTATCCCATTTTGGCTCAGCATCTAGGAAAGAAAAATGAAGATGGTACCATAGTTCTTCCCTGGCAAACTTTAAAGACCTACTCAACAAGAATGTTTCTAGAGTCACCGCAAAGAATTCAGTCGGGTTTAGAGTTATTAAAAAAATTAGGTTATTTAGAATTGACAACAATTATTAATGAAGATGAAGAAGAAGAGCTAAATGATATTATCTTTAAAGAGGTTCAAACCATAGAAGACTTTGCAGAGTTTTATCAGTATTACTTATATAAACCTGGACGATCGGAAGTCATTTATGTTGATGAAATGGCATTTAAAATTATAAAAGTTTTAGTGGGAATGTCTATAAATGCTGAAGTTAATCATAAAGGTGCAGCCGTGATTAATTATGAAGATGTGATTAAAGAGGTGAAGGCAAAAACGAAAATTGATATAAAAAATACTCACTGGGATCTTTTGGAAAAGAAAGGTCTTCTGGTGCAAAGAAAACAACAAGGTGAAATATTAAAATTACTATTTGATAAAGGTGAATTTATAAAAACAGCCGTCTTCTGGGCTTTTATTAACGAAATTAATCAATGGAACGAAAAGGGATACATTGATTTTTCAGTCAAAGAAGAAAAGGTAGATAATGACGGACCGGGTAGTTGTCCTGAATGTGGTGGTGAAATACAAGCATCACAAAAGTTCTGTCATCATTGTGGTCATAATTTAGTTGCTGCCTAAAACTAGCAATCATTGGCAAAAAGAGTAGTATATTAGGCATTTAAACTTTTCTGTTGAGCGTAGTTTTCTCGAATCCAAGTTCTAGTATATTTTAGGAAATGATCGTCAATTCCAAAATAGGTAAAGTAACATTTAAACATGCCTTGATTTTTTTTATCCTCTTCACAGGCGTAGAGACGAGCGCAAAGATTTTGGTTGGGTGCATGATTGTAAATGAACCCATGCAAAAAGACCGTTGTGCCGATACGCAATGGTTTTTCTGATTCAATCGTACAACCGAACTCACTTATGGCAACAAGGTTCACTTTTTTAGCAACATAAGCTGGCCAATGGACAGCATAGCTCCCAATATTATCTGAATTGTAACGAGTAAATTTATTATCAAGGGCTTTAGATAAATGATAGCAAATGGCCTTGCTGTCAACAGGCTTCATAAGCAGTGTTCTAATTTTTTTTCTGAGTAAGAAATCAAAGTCTTCATCATTTATGTCTTTTGGATCGGCAAAAGTTAAAATTTTTAAGGGTTGTCCATTTGCATTTAAATGTTGTTGATCTATACGCTGGCTAACATTCATATACCAGTTCTCAAAATCTCTAGGCACCATTCTTTCATCCATTATGATAGCATCCACAGAGTCGAGGAGTTCTCTTTTGAGGGCGTCTGGTGAAGGAGGCATTAAGCACATTTCTATTTTATTAATATCGTGTCTTAGAATTAATTGCGCCAGTCGTTGTGATTTATCAGCGTGACGTATATCAACTAAAATTGATTTTTCACCATTTCTTTCTAAGGCATGGAGATTTTCAAACACTAGATCTTGAGCATAGCCTTCTTCGAAAATAAATTTCCATTCTCTGGGGGCAGAGAAAAACTCCTTTGCAGCATTGCCACATATTAAATCTTCATCTTTAGGAGGGTTTATAGATTCCACAAATTCAAACTTAGCTGCATCTACTTTCCAAACTACTTTCTTGTCGTATATTTCGTGTTCGCGCAGAGGGACAGATTCCTCATCTTCATTTAACAAATATTTTTTTTCAAATAAATAATATGAACTATCTTCTATAACATTAACTTGTTGCATATTATCCATAATTGAGTTTTTTAACTGCTTGCGATTTTGCTCATCACTGTCTAATACAACTACAGTTTTTACTCTTTTTTGTTCATCGGTTAAAAAGATATTTTCTGGATGAAAAGCAAAGTCGTCTTCATCAAAACTTTTAATTTCTTTGTATTCATTTATATTTCTTAAATAACCTTTAATCCGCAATTGGGTAGCGCGATCGATGCCAAAGTAATCAAATTTTGCAACAAATAGGGTGGGGTCTTCCGGGTGTTTGGTACAATCAGAGCTTTTAGTGACAACTCTAATGGGTT
>JAGRAE010000194.1 GCA_020435005.1 Bdellovibrionales bacterium
GTAGATAATCTAATAAGTTTATGTCCGACTCACCATGAATTGGCACACTTGATATTAGAAAATAAAATCACAAAGGAGCCAGTTTGCCCGGGCGAAATATTTAGAGCAAAAAATATTTAAAACAAAGTTAGCTTAACCGAAGACCATTCTGCCCGAGCGAAATGACATTCGGTTAAGGAAAACCATATGCCAACTATTTAAATCACAACATCACTTTCACTTTTGAAGTGAAAGTGAACAAATAACTCTCGATGCCACGACGGCATCGAGAAAGGCTCTACCATGATGCAAAAAGCATCATAACTTATACTATCTGCTGGAAGTAGTTATACAAATGAAAATAAAATATTTAAATTATGTAATGTTATTTACAGAATAAGCTAAGCGTAGAATAAGCTATTTATAGAAAAAACTATGCTGTGGCCTTATAATCAAATACAAAAAGTGTTAAGTCATCATCAAACCCCACACCCTCGGCCCAGGATTTAATTTCTGTCAGTATTGCTGTTTTAAGCTCTTGTGAGGTTTGCGAAGTTGGTTGTTTCAATAGAAATCGATAAAGTCGACGGTTACCGTATTCATTACCTTTTATGTTTTTTGCTTCGTAAATACCATCTGTAAATACAACTAAACGATCACCAGGCAGCAGTTTTTCGTTTAATATGCTTGGGGAAAAATCACTAAAGCCAATAATGCTGCCACCGCTTCCCCAAGACAAACACTCCCCGTCTCTTAATACAAACATCGACGGACAACCCGAAGATATTAATGTAATATCTCCTGTATTTTTATTTAGTTGTGCTCCAAAACACGTCATACCATATTGTGAATTGCAAACTTCTTGGAGTACGTTGTGCATCTGTTGAAAAGAGTTAATTAGCAAACGATTCTTTGACCAGTTACACTTTAAAACACCAGCAACTAAAGAAGTGATCATCGCTGAACCCACTCCGTGTCCAGTTACATCGCCTATGACAAGGGCTAGTTCATCTTCTGCAGCCTCATCTATCCAAATCCAATCACCACCGGCCTTGGCTACGGGTTCAAAGTGAAAACTATAACTATATTTTTTATTATCAAAATCTCTTATTTCAGGAATGATCATTTGCTGTACGAATCCAGAAACTTCTAAATCTTTTTCCAATTCTTTTTTTGAAATCTCTAATTGTGCTTTTTTTGCCATCTCAAGAGAGAATGCGACCATATTAGCCATAGCAGTTAACAGTTCAATATCATTCTTAGTAAAAGCGCCGCGAATTAAACGGTTGTCAAAGTAAACTACACCGACGATTTTCTTTCCAAGAATTAACGGTGCAGCTATAATACTTCTAATATCTTTAGCAATTATACTTTGTTGATTTGATATTACACTTTCACTAGAACCTGTGTATACAATAGGTTCTAAAGTATCCAAAACAGTTCTTAATACAGAAGAACTTATTGAGCTATCGTCGTGATAAACACTGCCATCTCTATCCATACCCAAAATTAGTTTTCTAACATGAGAATTATCTTCCACTGCGTACAAGAAGCCTCGTTCAGCTCCCAAGGTTTCCATAATTGTTTTGATAGCAACATACTGTTGTTTTTCAATTTCAAGAATAGGTGATAAATTTATACTTAAGCTCTTTAAAGCATCAAACTGTTTTTGGCCATGCAATACCCAACTAGCATTGACCACTGAACTATCAGTTTTTCCATGAATCAACAAAGTCGAAGACGAAGAATTATGAACTGTACTTTTCATATCTTCTTCAATATTCAATTCTACCCTTAAAGCTCTTAAGCGAAACTCTAAACCATATTTTTTAGCTATATAAAATGCAGCACTAATATCTTGCTTTGCATTTTCTTCTCTATCTAATTCTATGTAGAGGCGGTATCTATAATAATAACACTCTAATTCAACCCAAGGAACTTCATAGACTCTAGAGTAATGCAAGGCTTTATTTAAAAGATCTAAGGATTTAGTTCTTTTACCATTCTTCCAATAATACAAGCTTTTTAAGTAAAGATAATAAGTTCTATAAGTGGGATGTTTTGTTCCTGCTAGAAATAAATCAAATAAAGCTTTTTTAAACTTACTTTTTAATACCTTACTTGGGTTATTTAAATAAAGTTGTGAGTAAGCAATGGCCCTCCAGATAAAATACTGAGCTGGTGGTATAAATATAGTAAAGATTGGTGGAATATGACAATATTTATTAAAATGATCAACAAGAGCATCAATTTCCTCTTCTTGTACATCTTCTTGTGTGATTTTTAACAACAATGTGCTTTGCACCTGACAACCTGCCACATATCTATTCTCACTCGCACATTTCAATGCTTCTTCTGAAAAAATATCATAGCTATCGGATTTTGAATAATTACCTTTTATGCCTTTTACACATGATTCCTGAGAGTCAAATACAGCGAGAGACAAATAAGACAATCCCTGTTGATTATTGATGTAACTTCTCGCTCTTTCAAATTCTTTTATTAAGACTTTAGCGTTTCCTCGAATGCCTTCAATCCATAAGTAAGCAAATATTGCATTCATATAGTCAATAGGGTGCATGTAATGCCCACGTTTTTGCAAGAATCTTTTTAAATCCTTTGAGGCTTGAACGGGGTCGCCTAACAGATCGATAATAAGAGCTCCATAAAAATCACATTCTGCCTTTAGTCTTCTGTCCACAAACTCATCCGCAATTTTACGCCCTTTGTTCATCATATATTTAGACGCAAATTTTATACCTACAGACCCAAAAGCAATTCCTGCTTGGTTGGCTGCTTTTGCTAACTCTAAGCACGAACCATAACGATTAGCTACAAAATAAGATTTCCAAGAATGTAACATAGCTAAGTTAAAATCTGCCTCATGATACTTAAATAAGCCATATAGATAATGAGCTTCAGCCAAAATTCTTTGTGAAGTCTTTTTTCGTGGCCACCAATACCAAATACCAAGTACGTTTAAAACAAGTGCCGTAATCAAAGTTAAATAGTTAATAGGGCTCCATTTTACTGTCCATTCGTTTAAATCACTAAAAGTTTCATCAAAAATTTCATTCATTCTAGGATTCGATAAGTCAAGGCTGCCAAAATAAGATTTTAGCAGTTTTAGACGAAAATAACATTTTTCATATTTGTCGGGATTTAATTGAATGGCCTTTTCATAATTGGCTTTAGATTTAGGAAAGTTACCAATTCGATTGTAAAGCTCTCCTGCTAAAGCATAAATACTACTGTTCAAAGTTAAATTTGATCTTCTTGCAGCCTCAAATATTATATCAATGTATCTTTCGCCCTCAATATTTAAATGTGTATTTATAGCCTCTTCAGCTGCCAGAGAAACCCACCTAACAAGGTCCGTATCTGAGGTTAAAGCTTTTGCAGCAATCAAATGTTCTGCTAAATTATAAATATTTTCAGGCTGTTCGCCAGAAGCGCTATTTATCATTTGTTGAGATAATTTGTGATGTATTAATTCCCGTTCATTTTGTTTTGTTGCTTCTGTCAGGGCCTCAACAACTCGGTCATGAACAAAAACAAATTCATCCTTTCCTTCTTTTTGTATTAAACGTTCTTTAGTTGCTTCATTGATAGCTCTGACATTTACTTCATCACTGAACTGGGCAATAATCTTTATTTTTTCAGATGAAAAACGTACACCAGCTATAGAAGCAATTGATAAAAAGTTTTTTGTTTCTTCACTAAGGTGTTTTATCCTTTCAAGAATGATTTCAATTACCGAAGCTGGCAAGTCCAAAGATTCTATGTTATTAACAGACAAACTCCACTCACACCAATGAAAATTTAACCAACCTGTTTCTTGCATGGTTTTAATATATTCTTTTATAGCAAAAGGATTACCATCCGTTCTTTCTATTATTAAATCTATTATTTTTTCACTAATTCTTTTTTTGCCTAATAAGTTTTGAACATGTGATTTAGTTTCTTCAAGACTGAATCCCTCTAAATCAAAAATAGTAGCCTTTTCCCCAAGAATATCTAATTCAAAGCTTTTTAGTGCTTCCAAACTTTTTTCGTCATTTCTAGAACTGTAAATTAACATTAGAGGCAATTGGCTTGAAAGTTGATTCAAATTTTTTAAAAACTTCTTAGTCTCTGAGTCCAGCCATTGAACGTCATCTATGTACAAAACTAAATTTAATTTAGAGCAGATCATTTTTAAAAGAATGGCAAAAGCTTCAAAGACTTCACTGACTCCACTTGTTTCCCCATGCCATTCTTCCTCTACTGTGAGCAGCCTCTGCAAATGAGGAAAGCTGTTTCTCAACACGTGAATTCTCGCTAAATCCAACTCTTTTGACCATTGTTTTTTGTCTCTTAAAATTTCACAGGCGCGAGGATCTCTAATTAATTGGCGACTCCACTCTTGGATAGCAAAAAAGGGGATATTCTTGTTGATTTCACATTTAGCTGTTAATTTAGTAAAATCTTTACTAGAAAAAGACTTTAAACATTGAGCTACTAGATAACTTTTTCCTGCTCCAGGAGCACCTTTAATTAGAATCTTACTCGATGTTTTATTGCTTTTTAATTCCTCTAAAAATTTAACCATTTGCTGACGTTCTTGCTGACGACCAATAAATGTTTTTTGAAAGTCAACGCTGAAGGTGGGATCTATTACAAACAAAACATCAGTTATGTACTGAGGACGATCTTCAGGGTCTTTTTTTAATAAATCTTTTAAAAGTGTTTTTAGTTCTGGAGTTAATTCATGAGGCAGTTTATCAAAATCCGGATAGCTTCCCGAAGTATGCCAATTTATCAAGTTGGCAAAGTTACTATCTGAAAAAGGTAACTTTCCATTTAGTAATTCAAAAAAAATAACACCTAATGAGTATAAGTCACTTCTAGTATCTGTTGGTTGGAGAATCGCACCGAGCTGCTCTGGTGATGCATATAAAAAACTACCGACAACATCCCTGTTACCTTCTTCATCAGCTGTCTCCGTTTTAATATTTTCAGCCAATCCAAGGTCAATAATTTTAATTTTCAGATCTTTATCAATAAGTATATTAGCTGGTTTTAAATCTCTATGGACAATCCCCTGCTCATGTAAAGCCATGAGTCCTAATGAAATTTGTTTTATTATATTTAAACATTCATTAAGGTTAGGATTATTATCTTTTAACCACTGATGAAGATTCGAGCCTTCGATGTGCTCCAGCACAAGATAGGGTGTCTCGGCATCGCCATGATGAAACACATCAACGATGTAAGGAGAATCTATAGACGCTAAAGAAAAAGCTTCTGTTCGAAATAAATTTTCATTTAATTCATTATTTTTTGCGATTTTAACGACAACACTTTTATTATTTTTTAAGTGATTGGCCTTATAGACATGACTGAAGTTGCCTTGACCAATTCGATCAAGAAGCTCCATTTCT
>JAGRAE010000195.1 GCA_020435005.1 Bdellovibrionales bacterium
CATACAGTAAAGATAGTTTATCCTCTGAAAGCATATTAAAAATGGGATTTCAAACTATTGCCGCTGAATTAGAAAAATTAGAAAACAATATTGTTTACTGTGCAGGTCCTTTGGCCTCAACCATCGTCCCTCTTTTGAAATCAACAAACACAAAAAAACAATTTCGAATTAAAGATGAAGAGTATTGTTCACTGTGTAGCTTGATATTGGAGGACCAGAATGGCTAGTGCTTTTCAATATGAGCAAATTCAACTTCTCAATCAGTTAATATTTAAAGATGAAGGTGTAACAACTCTCACTTCCCATGATGGTATGCCAATTTTTATAAAATATCAAAATTTAGCAGAAATTGGATCTTTACCTGTAGTCGCACAAACTACTCATCAATATTTACAACTTCTAGACGGAGATGTTGCCATAACCAATGACCCCTACAGTGGGGGTACAACACTTTCTAATTTATATTTATGTATTGGCATTTGCAGTGAACAAAAAAAGAATAGAAACGTAGACTTATTAATTGTTAAAAAAGTTTCATTAAAACCCAAAATTGTTCTTAGTGAAAATATTGACGAAGAAGGCTTAAGAATCCCACCCACACCTATATATGTTAATGGAAAACTCAATAAAGATATTTTGTCAGCAATGACACAACACCCATTAGCACCAAATGGTTTTGAGGATGCCGTATTAAAGGGTTTAGAAGATATTAAAAAACTACATAATCATTTTATAAAAATGAATAAAGTCTTTGACATAGAATGGTCGAGAAGTTTTTTAAAAGAGTACTTTAAGGACAGTAACTCGGCCATGAAAGATTTTATTGGCCAGATAAGAAATGGCGAACAAAATTCTGAAATTGAACTCAACGATGGCAGTCAATTAAAGCTCTCATTGGAAGTTACTGAAGATAAGATATTATTCGATTTTAGTGGAAGTGATAATTCTCGCTCTGTGCATTTAACTCATTCTGCTGCTTTGGGTGGGTGTATTGGTGCACTTATCGCTTTAAGTGATAAAAAATTCCCGATCAATCAAGGAATATTTCAATGTATAGAGATTATTGCTCCAGAAGGGTCACTTGTACACGCAAAATATCCAAGCCCTGTTTTCTTTGGCATGACTGATGGAGTTGCACTTATTGCTAATCTTGTTCTAAAAGCTATCGGCAATTTGGATAAATCAAAAAGATATCCACTAAGTGGAAACTCTAGCTGCAGTTTTAACCTTGAATTTAAAGATAAATATTTTTATGAAACCTTAGAACCTGGAAGCGCTGCTTCTAGAGAAAAAAATGGTCAAGATGGGCTAAATATCTGGCAAAGAAATTCACTAAATCCTTCTATAGAAGAAGTCGAAAGACGTTATCCTTTAGCAATTGATTCTTGCTCATTTCGTCCCAACTCTGGAGGCGACGGAAAGTTCATTGGCGGCAAAGGTGTAGTCAAAACTTTTATTGTTAAAGAAAACTGCATTTTTACTTGGGCCATTACAGAGCCCAATGAAAAACCATTAGGAATGATGGGCGGAAAAGATGCACAAAATGCAGATGTATACCTGATAAGAAAAGGGAAAGAAAAACAAAATTTAGCAAAATTGGGACGTTTAGAATTACAACCCGATGATAAAATTATTTTGCAATCTGCCGGTGGCGGTGGCTTTGGTGAAAATATTGATGAAGAGTAATTAAAACTATTTTTTATTTTTTTTCTTTGATTTTCTCTCTTCAAATTTTACTACAGGTTCAGTTAAAAATTTTAATTTTAAATTATTGGCATGTAAACCCAACATAAAATAAAAACCTATTAATATAAATGGTACACTCAAAAGTTGTCCCATATTTAAAGTCATTGATTGTTCAAAGCTGACTTGGTTCTCTTTAAAAAATTCAACAAATAAGCGAAAACTGAAAGCAAACACAAGCATAAAACCAAAAACTCTACCATCAACCCATTTTTTATAAAACTTCTTAATTAGTAAAAAGGCTGTAATTGAAATTGTAAAATAACCGATAGCTTCGTAAATTTGCGTTGGATGCCTTGGAATGTTGTCATTTAATCGCGTAAAAATAAAGCCCCATGTTCCATCTGTAGGCTTGCCCACTATTTCTGAATTCATTAAATTACCAATGCGGATCAATCCTCCGGTAAAAACACTACAAGGAGCTACTCGATCCATTAACCACATGTAAGAAAAACCAGGAGCTTTTTTCAAAAATAAATAACTTGAAATAATAACAGCTAGATAACCACCATGGCTTGCCAATCCGCCCTTCCAAACTTGAAAAACTTCAATAGGGTCTGTCCAAAGAATGGATGGCTCATAAAATAGAATATGACCTAAGCGAGAGCCTATAATTGTTGCCAAAATAATATGTGTAAACAAACTGGAGGTTAAATCTTCATAGTTTGTTCGCCCCTCTTTTTTAAAAGTATTTAAAAAATACTTATACGAAAAAGCAAATCCTATTATAAAAGCAAAACTATAATATCTTAAATTTATAAACTTCCACGAAAAAAAAATTGGATCTACATCCCAAGTAATCATCAATCTACTTCCACCCTTAAATTTAAACTTAATAGCCCTTCTTTTATAATTTGTATGTGATCAAAGCCTTTGGTTTCAACAACAATATCGACAATGACTTCACTAAATTTTATCCCACCACCAGCCCGGTCATGGTATATTTCAATGATATTCCCACCATGTTGAGCAATTACGTTGGTTACCTTTTGTAGTAGTCCAGGCCGATCCTCAGAAAGGATACTAAAACGAGCTGTTCGACCACTTGCTTTTAAACCTTTATCAATAACTTTAGCCACTTGTTTCATATCAATGTTTCCACCACAAATTACTACACAAGTTTTTTTACCAAGATCCCAACCTAACTTCTTAGCCCTTGCCGCTGCAGCTAGGGTTATCGCTCCGGATCCTTCAGCAACAGTTTTAGTTCTTTCAAGTAAAAATACTATTGCTTTTGCAACTTCATCATCATCGATAGCTGCAATATCATCCACATATTTTGAAATAAATTTTTCGTACATAACTGGACTTGGATTTTTTACAGCAATACCATCAGCAATCGTTGTATAAGCTGTCTGAACAGTCAAATCTTGATGTTTATATACATCTCTCATATGCGGAAAAACAGAACTAACAACTCCATAAACCTTACAGTTGGGCTTTTTGCTTTTAATCGCTGTTGAAATACCTGAAATAAGACCGCCTCCACCTATGGCTACTATAACAGAATCCACATCAGGTAGTTGCTCTAAAATTTCCAAGCCAATTGTGCCCTGGCCGGCAATAACTTTTTCATCTTCAAAGGGATGAATAAAAACATAACCCTTTTCTTTTTCAAGTTGACGAGCATATTGATAACTTTGATCAAACATATCTCCTTGTAATATTATTTCTGCTCCGTAAGATTTAGTTGCTTGAATTTTCACGATGGGAGTTATTTGAGGCATAACAATTATAGATTTTAATCCAACTTTAGATGCACTTAATGCCACCCCTTGGGCATGATTCCCAGCCGATGCGGCAATCACCGTTGATTTTTCACCATTAGCATGTAAGCTTAATAATTTATTTAAGGCTCCTCGTATTTTAAAGCTACCTGTTAACTGCATATTTTCGTGTTTTATATAAGTAGGTATTCCAACCCACTCACTACAACTACGTGAATAAGTTAAATCTGTTTTAATAATAGTTGAGGAAATACTATTTCTAGCTTCTTCAATATCTTTAATTTCTACTTTCATATGAGCCTACTGTAGAATTCTACAGTAGGCTCCGTCAATAGGAATCCCAATATACAGTTAAACCATATATAGGGAAGTATTCACCGTCTGGTGGATATGACCTTAATTCGTTCTCAGCTGGTATCTCCATGTACATTTCATCAAAATAGTAAAATGGAGCTAATGATTGATTACAATGCTGACAGCGAGAAACGCGTCCATGTTCGATCTCTGTGACTCCACCACAGACATGACACCTTCTAATGTGGACAGGTTTCTTCATCAGATCTCTCCAATGCCCCCACAATATTGTTTAATGCCTTTGGCCCTAAAGACATTTTGTGCCCATGAAATAATTTTATGAGTACCCTCAAACTTTAGCAATAGTCTAAATTGAGAACTTAAAAATATTTGCATTCATTTTGAACAAGATTTTTTCATTAGCAAAAGCTCTTAGAAAAATTTAAATACTTTCCCTCTCTTGATGCGTCTGGTTATTCACCAGTAAAGCAACAGACTTCATTCTTATGAAAAATTTTTTTCTCAATTTGATACAGTTTATTAAGACAGTTTACTAACACAGTTTATTAGTATTTATTCTGGCTCGTTTAATGCTTTTAAGATTCTTCTTCTAAATTATAAAACTCTATACAGAATGTGGTATTTTCGTTGGTCGTATCTAAATACAACTTTGCATTATTACTTTCACAAAGTCCTTTAGATATAGACAAACCCAAGCCTGTACCTGAACCTACAGGTTTTGTTGTAAAAAAGGGTTCTAATATTTTTTCTCTAATTTCTACCGGTATTCCTGGGCCATTGTCAGTAACACTCAATATAACTGTTCGTCCCTTTAAATAGGCTCTGGTAATTATCGTTTTTACCGACTGCTCTGAGATTGCATCAAAGGCGTTTTTAAACAAATTCACCATCACTTGAGAAATCTCAACCGGATTAACGATTAATCTAGGCAAATTTTCTTGAACTTCTAGTTTTAATTCCAAGTCATTTCTATCTAAAAAGTTTGAACATATACTTATGGATTCTTCTACTAAGAATTCAACATTAATAGGTTGTAAGGCTTCTAACGGTTCCATTCGAGTTATTTGTTTTATAGAATCTATAATTTTGGCTATACGCTTAACTGTAGATATTATTTTATTTAACCCTTCGATTAAATTTTCTTCTGTTAAATTCCCTGTTTTAATTCTATTTATTAATGCATTCGCTGAAAGGTCAATTATAGCTAAGGGGTTATTAAGTTCATGAGATAAGCCACCAGCCATTTGCCCCAATGCGGCAAATTTGTTTGCATTTAAAGCTATTATTTGTGATTCTTCTAATTCACTTTCTAACATCCAAGATTTGATTAATGAACCAGTAATTTTAGAGAGTAGACTAAGAATTTGAACTTCGTGGACATCCTTTTTATGACCATGCTCAAGATATAAAACAATAACACCTATCAAATCCTCACCATCTAATATAGGAATATTGTAATGGCCATGAGGTTTTATACCTTCAAATGTAGTTGTATGTTCTTCATTAATATGAGAAGCAAAAACAATTTCTTTTGTTACGGCCACCTTACCACACAAACATTTTCCAAATGCGAC
>JAGRAE010000196.1 GCA_020435005.1 Bdellovibrionales bacterium
TTCACAAAATCATTTATTTCACGTCGACCAGCTTCTCCACGTCCCATTTCTTCCAACATAGTTCCATGCAGACTCTGCCAATTCCATTTTTGATTTAAAAAATGATGAATAGCCGTTGTATCACTATAGCCAATAAAAAGTTTCTTTTTTGTTGGAGGTTTTACTTTTGTTAAATAAGGGTATAAACGTAAGGAGCCATATCCACCTCTTAAGCTCCAAATAACTTTAGAGTCCTTCGCATAGAGAGCTTTTTTTAAGTGAACAAAGCGTTTTTCATCACTATTGGCACAAAGTAAATCTTTACCAAAAATATCTTTAGGAGCTCGTGGAATAAAACCCATTTTATGCACAAAACGCAATGCATTTTGAAAATCTTTTCCCGTGCTTGACGATGCCGGTGCGATTATATCAACTATATCCCCAGGCTCTAAAGATTGCCATACTTGTTTTTTGACTTTCATGTAGAATATTAAACGAAATTTTAAACTAACTGTCTACTTATTATAAATTAGACTCTAAGAAATCGGCTAATTCTTGGGCAATTTTATGTTTACTTACAATAGCTTGTGTAACTTGATCTTGACTAACAATATAAGCCACCTGATCATTTGATACTTTAAAATCCTCACCTCGATTTGCAACTACGGCAAAATGTCCCCTATTCAATCTACCTTGAGCAATTTGAATAAGTTCATTATGACTTATTCCTTCTTCATACTTAAAAGATATCATTTTTAAATCCGGGAATTGCTCTTTTACTATATCAATAACTTTCTCGATTGATGTTAGTTCGATATTCTGTAAAGCTCCACCGCTAGGAATCTTTCCTGAAGCTATATTTTTTGGTTTATAATCAGCAACCGCGGCTGAAAAGATTCCACAATCAAACCTTTGCTGGTCCAATTGATTCAAAACTGTGGACTTATATTCATCATAATCTTCAACACTAAATACATTGAGATAATCTGGAGTGGGCAGTCCACTATTTCCCAATATAAAACTAACTTCAGCTCCACGGAAATATAATTCTTGCGCGAGCAGTAGACTTAACTGTCCGGTAAATTTATTAGTTAATCGACGAACACTATCCACTTTTACGGGAGTGGGACCACCTGTAATTAGAATCTTTTTATTTTTTAATTTTGAATGTGAGGTCCATGCCAACACTTCAGCCACCAAATTTTCAACAAGTGGCATATTGTGTTTTCCATTTTCATCTCGTGGGGCAATTACATGAACGCCTAGTTGAATAAGATAATTAAGACTTTCATCTAAAATGGAGTTATGCATACTACCATGCATAGTCGGCACAATAAGAATTTTGGCATTTCCCTCTTCCATTTTTCCCAGTGCAGAGGCCATGGTCGTCGTAATCAAGGTATCAGCAATCCCCTGCCTTATTTTATTAATAGTATTGTAAGTCGCAGGGGCTACTAAATAAGTATCTATTGCAAAGTCCCCACTCAAATGCTCTGAGCGAGGTGTGAGTTTATCAATAACGGGATGGTTTGTGCTCCACTCTAATGCCTCACAAGTTACATACTTTTTAGCTTCTTCAGAAAGGTAAGCAATGACTTCTGCCCCATAACGCCTTAGTTGCCGTGCTAGCTGTGGCGTGGTCATTGCAGCAATACCCCCAGTCACTAACAAGGCAATTTTATGACCTTTTAGATGATCGCCTAAGAGAGGAACATCGTGATCACCTAAATTAGAAGGGCTAGGCTTTTTCGGTGTCCATTTTTTCATAATTTATTCAATTTAATTAAGTGAACTTAAACAATTATTATAAAACACTATTTGTGATCTACCATTGTCTTTCGCTTGATACAAAGCATTATCAGCTAAATCGATCAGTTCCTCTAGTTTTTGTTCAATTTTTGTTTGTTTGGCTACACCCATCGAAAAGGAATTACTAAAAGTATCTGTGGTCTTTGTCTTTGTGTTAAAGGCGGTGAATTTGTGAGCTTTAACAAGTATCAAAAGTTCTTCAAATACTTTGAGAGCACTTTCATCGTTTTCAGCCTCCAACATAACAATAATCTCTTCACCACCATACCTATAAATTCTGTCCGTTTCGCGCAAACGATTGACGATGATACTTCCCACTGTCTTTAATACTTCATCGCCAACGATGTGACCATATCTATCATTTACCTTTTTGAAAAAGTCTAAATCTAAAATGGCGACAAAAAACTCTTTTTTACTCTCTCGTCTTTTTTCTTGGTAACTTTGCCAATCTTCTTCCATGGACCTTCTCGTGCGCAATCCGGTTAAGGAATCTATGGAAGCAATGGCATTTAAAGCTTCATTTTCTTGTAACAATTGAGTGATTCGCTCATTTGAGCTTTCTAAAGTGGATCGCAACTCATTATTTTCGGCTCTTAATTTAGCCAGTTCGTCCTTGATATTTTTTATATCTTCACAAAATTTTACTATTTCGTAGGTTGCCTTTTTTTGTAGAAGTTCTTTAACATAGGAAACTAACTCTGGAGGCACCTCTCCTACATCACAATATGGAGCTAGTAGATTAGCATCCTCCTCAAAATTAGATTGTGGTGTTGCTATAGAAACCACAGAAAAAGACAAGGCTAGCAACAAGCTGAGGATGGAGCTCTTAAAGTACATTCTAAATCTGCCTTTATTAACTAATTCTGATGATGTGATTTTTTAACACACTTCATCAATAAAGCAACCCATTTAGAAAAGAGATGTAGGATATTCACCATTAAAACAAGCTGCACAATAGCCGGTTTTTTTGCCGCCAACGGCCTCCATCATTCCCTCGACAGACAAATAAGCCAATGAATCCGCATTTATAAACTCGCGAATTTCTTCAACAGTTTTATGGGAAGCAATCAATTGCTCCCGCCTGGGAGTATCCACGCCATAGTAACAAGCACCAGTGGTGGGAGGTGAAGCGATTCTAAAATGAACCTCAGTAGCTCCCGCCTGCCGTACCAGGCCGATGATTTTTTGGCTGGTCGTACCCCTTACCAAAGAATCATCGATAACTACCACCCGTTTACCTTTAAGCAAAGCCGACTGTGGATTGAGCTTTATTTTAACTCCAAAGCTGCGAATCGATTGGCTAGGCTGGATAAACGTCCTTCCTATATAGTGGTTGCGAATAATTCCTAATTCAAAAGGTATACCACTTTGTGCAGAGTAACCAATGGCCGCTGGAACGCCACTATCGGGAACGGGAATGACTATATCGGCGTCTACGGGATTTTCAGTCGCCAATTTTTGTCCCATTTTTTTACGGGCTTCGTAAACACTTTCACTAAAAACCAGAGAATCGGGGCGTGAAAAATACACATGTTCAAACACACAAAAAGCTGTAGGCGTCTTGGGTGAAGTAAAAAACTCACTATGTTCACCTTGTACATCTACCCAAAACATTTCTCCTGGGGCAATTTCTCTTTCGTACTTAGCTCCAATTAAATCAAAAGCACAACTTTCAGAAGCAATAACCACGGCATCGCTACCATCCGCTTGTTTACGTCTCCCCAATACTAAAGGGCGAAAGCCCCATGGATCGCGACAGGCAATTAACATTTTTGAGGTTAACATCACCATGCTATAGGCCCCCTCTAAACGGGGCAGAGCATCTTGCAAACATATTGTTGGGTTGTGGCTGGGATGGCGCGCTAACATGTGCAGCAGACATTCGGTATCATTCGTGCCCTGAAAAATAGCCCCTTCTAACTTTAATTGATTTTTTAAAATTTGGGAGTTTACGATGTTTCCATTATGAGCGAGAGCGACTGGTCCCGTAAATAAATTAGCCGTGAGAGGTTGAATATTTGAAACTTGATTCTCACCCGTCGTCGAATATCTAACGTGACCTATGGCGGCACAACCCTCCATCTTTTGTAGTTGTTCTTCTTGAAAAACTTCGCCGACCAAGCCAAAGCCTTTGTGTTCATAATGCCCACCATTTTTTTGCAAACAAACTATGCCGGCGGCTTCTTGACCACGATGTTGTTGAGCATACAATCCCAAATAAGCCATGCGACCGGCTTCTTGTTCACCCCAAATTCCAAAAACGGCACATTCTTCACGCCAAGCTTTCAAAACTTTCTCTCCATCCATCTTCATAGGCTTCTAATACCAATTTAACATCTATTGACTTTTCAGATTCAAAACCTATTTGGCCTTTTGTAACTTCGCCAATTCGCCAAAGTTGATCTCTCGAATTTGTTTTTCTTGTTTGTGCCCATGACTTGGCAAAATCAACATGTTTATCTTTACTCACCACAAATAAGACTTCGTAATATTGTTCTGTGAACCATTGACTATTTTCTTCATTCTCACCTAAAAACTGACCTTTATTCACTTGAAAGCCAAGTTCATTCGTACACATTCTCGCTAAATTATAAGCCAGACCTAGTTTGCCACAAGCTCGCGTCGATTGAACACCTGGTTGTTGAGACAACTCACGCACTTGCTCGCAAAACTGAGCACTCTCTTTAACATCGATAGTCCCATGGCCTTTTATATTTCTTTTCTCTTTATGCGTGGTCTGTCCACTCATATGCAATTGAGGTAATCTCAACAAATAAATTTGAGACCCATCCGCTGTAAAGTGAGAAAGTGGAATATTTGTCAGTTCATTTTTTAAGCCCACTAAGCCAGTAGCCGGTGTGGAGATTATATTTTCTCCGAGTGTTTCATTGTAAAAACTCACATTGCCAGAAATAACTGGCGTATCTAAAGCTTCACAAGCCGCACTCATGTTTTCTACAGCCGCCACAAATTCACTCATTATTTCTGGTTTTTCAGGATTGCCAAAATTTAAACAATCAGTAACAGCGAGTGGTAAAAATCCTTTAGCACTCAATTCTAAAGCCGGAAAAATGATGGCATCTTTGGCTCCCTCAGCAGCATCCCACTGAGTTAGATAGGGACGGTGGCCGAGAACAACGCCAAGAGCTCTTTGCGTTTGCGGCAGGGCAATCACTCCAATAGAGTCACTGCAATCCCTGGCTGTTCGCGCACCCACTCGTTGGTCGTATTGACGATAAATCCATTTTCTTGAACAACCACGAACATCTTTTAAAATACTCATTAATTTTTCAGTAATAGAGGACACATCTGGCAATTGTCTCTGCCATGAATCGTCCAAGTTTTTTTTGTTCCATTGATGAAATGATCTATCATATTTGGGGGCATTTTCTACTAACAGATCTGGATCTATATCTGTTAAAAGTTGACCCTGCCAGAAAAGTTGAATTTTTTTATTATTAATAACTTCACCGATCACCTCGGCATCTAAATCCCATTTTTTAAATACAGTTTGCAATTGATTGAACTTTTTAGGTT
>JAGRAE010000197.1 GCA_020435005.1 Bdellovibrionales bacterium
TCGAGTTAAGATTGGAATGACATCCAGTAGTATTAGCGGCCGCCTTAAAGATGTAAACGATATGTGGTCAGGCGAGCGTGTAACTTGTCAGATTTGCGGTGGCCGTCGCTTGAAGGGCAAATACGGCAAGGTACCTAGTCATGTTGTCAGTGGAAGACCGTGCCCCGGGAGTAACACTTTACCTTTTGAGAAGGACTCGACTGTTGCCAAACAGTACCTGATGGATATGAAAAAGCAGCTTGAAAATCTGTCAGGAAGTGAGTTGGGCTCAATGACGAGAAAAATAAGTGGAATAGAAAAGCGAATGGAAAGATTCAAAAAATTTGATCAGCTAATAGGCGACTGGATCACTAACACTGTCTATTATACCAACTGTGCTGAGCTCGTTGAACTGAGAACACACGAGGTCCTAGCAGAGCATCTGGATGATCAGGTGCCTTTTGGGGAAGTCTTTTCCTGCTCGGTATCTGATGCCATTAAGGCCGTTGAGGCAGTGATGGATGAACTTGACCTATTACAATCAGCGAGGAAAGAGTTAGCCGTTGGCTGGGGCGCGTCGAGGGGGCAACCCCTTTACTTACCATTCCATTAGCTTCATGCTGCCAGACAGGCAGTTATAAATGGCTCCACTAGGGGACGCCAATTTCGGTTGGTTTTTCTGGTTCTACGGTTCTAACTGTTGGTAAATAATCCCATACACTTCGTGACGAATACAAAAACATTATTTAGAATCACTACATGACTGCTCAAGACATTAGATGGCAACAACGTTTAGAAAACCTCAAAAAAGCATTTACCGAACTTGAAGAGGCTGTTGATCTACACAAAACCAGAGAACTTTCTAAGCTGGAAAAACAAGGTTTGATCCAAGCTTTTGAATACACCCATGAGCTCTCTTGGAATACAATAAGAGATTACTTTATCGATCAAGGCAACTTTTCAATAACTGGCTCAAAAGATGCTGCGAGAGAAGCCTTTAAGCTTGGAATAATTGAAGATGGTGAGGCCTGGATGGACATGATTAAAAGCAGAAACCTATCTTCTCATACATACAATAAAGAAACTGCTGATAAAGTTGTAAATAATATTGTTAGTTCCTATTACAAATGTTTTTCTGATTTGATCAAAGTCTTAGACAAAAAAGTATCATGAATATTTTCGACTACGATACAGGATTAAATAAAAACACAATATCTAAAATTCAAAATTGCTTTGCCAAATTTAAAGAAATTGACAAAGTTTTGCTATATGGGTCTCGAGCAAAAGGAAATTATCGAATTGGGTCTGATATTGACCTTTGCATTGTAGGGCAAAATACAAATACAAATACTGTTTTAAAAGTTGAAAACCTTTTAGATGATCTAATGCTACCCTACTCTTTTGATATTTCAGTTTATCACCTGATTGATAACCCAAGCTTTGTTGAGCATATAGATCGTGTTGGGATCACATTCTACGAACGATAGACATCACCTTTTCAAGGAGTAGACACGGAGGAGGATCTTCGAACCTTCATGATTTACTCTTCTATGTGATGTTCATAAATAAGCTTAAGAGTTTCTTTGAAGTAAGGGTGAGAATCTCTAAATAACGTAAATAAACCATTGTGAGACAAGTTCTCTAATATCTCCATTTCATCTTTAGGCTTAGGGTAACGCAACCCTACCAATACTTGTGGTCGTTTTATAAGGTTGGCTTCTAATATGACTTTATCAAGAAAATCAATCTGCTTGATCAATCTTTGAAATTCTTTTTTATCAATTTGTTCACGACTTTGTTCTATTTCTAGAAGTTTATTAAGTGCATGGATGTCATTAGGAGATCCACTCTTATAAATTTCCGCGACATGCTCTTTGGTCACCAGGGCTCGATTGCTTTTCACTTCTATCCACAAATCTCGCTCTTTTTCCCTAATGAGTACAATATCTAGCTCAACCCCCTTGAAATGTTTCTTCTTCTGTCGAGAAAGATCAGCGTACTTATCTGGATAGAGATCCTTAAAGTAAGCATTTAAATAAATCTTATCTGCCTGAAAATGAAAAGCCACTATGGCGTGGTAAAAGATGGATCCTGAAACTGAACTCAGAGTCTCTAAAGCGCCCAGGACTTGTGAAGTGGGCATAAAAACATCATAAGATTTTCTAAAGTTTTCTATTTGACCAATCACAGTATTCGAAGCTTGCGAAATCGCATCACATGCGATTCTATTTAAACTAAATTGATCACAGAGACCCAAGATGGTTTGTACACCCCTTTCATATTTTAATAAATACTGCTCCACTTCCTTGGGATGTATAGGACGCACATGAGGCCAACGAAAATATGACATCTCTAAGTAAGCTTTTGTTAACGCCCTAGAAATACCGGGATGCACCTGCTCAACGCTGTCTTTTTCTGGCTGAATGACAATTACAGGATATTGAACCTCGGCATTTAAGTGTCTGCTTGGTGAATAATGAAATTCATATTTGGACTGCGAAGCTAGTACTTCATTACAAGCAAAGCTGTAAGGGGAAGACATTATGTTGAGCGTAAAAATAAAAGCACTTATAATTAACTTTATCATAAATATCTATTAGAAAACCAAAATAGGGAGGGTGAATGAGATCATAAGAGCAACTATGAATAGTAGATTATGCATTTGTAGGCTCCTTTTTTAGGGGATATTAACTGCAATAGCTATTCCAATCCGAAGCACAAAAATATGAGTTACATCCATATATTGCGCACAAAGATTGTTTAAGTTAAGTACGGTCCTGAAAATATGTTACTTCGTATAATTGAGGTAAATTATTTTTGGTGTTTTAGTACTTTGAGCTACAAATTTGCCAGATACCCCGTATACTGACATCAAGTATACACTCAGGTATAAATCTTGAAGTTCCACCCTTTGCAAAATTGAGTTACTCAAACTTTTTTAGCCAAATTCCTTCATCAAACGCAATGCTCTTCGAATGGCTTCCGTCTCTGTAATATTTTTTTCTTCACTTAACTCTTCAAGAATTCTTTGATCATCCACACTAAAGCGAAATGTTTTTGTTAGTTTAGGTAAACCACTTTTTCTTCCCACAAAAGGAACCCAACGCATATATTGACTGCTCTCAACTCCACGAAAGTTTTGCTCTACTTTTCCTTTTTTTAAGTCGTTTACAATTTTTTTTAAATCTTCTGGCAACTCTTCGAATAGCATAAGCCCTGGTCTCTTTAAAGCAATTGCTGGTAATAACTCCAACACTCTAGGTTCAATATGGTCTCCAACCCAAAGCGCTTCTTCCAGAAGAAATTTTCTCCTATGCCCCTTTACTGTAGGCACTTCTAACAACCCTTCATGGACCAACCTACCTATAACTTGAAGATAGCGTGGATCTTCCCGCAATATAGCTAATTTACGAGCTTTCCTTTTTGCCCTTTTAATTATTTTTTTTCTCATATCATCTTTCATTATAAGCTCTCCAAATCAACATTATATTTTTCTGCCAAATCAAAAAGCCTTGGGTCTAAATCTTTACTAGCTAAATAGTCAACTATGAGTTGCCTATTTTTGTTTCTAGCCATTTTAGCTTTTGAGAGAATCACAAAAACGGGTTCTGCAATATAACCAGATACAATTTGACCAGAAAAAATCTTTATATACTCAGTCTCTTGAGGCATCCAAGCTTCGTGCCCCACTGGATCTAAGTGCTTTTTAATTTCACTAAATAACTCTTCAAACTTTTTCTTAACGACATATTCAATCTGATACTTCAAATCTACGTCTGCTGTCGCAGCCAAAACTATAGAAAGACCAGCCTCAATTAAAGCTGTTTGCCCAATAATATGAATTTCAACTTTACCTATTTTGGCAAATCCTTCTGCTTCAGCATTAAGGTTTTAACGCATTTGCCATGTTCACCTCCTGAAACTGACCCCAGGGGGTCAGACCCTTTTCGGAGGTTGCCTGATTATCTTCTTTTTTGAACTACTTGGACTTGATTGACGATCGCAACACCATCATGGTTCTCGACGATTTTGATCGCGTGAGAGTTTGAAAATGTGTGCATGAAGCAATGATGAACAGTTAATACCAAGTCCTGAAGTACGTTGTCAGACTCTAGGTCCTCTATTACAAGACCATAGGTTTTAGACTTTTCAGCACTGATATGCCTCGAATGAGTCCTCATATTGGCTCTGTCCGTTAAATGATTAACTACTGCCTGAGCCAACTGCTTTGGATTCTGTTGCCCCGCAAACATCCCAGTTTCAAGCCAGTCAGTTACAATTTGTTGTGACCAAACAATGGCGTTCTGGCACTCCCCAATAAACGTAGGGTGATATTTACTAATTATTACCTGCCAAATGGGTATTTTGGATGGGTCTGCTTGAATCTCTTGAACTGCTCGATTGAACTCTTCAATTACACCAAATGCTGGAATCCCACTGAACTGCGGGTCAATCGGCCCAAGGTTGGATTGCTTACCCATAAAGATTTTTTTTGCCGAACAAGAAATCATAGTTCCTGCGGACATTGCTATTTGCGGCACAAAAACTTCTATGTCTGAGCCAAACATTTTACGAAGGTAATCAACCAGTGATTCTGTTGCCGCAACCTGACCGCCAGGTGTATGCAAAATCAAATCAAGACCCTTTGTGCGGTCCAACTTATGCACCACTGCCATTAAAGCGTTTTTATCATTATCGTCAATTTCAACTCCACCGATACCAGGCTTCTGAAGCCAGCCCGAATAATAAGCGATCACATTGCGCTCTCTCTTCTAGTGGAGTTTATTAAGATAACCTCTACGCACATAATCGAGGCCATCAATACGCTTTGAATCTTCTATTTCTTTAAGAACTTGATTCCAACTGGGCATGGTTATTTACGACTTAGGAGCTAAAGAACTGCCCGACGTAAAAAACCTCAAGCCTTCATATTGTAAGTTGCTGACTCTTTGAATCTGTCGTGAAAATTGCTCGACATTCGAGTAATGAGGCAAAGTTTGAATCTGAAATAAATCATAGCCTTCAGAAATTTCTTGGAACTGCTGCTCAGATAGATGTTCCATCTTTTCAGGCTTATTTACCTCAGACTTTTTCTTCTTTTGCTTGCTCATACTACTAATTATACGGAATTGCTTAGGTTTTCTCAAGTCCAGAATCTCCTTTTTACAGATCATTGAAATCTTTAACAAAAACTATTTCATATTGAGTCAATTACACCTGTTTAGCCACTGGTCCTGCTGAAATTTTAGACCCAATT
>JAGRAE010000198.1 GCA_020435005.1 Bdellovibrionales bacterium
GATCCCTATGTTTGTAATGTAATTAGGTATAAATCGTGGGCAATCATTATGAACCCTTCTAGCGTAATTTGAACCATTTGGTGGAACTGAAGACGAAGTGAATGCATACATAGTCCAAAATTTGCCTAAAAATATACTAACTAATTGTTGAAGTCGTAGGTCCTCAAAAATTTTTAAAAAATAAGGGCTCTGAAGTAGCAAATCGTGTATGTGGTATTTTTCTTTTAATCGAAATGGATTGTTATTTACTTCAAAGTTATTGACTGCATTTTCGACGAGATCTCTAAAAATAACTATCTCATCTTCGTTTAAGTAATTATTAACTAAAGAGTATCCTTGATTGGTAACTTCATTTAAAACTCTATCTAAAATTTGGGGGTCTAAGGTTGATTTATTTTTGAAATTTATCATATGAATATGTCACCATATTTAATTAAGTTTGTTAATTTATATCTTTTAGAATTTAAATTGACATATTGCTTAATGTGTATGGTTTGATAGTATAAGTAATGTGGAGGATTTTTTTGAAAAAGAAAGTTGCTATATTAGGTTCTAGGGAATTAGCTAATTATATTTCCAAATTTATTATTGAAGATGATTCATATGAATTAATTGGCTTTATTGATGATTATGAAACTAAAAATTCAATTAATGGGATACCGATAATTGGAAAGATTGTAGAAGTAGAAAAATTAACATCTGAGCAAGTAATAGATGGTGTTTTAATGGGTATTGGTTATAAAAACATGTCTGCTCGCAAGGAAATATTTGAGAAATTAGCAAATAAAACAAATTTTTTTAATTATATTCATCCTTATGCATGGGTTGCTAAAAATGTTAAACTTGGAGTAGGTTGTTTTGTTTCACCAGGCTGTATAATTGATCAGTCATCTGTTATAGGTAATAATAACTTTCTATTTTCTGGATGCGTATTTGCACATGACACTCAAGTAGCAGATCATTGTTTTTTTGGTCCTCATGTTACCATGGCGGGTAATTGTATTATTGAAAAATTGTGTTTTTTAGGTGTGGGATCGGTTTTAAAAAACAATATTAGAATTGTTGAAAATAGTACAGTTGGAGCAGGTGCAGTAGTGATCAACAATATTGAACAATCAGGAACTTATGTTGGGAATCCGGCAAGACTTTTAGCCAGCCCTCGTTTTAATTAAAAAAGGTTATAAATCCTAAACAATATTATAGGGTCTAGATTTCGTATAAATCCCTACTTTTATTCAGAAAAGTTAGCTTTACCACCGATAACTAACTGGGGGTTAATTATGAATCGAAATTTAAGGCGTTTACTAATTGCTTTTACCGTATCTTGCGCTTGTTATTTTGGCACTTGGTTTTGGTACCAAAAAGGCAAAACCGCTAGCGCAGACAATTCTAACTCTAAACCCATTGCCCGTTTACAATCTCATATTAACGAAGTACAAAGAAAGCCCATAGCTAGAGTTATATGGGAGAATATTTCAAAAAATGAAACGCTTTTTGTAGGCGAAACTATTAGAACATCAGCAAATTCTGAAGCCACTATTTCATTTCTTGGTACAAACACTATGATTGAGCTTGAACCTGATTCCATGATAGCTCTCGAAGAAGGGCAGGGAAGTTTTGCTCTGAACTTTTTAAAAGGAAATATGTTTTTAAGAAAAAAAGAAGGGGATGTTGTCACTGGTGAGGAACAAAAAGAGTTAGTCGTTAAAGTTGGAAATAATAAAGTAAATTTAAGTAACGCAGAAGTGAGTCTTTCAAAAAAGGGTAAAGGACCCGTTGATTTGCAAGTTTTTTCAGGACAAGCAAAAGTTGATAACCAAGGAAAAACAGTTACTCTAGATAAGAGCACAATTGGTAAATTAAAAGAAGACAGCATTGAAAAAGACAAAGTACTAATTGAAATTATAAGTCCCCAGGCTAATAGTGAAATGTACTCGGAGCCAAGTCAGCTTAAAAATGTCACTTTTACTTGGAAGCCTATTGATGATAATTATGAAATGAAACTACGTTGGGGTCACAATAGAAAATCTTTTAATAAACAGGTGACTACTAGTGTAGCAGCCAAAGATGGTAAAATAACACAATCAGTTAGGCCTGGAAAATTATATTGGCAACTAGAAGCCATTCCTAAAGATCCTAACCAAGCCAGCGTTAAATCTCCAATTTATAAAAATAAAATTATCCCCAAGAAAGGCACTATTTTACTAGAACCAAAGAACCAAGAAAAAATTACCTTTAGAAAAAAAGATGATTTAGTACCTTTTAGCTGGACTCATCAAATGGAGCTTGTTGAACCAACGCTGCAAATATCTGAAGATCCACAGTTTAAAAAAGTAATTCTAACTAAAAACTTGGAAGAAAACGAGAGTAATTTTAGTTTTAATATTCCCCGAGATGGAAGATATTATTGGCGAATTTTTGGTAAACTACAAAATAACACACAGGAAAGTATATCTAGTAAAATAAATTCCTTTACCGTGTTTTATAAACAAAAACTACCCCCTCCTGTTTTAACTTCACCGGAAATAGGATTTCAAGTTACTGACGAGAAATTCAAAGAAAATGGTTTAATGTTATCTTGGGAAACAGTGATGGGAGCACAAAAGTATAAAGTTTTGGTTTGGCAGCAGACTACGGAAGGCGCAGAGCCTGATGTATCTTCTTTTGAAGTGGCAAACCCTCCTTATAGGTTGCAAGGTCTAAATACAGGTGCATATTTATGGTCAGTTGTCGCCGTTGATGATGAAAATCAAGAGTCAAATCCTGCAAAGCAGTTTTCTTTTAGTATTTTAGATTTACCTGAGATCGCTTGGGAAGGTGGAGTAGAGCCCTCTGAGTACTTTTACCTAACAGGTAAACCCAGCTTGTATTTACGCTGGTTGAGTAACCCTAAAATCAATGCCACTCAATGGAGATATAGATTAAAACGGGAGTCTAAGCAAAATTTTACCAAATGGTATTCTAGTAACAAACTAGGTTTTAATATGTATTTACCTGAGGATGGAAGGTATGAAGTTCAATTGGAAGCCCTTAATCAAAAAAATGAAGTTATAGGTCGCGCTAGAACAAAAGAAATTCATGTTAAGCAAAGACCTTTGCTACCAGGACCTCAATTTGCAGAGGGTTTACCAGAAGTCTTGCAATCTGATAAAAGAGGTCGCTTAGAAGTTAGTTGGAAAGATATAGATGGTGCACAAAAATATAGAGTAGAAGTTCTAGATAAAAAAGGAAAAGTTTATAAAAGTGCAGAAACTGACAGAAATATAGCTTCTTTAAATCGTTTACGCCCTGGTAGCTATACTGTGAAAATTCAAGCTGTGGATAAATATAAAAGGTTAGGTGAAAGTAGCGAAGTTAAACAGGTTGTAGTACCTAAAAAAAGCTCAATTCGTGCACCTAAATTAAAGGGTGTAAAAGTAAAGTGATTTTAAATAAGTGATTAATTAAGGGAAAAATGCAAACAAGAAATAAACATCTTCGATCACTAAAAATTATTGCAATATTTAGCAAATATATTGCCTTTATTGCGCTAGTTTTAAATTTATCTATGTATGTTTATGCCCAAGATAAAACAACAGAAGTTGAGCTCCGAGCGGTAACATTAGAGTGGGAAGCCATTGAAGATGCTTTTGGCTATCAAGTTGAAGTTCAAATGATAAATGAAGACGGAAGTCGGGGAAAAAAGTTTAACAAAAAAACTAAACTGTCACAGTGGGAAGCTAAACTACCTGTTGGTAAATATGAAATGAAAATTCGCTCATATGATCCACGGCGTGTACCTGGTGAGTGGAGTGAAGCTATTGAATTTGTGATTAAACCAAAAGCCGTATCTTTGTTTAAACCCATAGATAATGATGTGATTATTGTTAAGGATAGAGAAGAAGAAGAAGTTGAAGTTGAATTTCAATGGTCTAAGAGTACTGGTGGTAAAGGATATAAATTAGAAGTGAAATCTACTGATGGGGACTTTAATCAAACTGAAGAATTCACAACAACAAGAGCTAAAGTAAAATTACCTATAGAAAAATCATTCCAATGGAATGTAACACCCTTTATCAATAAGGAAATAATTGGAGACCCTGTTGCTAAACCATATCAATTGAATACACAATATGCTCCGGAATCTCTGGTGTCAGAGCAAAAAGCAAAAAGTGATGGAGAAAAATTAATTGATGAAGGCGAAGTAAAAGATAAAAGTAAACCTGAATATAAATCAAATTATTTTTATTTAATGAGTTATTTAATTACACAAATTGATTATACTGGTGTGGACAAAGCTCGTGGTAATTCAAATCAAGTGAAAGCTGTAGGGGGAACTGGACGTTTAGGTGTTGGGTATCTCAAACCTGAAAGCCGTTGGGGAATGTTAGGTATTCTTGATTTAAGTGGTTTTAATATCGGGTCAGATGTTGCAAATTCAGACAATTTTACTTTTGCTTCTGCTGAAGTACACGGATTATATTCAAAAAAACTCATTAACTCTGAATTTCAAGTAAGTTTTGGTTTATATATGAAGGAATTAGTAGCACTGCAAGGAGATTCCAGCGGTAATTTTTCAGGAGTAGGTAAGGTTAAGAATTTTGGGCCACATGTTGGATTTAAATATTGGATGCCATGGGGAGAGAAACTAGGCATACAATTCAATGGTCGCTTCTATTCGGCTGTATCAGGTGATGGTCCAAATGGTGAGAGTATCAGTCCAGAAGTATCTTATGAATTTGGAGTTTTAGGAACTTATAAGTTAACAAAAACTTTTACGGGCTTTGCTGGAATTAAGCACAGAACGGATAGATCTTCTTACACTGCTATTACAGCAAATGAGGATCCAAACAGTTTGGCAAACCCTGGCGATGTGAGTTTTGTCGAAATTACGGGGAGCTATCTGAATTTTATATTAGAGTATAGATATTAACAGAACTGTTGGCCTTTACCTCATGATAGGGCCTTTCTCAATGTTCACAACAGTGTTGTGAGTTATTTATTTACCTTCTTTGTTTTAATATTTTGCTCGGGCAAACGGGCTCTTTTGTGATCACATTTTCTAATATCAAATGCGCCAATTCATGATGAGCCGGGCACAGGCTGATTAGATTTTCTACACTGTGATCGCCGCCTTGGGATACGGGCTGCTTGTGATGCAGATGTAACCATCTTTTGGTGTTGCATCTTTCACCTGAAGGATAGTGGTGACGACATTGCCCCTGATCCCT
>JAGRAE010000199.1 GCA_020435005.1 Bdellovibrionales bacterium
TTGTTAAATCTACATACTGATCCACTAATTGATTATAGGTGATCTTATTATTAATAATTATATCAAGGTTACTAAAATTAGTTTTTTGTCTAACCAACTTCAGGTTTCTTGAAAATTTAACTTTTGTCTTCAAATCTAATTTTTTATAGTAAGAAAACAAGGAATTAGAAAGCAGAATTTCAATGGGAGCTTTAGATAAAGATTTAATACTTATCACTTTTTGCTTACAACTTTCTAAATTTTCTAAGTCCCATAAGTAATGGCTACATGACTCCTGATGAGTCATTAATACTTTGGATAGATGTTCAATTTGTAAATTTGATTTAGAAGCCCAATTATACAGAGGATAAACACCTTCTAACACCTTCATAGAGAGTATATTTAACGATCTATTTATCAATCGGCTTTCATTTTTTCCACTGTAATAATTAAAACTCTTTTGCTTAAGCCATATCCCTAACTCTATGTGTTTGTATAAAATTTCTTGCCCCACCCAAAAGTAGTTTAAAATTGATCGAAAGTTTTGCTTTTTGTCCATGTCGATGGTTAGAATAAATGGAGTTTTAGTTTTTGGCAGTTTTTGAGTTAAGGTGATAACTGCTTTTACATCAGAGTTCATATTCAACGGTTGCGAAATATTCTCATACCAATCGCAATTTGGAATCTCTAAAATTCTACCCTTTATAAAAACATTTAGTTGGCTTATGGAAGGGTGTTCATTGCAATGATTTTCATTAGATAAGCGGTTAAGTAGAAATGCAGATAAAATGAAAACAAAAATTGTACTTATAAAGGATATCCATTTTACAGTTTTCATCTACTACCTTGTATAATTTGCATACTTATCTAATTTATTGACAGTCCTACCTACTACAGAAGAAATATATCTATCAATCAATTTTATTTAGCAAGAGAAGTACCAAATGAAGCTATATATTGTACGGCATGCAGTAGCAATAGACCGAGATGAGTTTGCCCTGCAATCTACAGAAGATAGTCTTAGACCTATAACTGCGAAGGGCGAAAAAAAATTTTCGCGATTAGTTCAGTTTTTAAAACCCAGAATTGATAAATTAGATTTGATTATTTCAAGTCCTTACAAAAGGGCTTATCAAACGGCTGAAGTTTTAAGAAAAATGCTGAAGCCGGAAGAGTGTCAATTAGATGAGAGGTTAGTTCCATATACAAAACTCATTGATACAATCGAAATGATCAAGCAAAGCGAAAAGGAAAGTATGGCAATTGTAGGGCATGAACCACATTTAAGTGCATTAATAAGCAATTTACTTTCAGGTAAAGATAAAAGCTTTATTGATTTGAAAAAGGGTAGCATCACTTGTCTTGAATTTTCTGGCTCGATAGGTGCCGGACAAGGCATTTTAAAATGGTATGTAACCCCAGGACTTGTTTAAGTAAAAATACCAGCCTTAGAAACATGTGCAGGTAGAGTATGGCTTAGCTTTTTTTCAATCCAATGAGTCACGTGAATTAACTTTTCTAAATCTATACCTGATTTTAATCCCATTCCATGGAGCATATATACTAGATCTTCAGTTGGCAGATTGCCCGACGCACCTTTAGCATAAGGACAACCCCCTAAGCCACCCACACTAGAGTCAAATGTTTTAATATCCAAGTCCAAACTTGCCAATACGTTAGCTAATCCTGTCCCTCGTGTATCGTGAAAATGCATAGCTAATTTTTTTTGTCTTTCACTAACTTCGAAACGATTTAACAAATTCCTAACCTGCTTGGGAGTAGCCACCCCAATGGTATCTCCCACAGATACTTCATAAACTCCTAATTCAAGCATTTTTCTTATTATTTTTTCAACTCGAGACAAAGATACTTTTCCCTCATAAGGGCAACCAAATGACGTACTTAAATAACCTCTAACTTTAACACTATTTTTTTTTGCAAGCTGTATAACTTCTTGAAATCTTTTAAAACTCTCTTTTATTGAACAATTAATATTTTTCTGCGAGAAAGTCTCGCTACAAGCACCAAATATAGCTATCTCATTAACCCCAGATTCTAGTGCTACTTCTAATCCTTGTAAATTAGGCACAAGTGCAGATAGTTGTGTCTTCTTACGCAATTTTTGTGAATGTTGTAATGTTTTAAATACCTTTTTTGAATCGGCCATTTGCGGTACCCATTTAGGAGACACAAACGCACCGGCTTCAATTCTTCTAACACCAGCAAGACTTAATTTTTCAATGAAAGCAACTTTCGTCTGATAAGATAAAAAAACCTTTTCATTTTGAAGACCATCTCGAGGTCCTACTTCAACTATACTAATCATTTTCTTCCTTGCTAATACTTGCTAAAAGTTGACCTAAATTAACCTGATCATTTTCACTAACTGATATACTTTCTAGAGTTCCTGTAACATCAGCTTCTAAGGAATACTCCATTTTCATAGCTTCCATAACAATAACCGTTTCCCCAACGACGACTTTTTCTCCTAATTTTTTTAAAACTTTCATAATTTTACCAGGCATAGGTGCCTTAATTTCACCAGATTCGATAAACTCTGTATTCCCCCCTCTACGGCTGGTTTTACTTTTAAACTCTACATTATGGGTATTTCCATTACAATGAAACCAAAACTCATTCCCTATACGTTCAGCCCAAACCCATTGCCACTGACCATCTACTTCTAAAAAATATCTCTTCATGTTCGGCTCCAAACATTCTGGGACCACGGACTTTTTTGAAGTTGGTTTTTTAAACTGGATTCTTCGACACTTCCACCACTCATAACTTCAGACTTTAATTTTTCAATAATATCTAATGAAACTTCTTGGTTTAATTTTAAACCCTGTGGAAAATACTTATTTATAAACTGAGTTGTCATTTCACCACTTACAAATTCACTATGTTCCAAAATAGCCAACAGGTACGGTATATTCGTTTTTACGCCAAAAATTACAGTGTCTTGCAAAGTCTTGCGCATTTTTTGAATAGCTCGAATTCTCGTTTCATCCCAAACTATTACTTTTGCAATCATAGAGTCGTAATAAGGTGTAACTTCATCACCACTTTCAATCCCAAAATCAAATCTTCTGCCTGGACCCTGTGGCCAATAAATTCCTCCAACTTGACCAGTGCTAGGTATTCCAGCTTGGTAAGGATCTTCTGCATAAATTCGACATTCTATTGAGTGTCCCCTTGGAAACAAATCTCCTTGAGTCCATAATGGTCCCCTATCCAAACTGGTTTGTATTTGTGCTTTCACTAAGTCAACACCCATAACCATTTCTGTAACTGGATGTTCAACTTGGAGACGAGTATTCATTTCCATAAAATAAAAATCATCATCCTGTTGCAAGAACTCCACTGTCCCAGCACCTCTATAATTTCCGGCTCGGGCAATTTTAACTGCCGCTTCTAAAAGTTGTTCCCGAATTTGATCGTCAATTTTTGCGGCCAAACTTTCTTCAATGACTTTTTGATGTCTTCTTTGTACAGAACATTCCCTTTCATAAAGGTGGTAAATATTGCCCATGTGATCACCAAATATTTGGACCTCAATATGTTTTGCATGATCCAGATATTTTTCTAAAAAAACAATTGGTGAACCAAAAGCCGCCACGGCTTCTCTTTTTGCTGATTCTATCGCCTCAAAAGCTTCACTTTTACCGCGGACAATCTTCATGCCACGACCACCACCACCCGCAGCAGCTTTAACAATGACTGGATAACCTACCTTCTCACATTCTTCTATTAAATATTCCGTTTCTTGATTCTCACCTTGATATCCTGGAACCGTTTTAATACCTACTTTTTCTACTAGTTTTTTTGCTGATATTTTGTCACCAAATAGTTCAATAGTTTCCGGTCGAGGACCTACAAATATTAACCGATGTTTTTCACAGGCTCGAGCAAACTCTGCATTTTCTGATAGAAAACCAAAGCCAGGGTGTATTGCTTCAGCGTCTGCACTTAGTGCCCCTTGAATATTGGCTTCAATATTCAAGTAGCTTTGATTAACTGGAGAGGGGCCTATGCACACAGCTTTGTCACAAAGTCTATAAGCTAAAGTTTTCTCATCAGCTTCAGAGTGTAAAAGAACTGTTTCGATTCCCATTTCTTTGCAGGCTTGAATAATGCGAACGGCAACTTCACCACGATTGGCAATGGCTAAACAATCAATAGTTTTCATTTCTTCTCCGTCCAATTTGGTTTTCTTTTCTCAAAAAAAGCAGCTAAGCCTTCTTGCCCCTCCTCGCTAACTCGCTTCTCTGCAATTGCGGTTGTGGTTAATTGACGTACTTGTTCCCAATCAAAACAATTTTCAACTTCACCCAGTAAGGAAATTGTATCTTTCACGGCTACTGGACCCGCTGCTAAAATTGATTTATGAACACTAGATAAAAATTTATCAACCTCTTCTTGAGTGCCACAAAATTCTATTAATCCACCTCTTAGTGCTTCCTCGGCAGAGAATACTCGGCCCGTTACCATTAAGCTTCTAGCAGCTGGTTTATGCATTTTAGAAAGAATATAAGGACTAATAACTGCAGGAATTAAACCCAACCGAACTTCACTAAATGCAAATTGAGTGTTATTTTCAGCAGCTACTACATCACACATAGAAACTAAACCATTGGCCCCACCCATAACATGCCCTTGGATTTTAGCCGTTATAGGTAAGTGACATTGAGAAATGGTTTCAAACATTTTAAATAGTTCTAATGAATCCTGTTTATTCTGTTCGAGAGTATAGTTTTTCATAGATTTCATCCACTCTAAGTCTGCACCCGCACAAAAACTATCTCCAGCCCCACACAAATGAACATACCTTGCACTTGACTCTTCGACTTTCTCAAAGACTTTTGTAATTTCACGAATCATTTGTGGGTGAAAAGCATTTTTCTTTTCTGGCCTGTAAAGTTCTACTCTCAAGCAATTTTTTTCTTCACTAACTTTTATAAATTCCATTTCACATCCTACATTTACATTCTAAAGACGCCTTTTTTCTTGCTTTCCCATTCTCGATTAAAACTGGCACTCAAACCCAACGCTAAAACTTTTCTAGAATCTTTTGGATCGATGATCCCGTCATCCCATAAACGAGCACTAGAATAGTAGGCCGAACTTTCTTCAGCATATTTTTCTAATATTGGCTTTTTAATTTCTTCTTGTTCTTCTGGTGTAAGTGTTTGTCCCTTCT
>JAGRAE010000019.1 GCA_020435005.1 Bdellovibrionales bacterium
AAATTCCTTAACTGAATACCATTGTGACTAATCGAAAAAAGTATATATAAAGCAAGCCACAAAAAGTTTTCTTTACCGTATGTCGACAATTCAAGTCTTAACATCATTGTTACTTTTGCATTAA
Organism: Bdellovibrionales bacterium; assembly: GCA_020435005.1. Classification (GTDB taxonomy): domain Bacteria; phylum Bdellovibrionota; class Bdellovibrionia; order Bdellovibrionales; family UBA1609; genus JACKAN01. Next base: position 125 of record JAGRAE010000019.1, read on the forward strand.
AGGTAAGTAAGTAACTCTCAATGCCACGACGGCATTGAGAAAGGTCCTATCAGGATGTAAAGGCCAACATAACTTATCCTATCTGCTGGAAGCAGCAATTTGCCTGCGAAAGTAAACATCAAATTGCTTCGATTACTTAACTGAATACTTAACCGAAGGCCCTTCTGCCCGGGCAAAAAATTTAAAGTAAACTAGACAACGTTACTTATACAAACATTCAAAACTAGATATTAATCCATATCTGATTCAACTAGATATTGTCGGCTATACCTAGTTTGTTCTTTTCTGGACTTAAGTTTATAGAGCCACTTGAGAGATCAATAATTTTATCCGATTAAAAGATGATATGCTTAAATTTATCTTTTGGCTCTTTTTAGCTTTGCAAATTACCAGCTGTGCATCTACAGAGAATAAAACTATTGGGCTAGAGGATTATGATTCTCCTGACAGTACCGCTCACGGGGCCGCCTATCGAGCGGATGCAATAAATATTCGGCGTCCAATGCAGAGTCGAAATACGGATTGGAAACCTTATGACTTTTTTTATAAGCATTGCACCGAAATAGGTGAGGCCACGTTCTACTCAAAGACCTCATATTTTTGTAATGGATTATAAAGTCTAAATATCAACACTTTCTAAATGTTGGCGACTTATTTCTGTAATCATTCTTCCGCGAGGGGTTTTTTGCAATAATCCCTCTTGAATTAAATAGGGCTCATAAACCTCTTCAATCGTATCCGCCTCTTCACTTAAAGCTGCTGACAAAGTCTCCAGCCCCACTGGGCCTCCCGAAAATTTTTGTAGTATTAACTGAAGAATTTTGCGATCCATATGTCCAAGACCCAAACGATCTACTTCCAACTGATCAAGTGCATAAGCAGCAATTTCCTCGCCAACATGACCATCACCTTTTACATCAGCGTAGTCACGTACTCTTTTTAACAACCGATTTGCAATTCTTGGTGTACCTCGACTTCTTTTTGCAATTTCATCAGCACCTTTCTCATGGATCTGAATCTTCAACAATTGCGCTGATCGCAACAATATTTGTTTAAGACTATCTCTATTATAAAAAGACAACCTCTCAACAATACCAAAACGATCTCTAAAAGGAGCTTTTAATAATCCTGCTCTTGTTGTTGCTCCAATTAAAGTAAAGGGTGCCAATTGAAAACGCATCGACCTAGCACCTAGCCCCTCACCCGTAACAATGTCTAAGTAATAATCTTCCATAGCGCTATAAAGATACTCTTCAACGTCTTTATTCAGGCGATGAATTTCGTCTATAAAAAAAACAGAATTAGGTGTTAAAGAAGTTAAAATCGCAGCTAAATCACCTTTGCGATGAAGAGCTGGACCTGAGGTAGCTTTAAAATCTACTTCTAAATCATTAGCAATAATATGAGCCAATGTGGTTTTACCTAAACCCGGAGGTCCACATAACAAAACATGATCCAGTGGTTCATTTCTTTTTTTTGTCGCCTGGACAAATACTTTTAATTTTTCTTTTACCTTGTCTTGTCCTGGAAATTCTTCAAAAACCTTTGGCCGTAAACTCACCTCAATTGCATTATCTTCAGTTTCAAGACTTTCTTTATCGGCAGACAGTAATACTTCCATTTAAAATCTCCTAAACCTGTTGAGTTAAAGCAACAAGGCCTTTTCTTACACCTTCTTGTAAATCCGTAGCTGGATCCATTTGTGAAACTACTAGATCTACATCGTTGAGTTTAAAACCCAAATGAACAAGTGCGGATACAATGTCATCTCTAGCTACGAACTTTTTAATAGCTTCGTCATCTTCAGCAAAAACGAGTTTTCCTTTTAGCGATAACACCATTTGTTCGGCAGTTTTTTTCCCTACTTTTGGCAGCTGTGTTAACCCCTTCACATCTCCATTATCAATCATAGATAAAATGGCCTCAGTTTTTGCCGCAGATAAAATCTTTGTAGCCATTTTAGGCCCAATACCATTGACTTTAATCAGTGATAAAAAAAGACTTTTTTCAGCTTTTGTTAAAAAGCCAAACAATAAAAACTGATCTTCTCTTACATGAGTATAAATGTACAATTGAACAATGTCTTTTTGTTGAATGACTTCTAAAGTATTTAATGAACAATGCACTTCATAGCCCACACCTCTAACATTAATTATTGCAAACTCATCGCTCACTTCTATCGGTGCACCTTGTAAGAAAGCTATCACAGAAAAACTCCTTTTTCGGCAATTAATATTTTAGCTAAAACTTTTTGTTCCACAGCATGGCATAGGGCTAATGACAATGCATCGCTCGCATCCAAAGCTATTTTTTGTTTAATTTTTAAATGTGACATAGCTAATAGTTGAACTTGTTCTTTTGTCGCCGCACCCGAGCCGGTAAGAGATTGCTTAACTTTTCTCGCAGCGTATTCATAAACATCAATTTGTTTAGAAGCAGCACTCATTATGCAGACCCCTCGTGCATGACCTAATTTAAATGCACTATCAGCGTTTTTACCTAAAAATATTTTTTCCACCACAACATCCTGGGGTTTATATTTATCTATGACCCTTAACAAAGAGTTATAAAGTGTTAACAATCTCAGACTCAAACTTTTTTCATTCAAAGAAATGGTACCACAATCAACAAATTTGTTTTCATTCCCACAAGTTTGAATAATTCCCCAGCCGGTAACTCTTGAACCAGGATCGATCCCCATAATTAGACGCATAAGCTAAGTTAACAACCTTATATTTGTTCCGCAATTAAAAGTGACATGTTACACTCATAAGAGACAGTGTGTAAAACGCAATTAACTAGCATGTGAATATTGAATGAGCAATAATAGGTTATGGAAAATATAAGTCCTGAATTTATCGAAAGATATCAACTTATTCTTGAAAGAGAGCCTAAATCAAGAGTATTTGCACCACTAGCTGAGGCTTATAGAAAAATGGGTTTGGCTCATAGAGCCTTTAGTATATGCAAAACGGGCTTAAATTATCACCCACATTTTGCAGGTGGTCATATTGCAATGGCGCGCACGCTCATGACGCTTGAAGAACCACAAAAAGCCATCGAACACTTAGAAAAAGCTACTGAATTAGCCCCAGAAAATATTTTAGCTCACCAAACCTTAGCAGAGATTTATTTAAGTTTAAAAATGACGAAAGAAGCTTTGAAAGCTTATAAAATGGTGCTTTTTCTTTCTCCTGATAACGCGAAAGCACAAAAGGCTGTTAAGAAATTAGAAAGTTTAACCGCTGACGAGTTTCCAGAAAGCTTGTTTGACGATTTAAATATTGATTTTATTGATCATAATAAAAAGCAACAAGAATTACAGCCACCTTCTAAACCACTTGCTCGCCCACCATTTACCCTTGAAAAGCCCATTTCAGATGACGCTCAACAAAAAAGTTTAGATCGTTTTTTATCACTTATCGACGTTTTTATAGTTAGAAACGACAATGAGAAGGCCCTTCAAGTCTATGAAGAAGCTCGTTTAGAATTCTCAAACCATCCTGAACTTGATAAACGCTTAAAAATTATCAATCCACAGGCTGTGAGCAATAACCGCCCAGAGTCAAAATCGATTCCTCATCCTCCACCAAGCCGTGAGGAAACAAAACAACAAAATCAAGTTGAAAGCCTAAGAAATATGCTTTTTAGAGTTAATAAAAACCGTAGAGCCACATTTCGAGATTGACCCATTTTTTTATTCTGATAACTTTCGCCTATTATGTATAGTGTAAGTGATTTTAAAAAAGGCCTTAAAGTTTTATTGGACAATGAACCCTATTCCATTACCGACTTTCAACATGTTAAGCCGGGAAAGGGAAATGCTTTTACCAGAACTAAATTAAAACATCTCATAACTGGTCAAAACCTGGAAAAAACTTTTAAGTCTGGGGAAAAGTTTGGTGTTCCTGATGTTGAATATAAAGACATGGCTTTTTTATATGAAGATGAGAGTGGCTTTAACTTTATGAATCAAACAAATTATGAGCAACTCTGCTTAAGTCACGAACTAATTGGTGATGATAAGAATTATTTGATTGAAAATATGGAAGCCAAAATCTGCTTTTTAGATGGACGAGCCGTTGGTATCGAATTGCCGAATACAGTTGTTTTAAAAGTGGCTCAAACAGACCCTGGATTTAAGGGCAATACAGTTTCCAATACTTTCAAACCAGCAACTATGGAAACTGGCCTCGTTGTTCAAGTACCTCTACATATCAACGAAGGGGATCATTTAAAAATTAGTACCGTTACTGGAGAATACTCTGAACGAGTCAATAGCTAAAGTAAGTTTTGTTAACTAGGCATTTTTTGCCTAAACCAACTAATGTTTTTCAATGCTGCACTGAATTTATGAGAGGCCTCTTGTTTGGCTTTTGCTATCATAATATAGATGAGCATCGAGTTAAGAATACGTAATTTATTAAACGAAGGCCATGGTGTGGAAGACGTCGCTGAGACCTTACTGGGCTTAATGGTCAACAAAAACACATCACAAAAAGATCTCCACACTATGTCTCAATTTTTTATTTTATCCGGCCAGCACCACGATTTCTTTCGTCAATTCTCTAGAAGGTTTTATGAAAAGGAGTCCATAGCCTGGCCACATTTTGTTGAAGTGATTATTCAGAATAAATTAAAAATCAGCGATAAAATTATCCAAGCCATTTTTGAAGGGTCTGAAAGAACAAATTCTCAAAAATTTTTAGCTTTGAATTATAAATGGCAACGTATGGACATAAGAATGCAATCAATACGAAAAAAAGCATGGGAGAAGAAAAAAGTAACTTATGAAAGTATGCGCCAAGTCTTAAAGCAAAAAATTGAGTTTTTAAAGAATCAACGCTTATTAGAAGATGAGAGAAAAACTTTTGATAAATACAAACAAATGTTTCCGGAAGATCATAGTATTGATCAGTTGTATGACGATTTCGCAGAAAGACAAGCCAGAGAACTTATAAACAAAAAAATTGAAGAAAAAAAAGTCATCGAAGCTATTATACCTCAGATCATTCACATAGATGAAGAAGAAAGTAAAATAGCTAAAGTCATATTTTCCAGTTGTAAAGATATCAGTAAAAATAAATCTGAGTTAATTTACGATTTTGCAATTTTATTTACTTTTTTAGATTTAAATGAAATGGCTCTCCAGTTGATTGATCTTTCTTCACAACCAACTAAACCCATGCAGTGGCTACGATTAGAATTATTATTAAACATTGAAGATTTCTTTCGAGTCTTATCAGAAGCTGAAAAAATGGAGGCGGATACACATAAATCTCCAGATGATAAATTTGCCCTTATCTACATTAAAGCTAGAGCCTACAATTCACTTAACCAAAAATCACAAGCAGTTGACTTGCTAAAAAGTATAATTAGAATCAGGCCCAATTATCGCTCTGCTCAATCACTTCTAACTGAAATTTTAGAGGAGGGCCATTGAAGCGAATATTTAAAATTGTCATTCCTGTTTTAATATTTAGTGCCTTTTTCTTTTTAGTTGGCTTCCTGAAAAACTATCATCTGCCGCGACTAAAAACATGGACTCTAATTGAAATTGAAAAAAACTCAGATAAATATTTACCTGTTCGCATTTGGCCTAAAGGTCTTGAGATTAGTTTTTTTCCATTGGAATTAAATTTTAAAGACATTAAAGTAACTCCTAAATCTGAATTAAAATCTCAACTTGCAAGTTTTAATATTAAAGAGGTTAAAACTTCACTCAATCTGCTAGCATTGTTAACTGGAGAGCTAAGAGTATCAAATATTGAATTAGATACAGCTGTCGTAAATGCAATAGTTGAATCAAATCGTTTCAACAAGTCACAACCTCAAAAAAGTGAATTCAAAATTGATTTTTCTATTTTAAAAGAAATTCCCATTGATAACATTCATCTAAAAAATATTGATTTACTTCTAAAAGCGGAGTCAGAAGATCTAGCCACTCGCATTGACAAGTTAAACTTAGAATTAAACAATTTAGGTGATAAGCTACGAATTCATTTTTCCTCTGAAAATATTCATATTAAAAAGCTTCAGCAAGATCCCATACTTTCTTTAAATATTAGCACAAATCTTACCTTAGATGAAAATGAAGTAACAATAACCGCTCTAAAAGTAAAAAAACAAAATTCTTATCTTGTCGGCACAGCGCTATTAAAAGGGAATATTTTTACAGGCGAACTGAAACATATAGAATCAAAACTTAGATCTGATTTGCTCTTACATGAACTAGTTAGAATTAGTACCGAACTTAAACCGGATTTGAAGTTACCAAAATTAAGAGGCTCAATACAAGCTGAACTAGATATACAGCATAATTTTAAAACCAAAAGCCTAGTAGATTTTCAAGTCAAAACAGATGGAGTTTATGTAAATGAATACGAAGTTGGAAACTCACAAATATCTGGTAAATATAATGACAATACGATTAACATACAAAATGCTAAACTAAAGAATTCTTCAGGCACGGCCAGTATTTCAGATGCTATTTTGAAATTAGATAACAATAAATATTTTAGAGCAAATGTTAATCTAGACAGTATCGAAATTTCAAAATTTTTGAATACTATAAACATAAAGAATGTGCCCATATATTTACCGATAAAAGCAGATATTCCTTGCTTCGGTAATATAAAACCTAAATTCTTTTTAACTTGTAAAGGAATTGCACATTTACAAAAAGTTGATGTATGGGATAACCTTGATAAAAAATTGAATATAGTAAGTTTAGGCCCCACTCGTCTTATAGGTCGTTTTGATGTCGATGATGAAAAAGTTACCTATGATTCACAAATCAAAATTAATGATTCATATGGGTGGTCTAAAGGAATGATTAGCTATGAAAAAGGTTTTAATATTGATTATGGTGGAACACTTAAATCACTCGAAAAAGATATTTTAAATCTTGCAAATTTAAAAATTGAAGGATCATCAGTTGTTGTAAAAGGTCGAACTTGGGGCGCATCTAATTGGGGGCGTATTGATCTGAACTTAGATGGTAAAAACATGTGGTTAGAAGATTTTGGCTTAGGAAATCCCAATTTTGATTTAATTTATAAAAATGGCAATCTCAATTTTAGGAATATACAGTCGTTTTTTGGTAACACTCGCTTTAAAGGATTACTAAGTCTTAATTTAAAGTCTAGTTTAATAAAAATTGATGCCACAGCTCCTTTTATTGATGCCGAAGATCTAATTTCATTATTAAAACGTAAAGTACAACTTCCTATGTCTATTAAAGGTACAGGATCGGCAACTATTGAGGCCAAAGGTCCTCTTCAATTTAATTATTTAAGTTACAATTTAAAATCAAACTTTTTTAGGGGAAGTATTGCTAAAGAAAGTTATGACCAACTTGCCTTTAATGTAGAAAGTAAAAATGGGTTTGTTGAGTCTAAAAATATTAATATAGCTAAGGCAGACAGTCGAATACTTTTAAAAGGTAAAGTTAATCCTAAAGGCGATTTAGATGCTGTTATTCTTGGTGAACGTTTAAGATTAGAACAATCTGAATATTTAAATGATTTAGGTTTTAATATAGGTGGTCAACTTGATTTTACAATGGCTATGCGTGGTCCAATTTTAGAACCAAATACCGAGTTACATGGACGCTTGAGTAAAATGCTTATAGCTGAAAAACCTGAACCCGACTCTTCTTTTTGGTTACGTCTAAATAAAAGCAGTATAGAAGGAAAGGCAAAATTTATTGGCAATGTCGTACAAACCGAATTCAATATTCCCTACAATGCGAATTTACCCTTTCGTTTGTATTTAAAATCAGAAAATTGGAACTTTGCCCACATGTTCAACATGTTTTCTGGTGCAGAAATACAAAAAGATTATTTAACTTTGCTCTCCTCAGAAGTCTTACTTGAATCTCCTAAAAACTGGATTTGGAACACAAATGGCTATATAAAAATAAGTAAAGCGCGATTAAGTAAGGGCGAGCATTACCTAGAAAACAACATGCCTATGGAAATCTTGTTTAACAAGGGCTTAATGAATACAAATAATTTTCGTCTTGATGGACCAAGTAGTTTTATTGAATTGAAATCTAGTGATTCAAATTACGATAATGTTGATTTGGCTTTAAATGGGAAATTTAGCCTTGAATTAGTAACATTACTAACACCATTTCTAGATGAGCTTAGGGGTGTTTCCTCTGTAACATTAAATGTAAAGGGTCCAGCAATAAATCCAAATATACTGGGTTCTGCATATATGCAAGATTCCTTCATAAAACTAAAAGGCCTCCCCCACCCTTTCGAGAACTTAACAGGTGATTTTTTGTTTAATCAAAAAAATCTATTAATTAACGCCATGAAAAGTGATTTTGCTGGAGGTGTATTTACAGCTGATGGGCGTATTCAATTTTTATCTCTAAATAAAATTCCTATAAATATCAAAGCACAAATTAACAAAGCTAATCTTAATGTACCCGAAGGTTTTAAAACTAAAGGAGCCGCTAATTTATATATAAAAGGTGATTTTATTCCCTATACACTTGGTGGCTCTTACTTAATAGAATCTGGTCAGGTAAAAGTAAGTTTAATAGGAAGTGGCAGCGATGAACAACGTATTCAGCCTAGCGACTTCTTACCAAAATTCTTAATAAAAGAAAGCACAGATCCTTTGCTATTTAATCTTGATGTTAATATACCTAACTCAGTTGAAGTAAATGCCATTTTTCCTGGTGGTGATGTTCAGGCAGGAATAACAGGAAACATGAAGGTCAAAGGATCTCCTGCTCGCCCTTTATTAAAGGGTAATATTCGCTCTGAACCTGGCGGCATTATGAATTTTAGATCTAATGAATTTAATCTAACAAGTGCAAACATTGAATATAATGATCAGCCAGCCACAGAACCAAATTTACAAATTAATGCAAAAGCTAGCATTAGAGCCAAACAACGAAGCAATGAGATTGAAGCTTCTGGCGATGAGTATGAAATTTCTCTTGAAGTTTCAGGAAACGCAAAAAAACCTGTAATTAACTTAAGCAGTACACCCTTGCTATCAGAAAACGACATTGTTTCCCTACTGGCCTTTGGTGTTATAACATCAAGCAGTCAAGATATAGGCTCCACTGAACTTGGACAATCTAGTGCGGCGGCTGTCGGTGATGTAGGTGCACAATTTGTAAAACAACAATTGGGAATCACAAAAGCCGTAGAAGAAACCATCGGCTTAAATATTGATATATCTGCGGTGATAGATGATGAAAATACGATTTCACCTAAAGTTTCAATGAGTCGCCAGTTTACCCCCAAATTCGGCATGTCTATCAGTAGAACCCAAGGTAAAGCTCCTTCTAATGAAATGAAATTTGAGTATAAATTTAACAGAGAATTTTCAGTTATTGGACAAGTTCAACAGTTAGAAGCAGATGGGACATCAAGTGATAGTGCTGATACAATACAAACCCAGGAGAAGTTAGGACTCGACTTGGAGTATAAGTTTCAGTTTAAATAGAAGGTTTTAATTTTTAATGATTTATAGATTAATTTTGTGTTTTTTCATTTTATTCTTCTCTTCAAATTCGTATGCACAATACATTTTTGAGAATATTCCAAATAACTTAATTGAGGGTTTGAAAGAAAAACATCCTGGGATTTTTGAACAAAGCCCCACACCTAAAAATGCTGACACTATAGTCAGTTTTCTAATGAAAACAGAAAAATTCCAAAATGTTGCGGTATTTAGCAGTGAAAATAAATACAGTATTGTTGGATATTCTTTGAAGCTGGTGAGACAAATTAATGTAAGCGGTAATCAAAATTTTTCTAAAAAAGAAATTCATGAAATTTTAAAACTTCAGACTTCTGTAAGATTTGATCGAAAAAGAGCAATACAAGCTGCAAACAATTTAAAAGAATACTATGGCAATCAAGGGTTTTTTAATACAAAAATTGAAATTTCATTTGTGAAGATTGGTGAAAGTTTTCTAGATATAAACATTAACATAAATGAGGGGGATCCCTGTAAAGTAGTTGAAATCCAAATCAAATCTGAAAATGAAAAATTGTCAAAAACTATAACAAATAAATTAGACAATTTCACGAAGCAAAATTTTACAGATAGCATTGTGATGGAGATAGAAACTCTGGCCCGCGAATACTTCAGAAAAAAAGGATATCTTCGATCTAAATTAAATCAAGTAAGCGTCTCCTACAATAAAGAGAGAACACAGGCAACATTAGTCTATGAAATTTTTCACCCCTACAAGTATGAAGTCGTCATCAAAGATATTTTACGAACAGAAAAAAGAGAAGTATTAACTCAAACAGATATTCGAAGAGGAATTAATTTAAAAGAATTTGAAGTGTCTACACTCGATCCAGCTATAGAAGTAGAGAAAAAAACTCGACAGTTGTATTTAAAGAAAGGGTATCCTCACGTAGACGTTAGAACAGAAACTAAGCAAAAGGGTGATCAATATTCAAAAAAAGTGGAACTTTATATTGTAGAAGGACCAAGAGTAAAAATAGAATCACTTAATGTGGTAGGAAGGATATCTAAGCCAGAAAGCTTTTATGTTGATTTTATATTAAATAATAGCTCCAATATTTTAAAGGATCGATACTACAACCGAAAAGATTTAGAATTGGGATATGAAAACTTGATAACACATTTAAAAAATCAAGGATTCCTAAGTGCTAAAGTACACTCTGCTCGAATTGAATTTGACAACACTAAAAGTAAAGCAAAAATCCAAATTGTTATGGATGAAGGGCCACTAACACAAATTCGTCGTCTGAAATTTCAAGGAATTAATGATTTTACAGAGAAGGAACTCAGTGAAGTCATAGAGTTAAGCACTAATTCCCCTTTAAGATTAGATTTATTAGAAGAAAGTATTATTAAAATTAAAGCTTTTTATAAGTTACGTGGTTATTTAGAAATGAAAATAATAAATGAAAATGATGAACTTATAACTTATAATAAAACTAGAACTGAAGCTTCTATCGATTTCAAAATCTATGAAGGCCCCCAAATTATTGTCGGCTCCGTTAAAATTGAAGGGAATGACTTCACTAAGTCCAAAGTTATTTATAATGAAATTGAATTAGAAATAGGTACCGTTTTAACCTCTAGTGTAATTGATGAAATCATTAGAAGGCTCACACGATTAGGTTTCTTCTCAAGAGTTGTAGTAAGAACACTTGAGGAGGGCACTCAACAGGCAACTCGAACTGTAATTATTTCTGTTAGTGAAAGAGACCCCGGATTGTTTCGTTCTGGTATAGGGTTTACTAGTGAAGATGACTTGACGGTTAGAGGATATATTGGTGCTTCTTATAATAATTTATATGGAACAGGAAGAGGTATTTCTAGCCGTGTGGAGTTAAAGTCTAATGTTACTAAAAGTCAGAGATTACAAGGCAGAGCTACTTTAGGTTATTTTGAACCATTTCTAATGTTTGGACGAACTCGTGGTCGAGCCAATATTTCTTATGAGTTAGAAGAAAGAGATTACATTGAAGAGCGCAACATTTCTGTAATGAGAGAGAGTAATAGAACAGACTTTTTATTAGAGCGTGAATTAACAAAACATTTGAAATTGACATGGACGACTTTGAGTATTGAATCTGAGAAAAATTTTGAAATACCAAGCTCTACAAGTACAGAGAGTAATATTTCTGCTATTGGGCCTTTATTTGAATTGGATTATAGAAATAATCCATTTTTACCAACACGTGGGAGCTATACCCGCTGGGATACAGAATATTCTAATCCTATCATTGGTAGTTCTGACGGAATTGAGTATGTGAGAACAGATCTTAAACTCAGTTTCTACACTCCACTTTCGGAAAGTGGAATTGTATGGGCCAACAACATTTCTGGTGGTTATTTGAAAAATCTGTCTTCCGATTTATCAGGTGGTGTACCTAGCTCACGTTCCTTTTTTCTTCATGGACAATCTAAAATTCGTGGTTATGGTGGCTCTAAAAGCGTTGAACATATTCCTAACCAAACACAATTTAATGTGCAAAATATTGATTTTGTTACAGGCGAAAGTAATTATTATTTATTTAAAACTGAGTTTAGATTTCCCCTGCCTTCTTACGATGCTATAAAACTAGCACTTTTTTATGATTTGGGTTCAATTGAGTTCACCGATAGTGATAAACAATGTACGGAACTAGACAAAACAAAAACAAGCTGTATATCAACAAATACAATAAGACATAGTATAGGTTTTGGTTTTCATATTAACACACCATTTGGCCCTATCGTCTTTGATTTTGCTAAAAAATTAAATCCTCGAAATGGCGAACGAGAGGAGCGTATGCATTTAAGTATAGGATCATTTTAATTTACTCGACCAAAGGTGAAGACGTTAACACAATTTACAGTTGTCTCATTTAAAGTCAGGAAATGTTTCAATAAATTGAAAATTATTTAACCCTTAGTCTAATTTTTGTAGTCATCATTAACAGGACCTTAAAGCAGGTCTGAAAACATACCGAACAAGACCAAAATAATATCGAGGGAGAGGCTATGACTCTTAGATGGAAACTTATAACTTTTTTCACTTTTGTTGCACTTACATCATGTGGGGAAAATCAAATTAATTCCAAGGATAAAAATGATAAAGCAACAAATGATTCTGTTCAAAAACCAAAAGTTGTATATGGCGTTGATGATCGCAAGGATGTTTATCAAGTAAATAACAGTCAATTGCTTTCATTAGCTGATTCTACTGTCGCTCTTGTAGATAGTGATCAGATTGAAGAGCTAGGGGGTGACTTTAGTAAAATTAACGGACGTAAATTTGGTGACTCTTATAACTTGTGCGCAGAAGAACCTTTTAGAGAACAGCCAACGGGAGCATTTTGCTCTGGTTTTCTGGTTAGTGATGAAATCATCGTAACAGCTGGTCATTGTATTCGCACACAAAATAGTTGTATAGACACTAAATTTGTTTTTGGATTTGCCATGAAATCTTCACAGGACACACCTGAAGTCGTAAATTCTGCTGATGTTTATGGATGTCAGGAGTTAATACACAGTGAAGTGGATGGTAGTGGAGCTGATTTTGCTGTGGTTAAATTAGATAGAAAAGTTTTGAATCATGAACCTTTGAGTCTTAGACAAGGCGGACAAGTAACACCAGGAACAGATTTAACTGTCATTGGACATCCTGCGGGTATCCCCACAAAAATTGCTGGTGGTGCAAAGGTTAGATCTCAAGAGAATGGTTATTTCAATACCAACCTAGACACCTATGGTGGTAACTCGGGATCAGCTGTCTTCAATTCCCAATCTGGAGAAGTAGAGGGTATCCTGGTAAGAGGTGCAACGGACTTTGTCTATAAAAACGGTTGTCGCGTATCTAATGTATGTGAGAATAATGGTTGTAGGGGTGAGGATGTTACACAAATCACTAGAGTGTTAGCTTATTTACCTGCTGTTGAAGTTGTAGAACCTGTGGAACCAAATTCGTTGTCACTTAAAGAATATGAAAATTCTAGTTCACTTGAAATTCCCGATTATGACAGCCATGGTGTTTCTAGCTATTTAGTTGCAGATAGTGCTCCTCTTGGTAGAAGCGTACAAGTTGAAGTTGATATTTCCCATTCATGGCGTGGAGATTTAAAACTAACTTTGACTGCACCCAATGGGAAGGAATACATACTTCACGATCGATCAGGTTCTTGGCAAAACGATCTTCGTGGCACTTTTGGTGTGGAGCTACAAAGCGTTGATAATTTACATCTATTAAGCGATGTGGAGCAAGGTCTTTGGAAACTTACAGTTTCAGATCATGCCCGAAGAGATGTCGGCACCTTAAATTCTTGGGTATTAAAATTTGTGCCATAGTTACGCAGAGATAGTAAAGCTAGGAACGAAAAACACATTTTAAATCTTGCGTGTGTCCCGGGACACTTTTCTTAATGTGATTTTATTTTTTATAATATTAATTAGTTTTTAATTGAGATTAATAATATTTGTTCACTGGTCTTTAAACTTTTGCCTGTAGAAACCTATTAACTATTATAATAAATAAAAATCTAACATCATGTTAATAATAACAATTATTTTATTTTATTTTGTTGACATGGTTTTTAACAATTTTTTCACTTCTAATTTAGTTATGCAAAACTCCTCACACATAGCCTTCATTGCCTCATAAGTTCTCTTGATTTCATTTTCTTTTAATATTTTCCTCCGCGAACACCCTAAAAAATAAATCAATCTACATAGCCTTCTCGTGCGAAAAATTCAACTTACAAAACATGGTGTATAGTGTGGCTGTCTATATTTAACTGGAGGTTTTCATGAGCCAACAAAAACAATCATGCCATATTTTAACAAACATCGAGCCATCAAGTAATCAACCGATTCAACATCAACAACTGCACGCTAAAGCTTTGTCAGTCGCGCAAAACTATAAAAGATGTGAGATTGAGTTGATAGAAATTCTTGAACAAGTCGATAAATATAAAATCTGTTATAGCTTCGGCTATTCTTCTCTCTACAGTTATGCGGCCGACTATCTGGGGCTTTCCAAAGATGTCGCCGCCATATTTATTAATGTCGCTAGAAAAACCAGAGAGCTTCCCTCTTTAAAAGCAGAAATCAAACAAGGCAATATAACCGTATCAAAAGCCAGAAGAATGACCTCAGTTATAAATACACACAATCAAGAGCACTGGTTAAATCTAGCAAAAACCTGCAGCAAAGCGCAGCTGGAAAAAGAAGTAGCCAAAGTTCACCCCAAACAGGCCGTCTTAACAAAAACAAAATATATTCACGCGGAGCTAGAGATAAAAGACAAGGCCGTCATTAAATGTTTAGAAAAAGAGGTGCGCGTGCAACTACAAGTCGGCATCTCCGAAGAACTCATGCTGAAGTTAAGAAGGGTACAAGATGTATTAAGCCAAAAACAACGCCAACCCATAGATCTGGAAACTGCATTAGAAATCATAACCGAAACCTATCTACAAAAAGAAGATCCGTTAAGAAAAGCAAAGCGACAAAAAATGAGAGGGAAATTAAATTTTAATGAAACTCCTAAAAATAAAATTGCAAAAAAAGAAGTGATTATCGATAAAAAAATGCAAGCCAATACAGACGAAAGAAAAGATGCAATCAACAATGATATAAATGCAAATATAAAAATAGAAAATTTAAATAAACATAACATAAATAATACTGATGTAAATAAGGGAAAAGTTAACTCAAACAAGCATAAAATTAATAATACAAAAAATATTGATGCAAATGAAAAAACAGTAAAAAACGTACAATATTATCTGATTAAAGAAAGAAACATAAACAAAGATTTTTTCAAAATGAATAACAGTAGAAATGTAAGTGAAGCTATATGCAAAATGAATAACAGTAAAAACATAAACAAAGTTTTATGCAAAACGAATAACAGTAAAAACATAAACAAAGTTTTATGCAAAATGAATACTGCAAAAAAAAATATCAAAAGTGACATCACATACAATGCAATGGCACCAACAAACAGTAAAGATTCTATTAAGAAAAGTGTCCCGGGACACAAAAGAAAAGCTTTCACCGCACGCAAGAAACACCAAGTCTATTTAAAATATCAAGGTCAATGTGCCTACCAAAATGCCAATGGCCAAAAATGCAATCAATCCACATTTCTAGAAATTCATCATAAAAAACCGGTATCACAAGGGGGCACCAATGACGTTAGCAATTTAGTTCTACTGTGCAAGGGGCATCACAAAGTGGTTCACTTGTGTTGAGGATTATAAATATTTATTTTTTAAATTAGACCTTATAAAAAATTAGGTTTTGATTTTGCAATCTACACTGTAACTTTGTTAATATAATTTTTAAAAACGACTCCCATTAATTGCAGATTGGAAATTCTCACACCTCGTTAAAACCCGTAATATTAAGTAGATTTTGTGCTCGCTGTGGATTCCTTAAAACTTTGTTTTGAGTAGTAACGCTTGAATTATTAAATTATAGATTAACAAAAGTATTTAGAGAGCCTAATAACATGTATATGCGCAATCAATTTACGGGAGCAGTTAGTATCCACTAAAAGGATTACCTTCGGTAGTTGTTAACTTCTAAAAATTACTGAGCTTAAAAACGACAGAGTAAGAAGACTTTCATGACTTAGAAACAGCAAAGTTGGGCAGTCTATAACATTTCAAGACTGCAAAGACTCTGTTGCTATAACAATTGTAAACCATAGAATTATCATTTCAAGACTGCAAAGACTCTGTTGCTATAACAATTGTAAACCATAGAATTATCATTTCAAAACTGCAAAGACTCTGTTGCTATAACAATAAACTATAATTTTAACATCTCAAAAATAAAATAGAGCTGCAAAAGTTAAAACAAATAGAACTTTATATTGAATCAAATCTACAACACTAAATATGCTTTAATTTAAATCTCTGTATAAGCACTACAAATTACCATTTAGAGATTTTGATTAAAATTGAAACACAGTTTTAATATAATTTAGTCAAAATTTACATAATCAACTTAAGACCAGATCCCCCTAATCCGATACTTATTCTATGAAAGTAAAAAATATATATAAATATAAGTATGTGATATTAGCTACAGATTTTAAACTTTTTGGCACTGCTACTACCGACGTTAACTTTCACGCAGAGTCTGACCCCTTTAGTTATTAGAATTATTAAATAGGACCTCTATGATGAAGCCTACAACTAGCAAAATCCTTCAGCATACCTCGTATTTTTTAATAGGCATTTCGTTTTTATGTCTAGGAGGTTCCACCCATTTTGTTTATAAATACTATTTCAACCAGGCCACAATTAATGAACTCTTTGCTGCCTTCACTTTTCTAGGGTTAGCCCTCGCTATTTTTGCCATTTTCTGGTTTCAAATTAAACCTCATGCTCTTTTACCAGAAAAAATAAAAATGTATCCCAATGAACCTTGGCGCTGGCGTCGTTGTTGGCAACAAGGTCAAATAACTCCCCTTAATTACTATAGCCCTTCCTATAACATTACAATGGGTGTCGTTATGCTTCTTCTCCCTGGCCCCTTGTATCCTATAGTATTCACAGAGTTTAATACTGAAAAAGAATTTTTTTTGTACCTTTTTTTAATTTTTCCATTTATTGGAATTATTGCCATAATGAATGGTCTAAAACATTCTTTGAGATCAATAAAGTATGGCAGTGGTGTCATAGCCTACAATAAACCGGGTATCATCGGCGGCTTTCTAAAAGCCCAATTAATTGTTCAAAATAAGAAAGCTTGGCCAAAAGATGAAGTCTATTTGCAGTTGGTATGTTTAAAATTTGAAACCAAAAAAATGAACGGAAAGTATAGATCCTATAGAAGCATCAGTTGGAAAGCAGACCACAAAGTAAAACTACAAAAGCAAATGGGTTTTACTAAAGTCCTCATTGAAGTACCCATTCCCTTTGAATGTCAGCCAACAACTTTTGATTCAGAAAATGAACAATATGAGTGGGAAATGACTGTAAAAACTCCCGAAGATGGTTCTATATATGAAGAAAAGTTCTTAGTGCCTGTGTTTAAAACTGCACAAAGTAACCCCGACTTTATTGAAAATTCTATCTTAGAACAATCTCAGGAGATTTCTTCACCAAAGAATAAACAACTTAGAACTTCTCTACCATTTGAAACCTTGCAAGATCGCAGCAAAAAATATGTATTTCACTCCGCCACCACGAAAATATTTTCTTATGTTTTTATTATTTTAGGTTTAGTGCTTTGTGGAGTCTTTGCTAAAGAGAGTTTTCAAAATTTTTCAACAATGAACGGTTTTTTTGATTTTGTATTTGCAGTTTTTCCTGCCATAGCCAGCTTATTAGCTTTTGCATTTTTTATTCTAGGCCTTGCCCTTAATCGTCTAAAAATCTACACTCTGGTGGACGACAAAAACATAGTTGTTGTTTATAATTTTATAATGTGGAAATTAAAACGGACTCTGAGTCTCAATGAAATAAAAAAGTATGAAATTAAAATTACCTCACAGGCCAACGACAGGGTTTGGTACGATATTGTTCTGTTCGGTGAAAACAAAAAGTTAAGTATCCCCTGCCAATTGACCAGTAAGCTCGAGGCTAAGGCTTTTGCAGACGAGTTAATTTCCAAAAAAACATCTTAGTTATTGTAAACTGTTCTTTTTGCCCTACTTTTGTCCAAACTTATATCCTCTACTACTTTCTCCCAAAAGAACCTCTTAAACTAGAGTCATATGAGTGAAAGAAGACATGATGACCGCAGGTCACTGCAGACTGAAGAAGATCGTCGAAAAATACCCAGGTTTACAGACACGGAGCTTAATCATAGTTTAGTACAAATAAAAATTTGGATTCGTGTATTGTATGTGCTGTCGATTATTATCTCTTTGACAGAATTTGGCTGGGCGCTCTCAAAGGGCATTGAGAAAATCACTCAAGGCATTTTTTTTGGTTTCACATTTATAATTTTAGCAATAATTTTATGGCGAGCCATGTATTTGATAAAAACATTTTTAGGTAATCACTCCATAAACAACTTAAAAAGGGTTCATGAACAACTATATCTTGTGTTTGCCTACATATCTGTCGTCGGAGTTATCTTCTATTTAGTAACTATTATCAGTCGTTTTTAATCTATAAATCTGCCACACAAGAGCTAAAAAATTTATAGTTCTTACTCACTTTACTCATAGTGCTCAAGTCATAAATAGCAAAACTGTTTCGCGATTCTTTAATACACAAACGTTCATTCTTCACACTCATAATGCTTTCTACACAACTGTGAATGAAACTCGATGAAACTCCTAGGGCTTGTCCCATTAAATTATAAACAGCATAACCACCTGACGTTTTTGCACAGAAAATATTGTAATCTAAAGTTTCTATAGATTCTTCACATTGAGATTCCAGGGCATGAGAATCCCCAATATATTTCAAAGAATGCGTGTTTACTACACGGTAACGTTTGAATGCTGTCTTCTCACAACGCAATCTGCCCATGCTGCCATCACCACCACCACAATTTTCATAAAAATCCACAACTAAAGCTCTTTGCCCACGCATAACGGCTTTACACCCTTTTGAACAAGAAGTTGCGCAAATGGGTTGATTTTGGGTGGCTCCTTCACCCTTACAAACATATGCATGAGAACTTAAGGCTTTTTCTGCAGCTATAGCTTGATCATGACACTCTTGTGTACATTCACTCACACACCGATCTTCCATGGCGAAAACCACTGTGTAACTGAAGTATAGCAATGTTACTAAAATGAAATACTTCATTTCTCCCCCCTTTTTGCCTGAAGATTCTGGCTCAAAACCCCTTATGGCGCAATAAAAAGCCACTTATGCATCGCGTTTTGAAATTATGAAAGAATATCAAAATGGGATTTCTAAATTTTGACCAAAAGTGGGAGCAATAAAGTCTTTGTCGGACAGTCCTCTCTTTGATAAGGCAATGTTTAGGTCTTTTAAAGGATCGTCTATTTTCTCATAAGTTAACTGAAATGTCCCGAAGTGAATTCCCATACTCAACTTTGACTTTAAATCCAAATGCGCTTGAACGGCTTCTTCGGGGTTTACATGGGGATCTTTCATAAACCACCTCGGCTCATAGGCCCCAATAGGTAATAAACTTAAATCAAAACCATTAAATTTTTCCCCGGCTTCTTTAAAATGCAGATCATAGCCGCTGTCTCCGGCAAAATAAATTTTATACTTTCCTATTAAAATGGCAAAACTCCCCCAAAGAGTTTTCATTTGATCTGAAAGTCCCCTACCTGAACGATGTCGACATTCTAAAAAATAATAGCTTGTCCCGCTCTCCTCAAATTTATCATTCCAATCCATCTCTATAAAATTATGAATATCATTTTCTTTTAAAAGCTCACCCACACCTAAACCAACTAGAATTAATGGTTCTCCCTTGTTTTTATACAACCACTTTAAACTTTCTATATCTAAATGATCGTAATGATTGTGGCTGATGAGAATAACATTTAATTCTGGTAAATCCTCTTTTTTAATCCCTGGATTTCTAACTCGTTTCGGACCAAGCCAACTAAAAGGACTAGCGCGCTTGGCAAAAACGGGATCAGTTAATATAGCTTGTCCTTGGTGTCGTATTAAAACTGTTGCGTGGTTGATGAACGTAACATTTAAATGCTCTGGATCTATATTTTTGGGTAACTCGTTGTATGCTTCTTCAATCCATTCGGGCCATTTTTCATTTTTAAATGGTGTTGACACTACATACTTAAATATATCCCAACGTGAATTATTAGCCATTTTAGTGCGATTTTTAAAATATGTACCATCATAATGGTCTGAGTTATTTCCTATATATCCAGGAGCTGATATGCAGGAATTTAAAGCTAATACTGCAAAAACAAAAAAAATAATCTTCACGTTTTATTTCTATGAAATTTAAATTTTTTGTTCAATTATTTTTTTAATTTAGGACTCATTTGATAACTCAAGCCATTGAGCATTAATATCCTTACTTTCGCAATCTTTTGCTGCGTTAATGGATAGCCAATCTTTTTTGTAGTAAAAGTATCTCGTTTCACTTTCAATACCTATTGGCACAGAGCAGACTCCTATAAGCTCGTTTTCATCACATTTATCATCACTTAGCACACCGTTTATTACGCTATTGCAAGCCTGAACTAAGTTTATCGAAGCAAAGAATTCTCCATACCACTCACGGCAGGTTGTTTTTAAGTCTTCATTGTCTTGATTGGTAAAGGAAAAAGTCTCTTTTACTACCGTCTCTTCAATCTCTCCCGTGTTATCACATGAACCCCAAAATAAAGCATAGCCAGGTGAAGGGGCTTGGAAGCTTTGCAATTGCCCAGAGCCATCATCTCCCCCACATGCCTGTATCAAAATGAGAGCGGGCAAAATTAAAATTTTAAGAAAAATCATCTTTAGTTTCATTATCTATATTTAAGAGCAAAAATGAGACCATTTTTTTTCGTCTATAAACTAAAGTATCTACAAAAAATTAATTTATTTTGTATAGGAGATCTAAAAGAATAAACTTTAAACAATAAAATTAACTTTATTAAGACCCAATTTTTTCGTCTATAACAGCATCTTCAAAGTCTTTTTCCGCACACTGGCCGCGGCTTTCAGCACAATACCAATTTTCTATTTTGTTTATTGGTGGAGCCATTATGTTTCCCAGCTCAAAATCAGAGATAAATTTTATAAAGTCTTTTATATGAGGTTGGTTTTTATCAACTTGATGACCTTTGCCCTTTTTAATTATTTTAAAAAGATCTTTTGGTAATTCAGGAGCTTCACTTCCCCAGTAAACAAACTCATCACTAATTAATACATTTTCACCTTTTAAATCACTTTCTAAATTTCTATCATCGTGGACACAATCACGTAAAATAGGCTCGTCGACTCCATCTATAAATTCATAAATACTATCACCAACAAACTGTTCATAAGTAGTTGAGGGTCTTTGTGGAATCTTATCTGGGCATTCTTTTCTAGTGAACATATCATAGTCGCGTTGACTTAAAATTTGAGTCACTTTCATGGCAAACACAATTCTTCGACTGGCCTCTTTTAAACCCGATTCATGCGATGCCAATCCCACAACCCAGTCACCTACTTCGGCAGTTCTGCGAATCACTGGTTTAGTTAATGCTAAAGTACAATAACCACCAAATGGGTTTGGAGAAGAGCCACAATCATTTCTTAAACAATAAGTAAAAAGCTTCATGAAGTTAAAGTATCACTATAATTTACCTTAATAAATTGACTTGCACTGCATCATACTATAGATGTGAAAATATGAGTTCATGCTGCCCGAATTCCCAACCAATTAGCGAGGGGCATTGTCACCCCAGTAAAAAAATAGATTATCTATTTTGGACCTGTTTGTTTATTATAGTCGCTTCTTACTTAAGCTATATCGGGCAAAGTTTTATACCTTTACTTCCTTCATCATGGATGCATTTCCCACATGCAATTTATGAATTGGTTAATAAAATGTGGTGGGGTTTAGCATTGGGTACTTTTTTTGTTGGTTTATTAAATTTAATCCCTCGCGATTTTATTATTTCTATCCTTGGCCAACATAAAGGACTAAAAGGATTGTTAAGAGCAACGCTTTTAGGGCTTTTATTAGATTTGTGCAGCCATGGCATTCTATTGGTGGGTATGAAGTTGTATGAGCGAGGTGCAAGTTTAGGTCAAACAATGGCATTTTTAATAGCCAGTCCGTGGAATTCTTTATCTTTAACGTTTATTCTTATTGCCTTAATTGGACTGCCGTGGACATTATTTTTTATTCTTTGTTCTGCCATTATTGCAATCCTAAGTGGAACTTTTTTTGACTACTTCGTAAGCAAAAATATTCTTAAAGAGAAACAACGCAGTTTAGATTTACCTAAAGATTTTAAACTTATTCCTGAAGCTAAAAAATTATGGCGAGAAACTCCCTTTAGCATACAAACTTTTGTAACTATTATTGTTGATGGAATTAAAGATTCTCGGCCTATAATGAAATGGTTATTTTTTGGCATTGTTGTCGCAGGATTACTTCAAGCTTTTGTACCGACTGATTTTTTAAAAACTTACTTCGGCCCTTCATTGTTAGGATTAATGCTTACCTTGGCAGCCACAACAGTCATTGAAGTTTGTTCTGAGGGCTCAACACCCATTGCAGCAGACATTTTTAACAGAGCGGGCGCTCCTGGTAATGCCTTCACCTTTTTAATGGCAGGTGTATCCACAGATTATACAGAAATCATGGCCATAAAAGAAAGTACACAATCTTGGAAAATCTCTCTATTTTTACCTTTGGTGACAGTACCCCAAGTTTTGTTAATTTCCTATTTAATGAATTTGTAATTTCTCATCACTTAAAGATTACTCATACATTTTAGTTTTATGAGTTAAGTAATACACCGCCCTTTTAGAGTAGTGCTTGCTCCCCTTTTGGGCCAAAATCATACATGATTTTATTGACCCAAGAACACACGAGTGCATTAATAGGCTCTCACTTAAATTATCAACTCTACTAGGTAAAAAATGTTCCACCCAAAGGTCGCAAGCGCGCAAATACTTGCTCTGACACAAATGATAGAGTTCATTTTGGGCTAACAAACTTAGATCAGAGTCTTTAACTTGAATATAATAGTAATTCTTTTCAATACACGCACCCTTGAAGCCAAAATTACAAAGGTTAGTAAATTGAACGGCTAACTCATACTCTATAAAGTAATTTTTTGCTATTGTTCGTCCCCATTCACATTCTATAAAATCATTTTCAGATCTATTCTGTTTATGAAAATTAGTTGAATAACAATTTAGAATTATCAAGTGAGTTAAAATTCTTTTAAAATAGGTTTGAGTCTCCGGATTTTTAAGATGGTAAACATTCTCACTTATGATTTGACTTAATAATGTTCTACATCCCTGACTGGAAAAACTAATACACTCTTCTAATAATAAGTTCCACACATGAAGATACTTGCTGTTTGTACTGTCTGCTAAAATTTTTAAGTATTGAGGTGTTATGTTCAATAGATCTTCATTTGAAAGAAATTTTGAATCATCAATATTTAGGTCTTCGCGAAATTCATCTGAGGCTACAGTTCTGTGGCCAACAAAATATTCATTTTGATTGACCTGTTTCATTACACTCTCAACCGTATAAATTTGTTCTACTTCTACTACTTGAGTTTGGGGAAGGGTTACTAAAAACAACACGCTATTGGCCATAATAGTTAATAAAAACGCAATTATAATTTCGTCTCTATCCAGCATATTAATCTAGTACTGCAATTCATTCTCCAAATAATCGATAAATAATAAGGCTAGGACCTCAATTTTCGGTTAAGCCTTACTCAGCTGCAAAAATATTGTAATTAGGTCACTTTTTGGACAGTATTTAAAAAATTTTACAGTGATTTCCAATGGATATTGCCCGTCCTCAACATCCATGGCACTAGTTAGACAGGAGGCTTAGGTGTACAAATTTGTTCTGTTTGTATTTCTGACATTTATGTCAGTTTTATGGGTGAATAATGCATTCGCCTCTCTCCCTCATTTTTTATGTGAAAAAAGCTTAAAAGAACAAATAAGTAACCCTGATAGTCGTAGCAAAATCATTGAAAATTTAAGAAGTTATTATCAAGAGCAATCCTCAAATTTAAAAACTAAAATACAAAATAGTCAGGACTCTTATATAAACGAGTATGATGTCGTTCTTATCGGTGGTGGCCCAGCTTCCATTAGTTTTGTTGCAGGACTCAGACAAACACGTCCACATTTAAGAGTTTTAATTATAGAGGAAAGTCATACTTTGAGTCCGGTATTTGAAGGGCCAGGAAAAGCTTTAGTATTTAACTCCATGACAATCAACCACAACATTGAACCCATTAATACTCATGTTTTTCCCAAACATTTTATTCAATTGTTAGATTTTAAGGAATTTAAAGATCATGAAAAGATACATCCTTCCGGTGAAGACATTGCAGCGTTAACGTGGAGTCAATTTTCTAAACTGAATTCAGACTTATTATTAAATACAAAAGCTACGGGTATAAGTTTAAGCCATGAGAAAAACTCTGTTAAGATTTTCACTTCAGAAAATTTTTATATAAAAGGTAAATTAGTTATTCTAACAACCGGTCAAGGCTCACCAAATACACATTTTTTACCACCTCAAGACCGGCCTACGATTCAAAACCTGATAAAGGTCTCTCAACAAAGTCCTCATGAACTTGGTGTCGAGACATACTTGCAAGCTCTGAATTATATAAATAGCAACCAATTAGATCCTAGAAAATATGAGAATAAAAAAGTCGCCATCATCGGCGGTGGTGACGCTGCATTTGGACTTGTTGAAATTTTATTAGCCTTAAATGTTCCCACTAAAACTTTTGGCATTAACAGCTTAAAAAGACGACCTTCTCGACTTGTAAATTATGGAGCTAATGTCTTACCACCCAATATGGAACAATTTAGAAGATCTACAAAAGAACGATACCATCATTTGAGAGGACTTGGTGGATTGTTTTTAAAGCCAAACTTACCCTTACCTAGTTCTGTTGAAGATTTAAGAACTGAGCTGGGGAAGTCCATTGAGTTTAAGACTGAGAAAGTAATAAATATTTTACCAATAGAAAATAATCTTTTTCTTATTAAAGACAGCCAAGGTGATGAAGAAGTTTTTGATCATGTTATTCTTGCAACTGGATATGTGAATGAGTCTTCTTATTTTTTAAATGCAAAATTTAGAACTATGTCTGAGTACAATTACAATCATTTGCCCGAAGAACTAGTGCCTTTGCATGGTCCGATTGTTATACAAGGCGGAAGTTACCAGCCCGGCAGACGTCTTCTATCCAACACAGACATTTTGTATCCAAATGCTCGACTGGGCTTTCAATTTAAAAATTTTCCTGTTTTTTTATTAGCTAATGCTGCCGGAGCAAATTTAATTGTACATGATAATGAAGCTGGAGATGGAACTTTTGAATCACACCATAAAAAAGAACATATACCTCATTCAGCAACTGATAGTAAATATACAATGCAAAACATGCTTCCCAGAACATTTTCTGCTGGAAAAATTTTAAGTGAGCAATACTTTCATGATTAAAAATTTCTTATATTTTATCTTCTTATTAATTTTTTGCCACGTAGCTTCGGCAAGTAAAAAGATCCAAGTTGCTTTTTTAGAGTTTTACAATAATGGAGAAATAGTCTCCTTAGAGCCCGGTGGAAGATTTGGTCATGTCGCTATCTCTTATAAAAATGGATGGATACACTCATTTCCGCCCTATGAGGTCGGATTTACAACAGATTTAGAAAGGTTTGGAAAGCTGGCTGAAATAATAGAGCTTGATGCTCCAGCTGCCTTCAGCGAAGAGGAATTGATAAATTCTATTGGCAAACCAACGACACTCATATCTGAATGGCATGATAACGACACTACTTATTGTTCAAAATTTGTGGGGCAAATTATTGGCATTCCTCCAATGCGTAATAACTGGAAAGCTCCTATTTGGCAGCAATTTCCTCCGGAAGAATACATTGAATGGGGACTTTCACCTGATGATATTTATAATTATTTGTTGGAACTAAAAAATATTAAAAGATTTAGATTTAATTCTAATTCTCAATGCCATAAAGTTTTAAATTAGTTATTTGAAAAAACAGCTCAACTTTCAAACTTCTTCACTATATATAATTAAATTGTCATAAACATACCATCTAGAGTCTTGAGTGATGGCATTATAAAGTTGTAGGCCATAGTTTGAACAGTCAGGACAATAACTTCCCAAGCCAAAAACAATTGTTCCTGCATCAATAACACCATCAATTTTACGTTGCTGGCTTCTCAATAAGCGAAAGGCCTTGTAATTTGGATGTCGATTTAAATATCTAAATTGATCGCTGATAGCTTCTTCTAAATTTGAATACATCATAAATCGATCATTTTTATTTTTTAGTGAGTTTACACAAGTCTTGCCCAAGTCACAGCTGCTTTTGGCTTTTCTGCCAAAAATATTATTAGCCAGCTTTGCATATCGACTTGTTAAGTAAGCCGACTCAATAGCTCCTTGAGCTAAAATTATACTGTTGGGAATAATATCTACACTCATCTTAAAATCTTCCCAGGTGGCTTTTTCATCCAATTCGTATTTTTGAATTAAGTGCTTGCGATCAATATCGCCATGAAAACTAGACGCTGGTGAAGCTTTTCCTTGCTCCATTTCTTTGACTCTTTGTCTTTCTAAAAGAATGACATTGTTTTGTTCATATAAGTAGGAAAGTAATGCACAAGTATATTGGTTTTTTCTTTCTTCTGTACTGATTAACTTAATACTTTTTAAATAAGAAAAATAAGCCGCTGGGACCTTTTCGGGACGCCATTCTGGAACCTGCTCAATTTCTTCTGAGAAGATATCAATATGCGAGCAAGCCTTGGTGATCTTTTGATAACACTCTTGTTTTTTATCTAGGTTCATTTCTGAAAATTTACTACTACAATCTTTATTAATAAAAGATTCTACTTCTGGAGAAATCTTTTCTGCTGCTACAAGTTGCACTTGATCCACCGACTGTTTAGAGGTGTGCCTTTTTGTATTTATAGTTGATTCCGCTTCGAATTGGTGGCGGGGTTTACAGGCCAGAAGCCCGAAAAAGATTAAAACAACTAGCACATTTTGGTGCATTTTTACCTCCACAAAATAGCTTTGCGAAGCTCGTACCAGTTGTTTTGCAGAGAATGGCTAACTTATTAATATTATTATGGTATTTCTTACAAAGAGGTGCCAGAATTTGTCACAATTTTAAGTGCCTCTCCATCATATTTTGGCCTTGTCAACTTTTTGTAAGAAATGATGAAATAGTTAGAGTTTATAAGAATGTCTTGATGTGCCCTTGTTAAGAGTTGTGTTTACAACGCTAAAATCAGGTGAGCTAGTGATGAGCCAGGACTCTCAGTTAAGATTTGTTTTGCGAAACAATTTAACTAAACAGGAGGGTCCAATGACTCAACTCTAATGATCGCAAGTTGCAGTGTTTATATGTTGGGTTTTTAAAAATACAAAAAGAGAATTGTATTTAGTATTTAGTATTTAGTATCTAGTATCTAGATACCTACAACGTTGGAGTTTTTAGAACTTTCTGCTCCTGTTAATTGTAGATATATCTTACTGTTACGCTCTCTAAATATAGATCTTCACAAAATCATACTTTATATGACGGGTTTTAACTATAAGCTTGAGAATTCACATCTGTAATTAATGGGAGCAGTTCATATCTAGTATTATAAGTCAGCTACTGATTGTACTGCCATTCTTAAGACTAAAGATGAAAAAATGTTTCTTCCAAACTAATTGTGATTTTTTATTATGACAATTCGCATAGAACTTGACGCAATTTTTGAAGCTCTAAAAACCCTGAGGTTGGCTTTTCATTACAAATTTGAATTTTCAAAAACCTTACTTTATTAAAAGCTATGTGTGCCTCTGCTGGCACTTAAAATAAGGAATTAGTAACCCATTCTCGTTGCGTTTAAAAATGCTTCAAAAAAGTTTCTTTCAAACTAATTGAAATTTTTTATTATGACAATTCGCACAGGGCTTGACGCAATTTTTGAATCTCTAAAAACCCTGAGGTTGGCTTTTCATTACAAATTTGAATTTTCAAAAACCTTACTTTGTTAAAAGCTCTGCACGCCAACGCTGGCGCTTAAAATAAGGAATTAGTAACCCATTCTCTAGACCTTAAAATATGCTACAAAAAAGTTCATGATATAGTTCCATCAAACATAAGGGCAAGGAG
>JAGRAE010000001.1 GCA_020435005.1 Bdellovibrionales bacterium
CCTGTCACCTTTTTAAGAAATAGCAACGTCTTCTTCGATTCGATGGTAACCGTGCCACTCTTTGAGGCGTCCACGAGGTCTTTCCTGCTCTTCTTCATATTCCAACAAGACATAAGTCAATTTTGTCAAACGACCCAAACTAGCAATATCTAAAGACGTCACTTCTGTCCAAGTTCCAGTATTGAAATACTCCTTACTTCTTTCAAATTGTCGATATTGATACACATGAGTGTGTCCAAATATAACTATAGAAACTCTTTCATCTTGCAGAATTTTTTTAGCAGCACCACTTAAATCTGGGTAAATCGCTCTATCAAAAAATATTCTTAGTATTCTTTTAAATGGCCATGAACGTCGACTATCTGAAATAAACATCGACTTTACAAAGTAAATTAAAAGCTTAACCGAACCATTTACAGTAAACATAAATTCATTAAACAAAGCCCACCTCATCATTCTATGGAATGGTCGAATTTTATCTACATCAGGGTACTTAGCTTTAATCTTAAGTACAAAATCAATAAAAAAATGAGAACCAAAGGGCAAATTGAGTATGGGCTCAGGCAATTCCTTTTTTAGAAAGAATTTCTTTGGATCAAATCTATTTGCCACTTCATGCATATTTCCATGCTCAACGTGCACTCCATCAAAAAAGTAAACTATGTTTTTATATTGAACATTGGTTGCTAAAACTTCATTTATATATGCTCTCACTGCAGGCCATAACATCCCCTGATCATGATTGCCCACTACAAATGTTATAGTTCGTCCTTCCTTTGAGGCAAAATGCTTCAAAGCATTGAAAAACTTTTGATGACCTAAATGAATTTCTTTCATTTTTTCTAAGGTCACTGCTTCTGTAATTACCGTTAGAAAATGCCCTTTGTATGGAACTTGTAAAAAATTAAAAATATCTCCATTTAAGATCACTTCAACATCATAATCGGCGTATTTCCCTTTTGTATGAAATTCCAAGAACTCCACAAATTTATCATCATAGTAAAACTCTTCTAGAGGGTTATTACTCCCGTCCTCTAAAACTCTTCCTGTTCCAAGATGTAAGTCACTCACGACTAGTTTAATTTTCTTTTTCATTTAACTGGCAGTTACGTAAACTGTATTTCTACTTTTATTTTTTGCTAAATACATTGCATCATCAGCTAGTTGAATTATTTGCTCACTTGTTTGGGCATGTCGAGGAAAGCCTGCTAAACCTATACTCACTGTTAATTTTATTTCAGCTGGTGCACCTTCTACATCAAAGCCCTTAGCCTCAACCGCTTTCCTAATTCTTTCAGCCACAACTTTGGCTTTGTCAACATCTGTTTGAGTTAACACAATTACAAATTCGTCTCCACCATAGCGAAAAGCAAAATCAGAGATTCTGATGTGACTTTTAATAATTTCAGACATTTCAATTAATATTTGTGAGCCAACGAGGTGGCCACAAGTATCATTTACTGCCTTAAAAAAATCTACATCTAAAAATAAAACTGCAAAAGTGCACTGCTCCCTTTTTGCTCTTGATATTTCTTTATCCAAAACCATAGGTAAATATCTTTGATTAAATAATTCCGTAACGTCGTCTATAAAAGACATTTCTCTCACTGAATAGTGTTCAATTGCAAACTGTAAATGTTTAGTCATATATGATACTAATTCTTTGGCTTTGGTTATTGCCTGACTTCTTTCACCTGAATTGACATCACTAAAAAAAAAGTAAGCATCAATCTCACAAGTTCCAGTATTCATTACAGGAATAATAAAATGATATTTTCTATTAGTTTCCACGCACAGATAGCCTTCATCCTTTAGTTTTTGTGCTTGATTGAAAAGATCAAAAGTTAAAAATTTATTTACTAATTCTGATACATCAATTGCTGATTGTGAGGTTACAAAAACATCTTGATCCATTTTTGAATGGGGAATGTATTTTTCCTTTTTGTCATATATGAGTTTAGCTTCTTTATTGAGAATCCAATGGATATTACCTGACATCACTTTGGTAGATAAATAGTTTAGGCTTCTCTTTACAATAACAGACAAATTCAAAGTATCATATAAATCATCTAAATCTTGAATGGTCTGTATCCGAGTAAATTCATTCATTAATCAACCTTTTTCAAGTTTCCAGTAAGATTATTAAAATCTTCTGCTTCTAGTAAAGATAAGGCCAACCTCAATGTTTTTACAGTTTTTCTCAAAACCTCTTGTTTTTGTGAGATGTATTTGTTGCTCTCATGTATTTTGCTTCTTAATGACTCTAGCTCATGATTCAATTTATCCAATTGTCTTTTGAGGTTTAGAATCATTTCATCTTTACTTTTCACTAGAGCTTTGCTCTCTAGTTTAATAAGTTCCAATCTATTCTCAAGCTCACGCTCTCTAACTTTGATTTTCCTTAAACCCATTTGTAATCTATTTTCTAGTTCACTGGCTCTTTGTGAAACTCTTTGAATTTCTCTATCTTTTTCTGCAATTGAGTTTAGCAGAATTTCCTTTTCACCCTTTACATTATCATTTAAATCACGATATTTAATTTGAAAATTATGGGCTTTCCCTT
Source organism: Bdellovibrionales bacterium (assembly GCA_020435005.1). Taxonomy (GTDB): domain Bacteria; phylum Bdellovibrionota; class Bdellovibrionia; order Bdellovibrionales; family UBA1609; genus JACKAN01. The sequence goes on from JAGRAE010000001.1 coordinate 2,564, forward strand.
CTAATTGATCTACTTTATTACGAAAAGTTTCGGCTGCTGCCGCCAATTCTTCATTTTCAATAGATAGTTTTTCATTTTCTTTTTGCAATTCTTTTATTTTTATTTTTGCAATACGTAGATTTTCTGATTCAGCTAACATACTCTCAGTAGGTGACATAGTTCGACTTGAGCTTTGATAAGGTGAAGAAATATTAAACAAATCCAAATCAACTTTTTCTGTATGATCTAATGGATCTTCTGACACAACTTCTTTGACTTCACTTTTTACTTCAACAGCTTTTACCATTTCTGTGGCTAAAGTTTCCTCATAGGCCTGCACCAATTCTTCTTCGCGAAGTGCATCGTCTTCCTCTTTATGTTCTTCATAAATTTCAGTAAAGTTATAAACAGACTCTTCTTTTGCTTTAATATTTGTTTTCTTATTGATATCAGGTAAATCAATGTCTAATTCTAAAATTCCCTCTTCATTTTCTTCTGTCTGATTTGAAATAGTATAAAAATCCACAGTAGAAGCTTGCGCTTCTTCATAATAATTTTTCGACTCACTTTTCCCACTACTTTCTGTAGAATCGTTGAGTTCATCCATTAAATCGTCAACTAAGACGTCTTTTTTCTTTTTTGTCATCCACCTAAACTATCGGAAACTATTGAACTTTAATTAATTTTTTAACTAAGTTTCCAGACTTAGGTGGCATAGGAATTAATAAGTCTACATGGTCCAATGACATTACATAACGACAAAGGACCAGCTATAATGTGTATATCAGTCTCTATGAGCAATAACTTTGTGGTACAAAGCTTGTCTCTTTTCAACTTGAGGCCAATCCACTTTTTCTAAAGCATTCACACTAAAGTCTTGAACAGTAAAACTAGCCATCAGACAGCCATGGATGCAGGCTTGCTTAACATCTTCTAATTTCCAATCAGAATTTAACTTGGATAAATATCCAAAGAAACCACCAGCAAAAGTATCTCCAGCACCTGTAGGATCAATAACATTTTCAACGGGGTAGGCTGGTAAAATAAAATACTGCCCCTCTGAATACATCATAAAACCGTACTCTCCCCTTTTCATAACAACAGCTCGCGGCCCCCAATTAGTTAATTCTTTTATAGCGGCAACAGTATTCCATGTATTGGCTAGAGCTCTGACTTCTCCTTCGTTTATCAATAAAACATCCACTCTTTTGAGTAGTGATTTGAGGTCATCAATCTTTGAATCTATCCAAAAGTTCATGGTATCAACACCCACTAATTTGGGGGACTGAACTTGATCGAGAACGCGATGTTGAAGTTCAGGATCAATATTAGCTAAAAAAACATATTTTGAATCTTTGTATTCTTCGGGCAATTCAGGATTGAAATTTTCAAAAACATTTAACTGGGTATCTAAAGTAATGGCTTCATTCATATCCTTTTCATATTTTCCTTCCCAATGAAATGTAGAGCCAGGTACTTTCTGTAGTCCTTTAGTACAAATATCTCTATTTTCTAATTTAGCTAAATCTGAAGGAGCATAGTCATCGCCAATAACTCCCACTACACGGACTCTTGAATAAAGTGAAGCCGATAAAGAAAAGTAATTAGCCGAACCGCCAAGGGCGTGGTCTGCCTTACCAGTTGGTGTTGTAATTGTGTCATAGGCAATACTTCCAACGACTAAAATTTCTGACATTGAGAATCTCCTTGCAATTTATACTTAAATTAAATGGACATGGTTATAGGATGATTTTTATGGGCTGAGGTCAATTGTCCACAAGCCGCGTAAATATCTCTACCCATTGTACGGCGGCGCAACACGTGGACATCCTTGCTCATTAAGTAAGTCTGAAAAGCATTCACCTTTTCCTCAGTAGGACGATGAAAACCTGAATCTGGGTGTTCATTAAATGGAATTAAATTAACTTTACTGGGCACATTTCTCAAAATTTTAACTAATTCTCGGGCATGCTCTAAAGAATCATTGAAATCTTTTAACAATACATACTCCATAGTCACTTTGTCTTTGGAAGTGCGTGAGTGAATACGACAAGCTTCCAATAGATCTGCTATAGGCCATTTTTTATTTATAGGCATGATTTTTTCTCTCGTTTCGTCATTAGAAGCATTCAAACTTACGGCTAAGCGAAGCCCAGCTTGAGTTACAAGAGGTATTTGTGGTACTAAACCAGAGGTGGAAACTGTAATTTTTTTACGCGATAAATTTATTCCCCATGAAGAGTGTAAAATCTTTGAAGCAGAAAACACAGCTTCAGGGTTATCAAGAGGCTCACCCATACCCATAAAAACTACATTAGTAATGGGCTCACCCTCAGGTTGGTCCATCATTACTCTTACAAATTGGCCAACGATTTGTTGAGTACTCAATCGTTTTTTAAGTTTTTGTTTTCCTGTAAAACAGAATTTGCAGGCCATATTACAACCCACTTCAGAGGATAAACACAAAGTACGACGACCGTTATTTCCTGGAATCAATACGGCTTCGACGGTTTGATTATCGCCCACATCAAACAAATACTTTCTTGTTCCATCGCGACTTATTTGTTCTTTAACTACTTGAGGTAGCTCTAAATTTAATAGTTGTGGTAGCTGAGCACGAAAATTCTTAGAAATATTGGTCATGTTATTGAAGTCAAACTCTTTAAGGCCATAAACCCAACGATACAATTGTTGAGCGCGAAACTTTTTTTCACCAAAGGATTGGATATAATCAGTGAGATCTTCTAATCGATATTGAAAAAAATTAACGGCCATAGCTCCTCTTTAACGCGACGAACCATTTGATAGCATAGAAGCCCTAGCCAGACAAGAAATTGTTTACGGTCCCCCTGAACAATCTACATATCCTAATGCCTGAGTAATTATAAATTCTTTAGGAGTTTCAAAATTGTTGCCCCAGGGGGCAAATGACTGAAATCTTGCAGTAGCACATAAAGATGGGTTTGTAGGAGCTCTTAAATGCAACCCCGCCGGTGACACATAAAACAGTATATTATCAGCGTGTCCTGCTTGAGCTGGCCCTAAATCTTTGTATGTCGTTTGCTCCCAATTTGTAAATTGTTGAGTAATAAAGTATCTATATCTTACCCAAGGAACTCCCCCTTCAACTTTTGCTTGAACCCAAAAGTAGTTATAAGAATTCTCGAGCAAACCAGTTAATTGTCTCAAGCCAACTTTCATTCCCTCCAAATTAGCAAAACCTAAAGTTCCTCCACCACTATTTGAAGAACTGCATGAAGTAATGGTATTTACGCCATTAATCTGTGAGTGAATAATAAAAGGTATATGTTTTATCTGTGGATAAATTTCCTGATCATTAAAACCTTTAAATGTAACTAAAACCTTGTGACTTATAGCTGGTGGAGCAGAGTAAATTAATTCTAACTCTATGTTTGCAATCATTAAGGAACCAAAAGCTACCGAAAGTAAGGGTGTTCCACCTAAAAGCTTTGATTGTAAATCAATTTCTTGTGTTGCAGTTGATGTGTTACTGAGTGATATGTCAGATAATACCGTTCCACCAAAGATACTTGTACATACAGCTGCATCTTTTAAACGAGTGCTCAACTCTTCAATGGCGGTTATTTGATCTACTTTATAATTGATTCGAGCCATAGATTTTTGGGTGTTGAAGATAAGAGTAGCCATTAAGCTGAGCACAACTCCCATAATGCTTACTAAAACTACAGCTTCAATCAAACTGAAACCCTTAGACCCTACTTTCATAGTATAATTTTATTATTAAAGTTGTTGTTTGTGAGAGTGTTTTGTCGAGACTGTATCAATATAGAACAATTAACGATCAAAAACCTATGACTTTAAATCGGCAAGTAATTCATCAAAATAGCATGGTACACAACCCACTTTGCCAACAACAATACCGGCCGCTGAGTTAGCAGCGATACAAGCTTCATTCAAGTCAAACCCTGAAGCCCATGCTAATGAAAGTGTCGCAAGTACCGTGTCTCCCGCCCCAGTCACATCAAAAGTTTGTTTAGCTTGTGTCGGCATAGCAAAGTACTCATCACCTTCTATGTGTAACATTCCTTCTTTTCCCAGGGTAACAACAAGGTGCTCACAACCTATAGCTTTTTGTATTTCTCGAGTCACTTGGCCCAATGAATTCTCATCTTCACGCAGATCATCTAAATTTAATCCTGATAACTCAAAAGCTTCATCCCTGTTGGGCTTAAAGACATCGGCACCTTTATAATATTTTATTGGAGTTGTTCGGTGTGGATCAACAAATACTTTTTTACCATGATCATGGGCTAATTTTATGAGGCTTTGAGTACTATTTTCTGAAAATACTCCCTTTGCATAATCTTCTAGGACCACCACATCTATTTCACTCATTAAATCTTTAGCTCGATTTAAGAGTTCATTCTCTGCGGTTTTTGATAAAAACTGCTTTCTCTCAAAATCCACTCGAGCAATGTGGTGATTTCCAGTCATTAAACGCGTCTTTCGCGTTGTTGGACGAGCTGAGTCAACAATTAGTGACTCTGAGGATACCCCCGCCTCAGCCAATAAAGACTTAAAATCTTGGGCTGTCGAGTCATTTCCGATGACTCCAAGAAGATGACATTTTCCCTTTAAACTTACAACATTTTGGGCCACATTGGCTGCCAAGCCCAGTCTTCTTTCTTGGCTTTTTACCTCTAAAACGGGCACAGGCGCTTCTGGGCTAATTCTTTTGACGTCTCCCAGATAATATTCATCAAGGCAAAGGTCTCCCACTACTAATAATCGACCTTTTGATAAGTCTTCTAACTTTTTCGCAATAGCTTGTTTTTTGTCCTTTAATTCACTTTTTGAAATAAAATTAAGACTCATCTTTACCTCTGTGGTTATCATAGTTAGATATAAAATAAATAGCAGCTATTTTGCTATGCAGAATTGACTTGATTTGAAAACATGCAAGGATTATTTTTCTGGAAAATTTTTTAATGGAGATAGTTTAATGAAAAGCCTTACTGAAGGTGCCCTATACCGAAACACCCTGAGAACTTTAGAGACTGCTGGCGAAATTATTAACTTGAATAGAAATGCACTTGAAAGGCTAAAACTACCCAGGCGAGCTATCGCTGTTTCCGTTCCGGTTAAAATGGATGATGGCAGAGTGCAAATTTTCCCCGGTTATCGCGTACAACACAATCAAGCTCTAGGCCCTTTCAAAGGCGGATTGCGCTATCATCAATCGGTAAATTTAAGCGAAGTTGCAGCTTTATCGATGTTAATGACTTTTAAAAACTCATTACTAGGCTTACCCTTAGGCGGAGCTAAAGGTGGAGTAACTGTCAACCCCAACCAGCTCTCTACAAACGAACTTGAACATTTGACGCGTCGATTTACTTCAGAACTTAGCCCTTTTATTGGTCCCGATGAAGACATTCCTGCACCCGATGTCGGTACTGATTCGCAAACAATGGCCTGGATGCTAGATACCTATTCTATGGAATCTGGTTTTTCTCAAACAGGGGTCGTAACAGGTAAACCTATTGAAATTGGTGGGTCACAAGGACGCGAATGTGCAACGGGCTTAGGTGTTGTCTACGTTACTGAAAAAGCCTTAGCTACGAGAGGCAAAAAAATCCAAGGAGCCACCATGGCCATTCAAGGTTTTGGTAAAGTGGGTATGCATGCTGCTATTGAAGCCTTTGCCCTCGGTGCTAAAGTAGTGGCTGTGAGTGATGTTACTGGAGCTATTTATCATCCTGAAGGTTTAAATATAACGGACGTAAAAAAATATATTGATGAAAATAAAGTTCTTAAAGGCTACCCCAATGCTCAAACTATTGACGGAGAAGAGCTCTTAGAATTAGACGTTGATGTTTTAGCGCCCTGTGCTCTCGATGGTGTTATTAACAGCACCAATGTTGATCGCATCAAAGCACCTATAATTGTAGAAGGCGCTAATGGACCTGTAACGGTCAATGCCAGTGATGAGCTCTACAAACGCAATACAATGATTATCCCTGATATTTTAGCCAATGGCGGTGGAGTTGTCGTTAGCTACTTTGAGTGGGTTCAAGATATTGTTTGGTTGTTTTGGCACGAAGATGAAGTTCGTCAAAAGTTAAAAACTATTATGTATCGTTCTTTTGATACTGTTTTTGACTTTCACAAAGAAATGGGCACCAATTTACGCCTTTCTGCTATGGGTGTTTCATTGAAACGCCTAGAAAAAGCTATGAAACTTCGTGGTCAAGCTTGGTAGATGAGTTTTAAACCTTGGTTATTATTACCTCCCAAGCTAGCTCATGATTTGAGTCCTTTTGCCTTAAACCTTATAAAACATATGGTCACTTCTACCAATGATGATTGGCAGAGTTTTACCTGGAGAAATTTATATTTCCGCAATCCTTTAGGAATTGCTGGTGGTGTTGATAAGAATGTGGAACAAGTGGATGCTTGGCACAGATTAGGTTGTGGTTTTATTGAAGTGGGTACAATCACTCCACTGCCTCAAGGCCCCAACCCTGGTAAAATAATGGATAGAGATATTTTACAACGAGCTGTGTGGAATAAAATGGGCTTCCCCAACAAAGGTTTAGAGTGGGCAATACAAAATTTAAAAAAACTAAAACGCCCTTTTTATGTTCCTCTATTTGCAAATATTGGCAAAAATAGGAACACTCCCCTAGAAAAAGCTGCAGAAGACTACAAAAAATGTATTTTAGCTTTAGAGAATTTTGTAGATGTCTTTGTCATTAATATAAGCAGTCCCAATACAAAAAACTTACGGGACTTGCTCGCTCCAGATTCTTTAAAGCCATTTTTACAGGAGGTTTTAAGTTCACGTCGACAAAACACCCCCACTTTGCTCAAACTCAGCCCTGATTTAGATGACGATACATTACAAAACATTTTAAATGTATCCTTAGCAGCTAACATAGACGGCTGGATTTTAACTAATACAACTTTATCAAGACCTTCAAACATTTCATTTCCCCAAGAAGGAGGACTTTCAGGCGAGCCTTTAGCCACCACTTCAAAAGATTTTTTAAAAAAATCTTTGCGCTTTTTAGGGGAACATAGACAAGACAAACTTGTTATTTCTACTGGTGGTATAATGAACGCTGATGATGTCCAAGAACGCATCAGAATGGGTGCAGATTTAGTCCAGGTTTATTCTACTCTCATATTTGAAGGGCCTTTTTTCTTTAAAAAAACTTTGAAATGTTTAAAACAGAGTTAACAATTTTGAAATCAAAAGCTCATCAAGTAGCACACTGTCATACATTGAGTTATTAATTTGAAGCAGGTAGTCTTTTTAAGATGACTAAGAAAAAACGGCCCGTATGGGTTCCTGTAGTAACTGGTTTAATAATTAAAAACTCGAAAGTTTTAATTGGCTGTCGACCACAGGATAAAAATTTATCCGGAAAATGGGAGTTTCCAGGTGGTAAAATCGAACTTTCTGAATCTCCAGAACAAGCTCTCAAAAGAGAGTTATTGGAAGAATTGGGAATAGATGCTGAAATAGGCCCATTAAAACTTGTTGGAACTCATGCCTACGGAGATACTGGTATTTTGATACTTTTTTATGAAATAAAATATTGGAAAGGTGAACCTAAAACTCTTTACCATACTGAATTAAAATGGGTAGAATTTAATGAATTAAAGCTCCATCCCCTTCCTGAAGCAAATGAAAAAATGCTTTCACGAATTTTGGCGGTATTAAATGACTAGGATTACTTTTATTTTGGAAAGCTTGTGCGAACTTAATAACCCACGAGCCATTAATGCCTATCATTTCATTGATCAATTAGCGAAAACTCACAGTGAAGTAAAAATCATTACGTCTTATGATGAAAGGGTTGAATTTAGTTTTAACAGTAAAAATATATTAATTTACCGCCCATTGAATGGACTTAAATTTTTTGAAAGCCTCAACCTTTATCCCTTGCTAATAAATGGCGACATTGATGTCCTGCATGTATTTGCCCCTTTTACTAAGTCCAAATGGAATTACATGCGCAACCTAAAATTTGCGGCCTCTTTTTTAAAAATTGTACGTAATTGTAAAACTAGCTTTAGCGGCTACGATCCTAGCTTTCACAACTGGTCAATTAAAGCCATTCAAAAATTTAATGAAAACTTTGATTTGATTTTTAGCCATTTTCACGATCAGTTACCACAAAGTTTGTCTCAACCTCTTATTGTACCAATTATAAAAGATGCTGATCCTACAATTGAGTCTAATAAGAATATTTCTATTATTGCTAATTTTTCACAAATTTTAGATGAGCCTGAATTACTGAAAACCTTAGAAGACTTTTTAAGTAAAAATAAAGATTGGAAAGTTCAAATCTGTGGGGGCTGGGGGGAATTAGGATTATTGAGTAAATCATCTCAACAAGTTTTTTGGCAAAACACTCAACAATTAGAACAATGGATTATTGAAGAATTAGACCCCTTAAGTAAGGCTCGCTTGGTTATAGATTTATCTAAAACCCTTTCTGACTCGCTATATTTTGCTCAACAATGTTTGTACAAAAATATTCCTTATGTAAGCAAAGTTCCCATACTAAAGCACATTAAAGACCGCGATTTATATTTAGCAAAACTTTTGTGGCCAATTAATAATTATGAAGGTTCGCTGTACGAAAAACTTTTGATTCTTAAAGATTTCAGTCTGCCTCAAAACGAGGAGTTCTTGTCCAATAAAATGGACTTTGCTACAAACAATTTTAATCGAGCAACACAAAGCTTGAGATAAGAATCTTTCAAAACTTCTGCAATCGCTTTTCCCATAAACTGAAAAAATATTCAGTCACCACTGCCAAACAAGCCGCCGGCACTGCTCCTTGTAGAATTATCTGATTATCATTCAAAGCTAAACCGGTTACGATAGGCTCACCTAAGCCACCAGCACCAATGAAAGCCGCAAGAGTCGCTGTACCTATATTTATAACTGTAGCTGTTCGAATACCAGCTATTATTACAGGCAATCCCATGGGAATTTGCACAAGGTATAGAGTTTCCCATGGACCCAATCCTATGCCTCGCGCTGATTCTAAATATTGATGTGGAATATTTTTTAAAGCGACATATGTATTTCTTAAAATGGGCAAAATACTATATAAAAATAAACCAATTATTGCCGGCGTAACTCCAATACCAAATAAAGGAATCATAAAAGCTAAGAGTGCGATAGATGGTATGGTCTGTAGAATTCCAGAAATACCTATTATTGGTTCCGCCAAACGGGGCCACTGTTGCAATAAAATTCCCAATGGTATTGCAAATAGGATGGCCATCATAATGGCTGTAAAAGTAAGAAAGAGATGTTCTTTTCCTCTTCTAAAAATATTTTTCCAATTCCATGATTTTTTTGTAGGCTTAATTTTTTGAGGATTTATAAAACCTTGATTTATTAAAAATTGTTGTGCCACTTTTTGATAAGATTTATTTTCATTTTGCACCTGTGAATTGAGATCGGTCATTTTTCTGTTAGATATTTTTCCCAACAGAATTTGAATTTTCTCTACAACATCTATAGGCAAATCTTTTCTAATGAATGGCAAGGCTAGATACTTTGGAAAAAAATCTTTGTCATCTTCAAGCAATACTAAATTGTAGTGTTTAATTTTTCCATCTGTTGAATAGGCATCCATGACATCGGCTTCGTCATTATCCAATGCGCGATAGGCCAGTTCGTGTTCTATGGCTTTTACTTTTAATTGGTTGAGGGAATATATTTTTTTTAAATTTTTCCATCCATCTTCTCTATTCAAAAATTCATAAGAAAAAACAACTCTTAATTCTAAAGCAGAAAGTTGAGAAATCTTTTGTAGATCATACTTTTGAGCCACTTCTTGGGTCACTGCAATGGCATAAGTGTTATTAAACCCAAAAGGTTTTAAAATATCTAAGTTTTTACTTAATAGTTCTTTTCGAATCAGTTTAAGCTCATTCACCTCTGGTTTTTTAAGAATAACCTGACTGATGGTGCCTGAATACTCAGGATAAATATCAATTTCACCATTCTCGAGAGCCGTATAAGCCACTAGTGTACCAGCTAAACCAAAATTGCGGATCACTTTATACTCATAATTTTCTAATAACTGAGCCATCATTTCTGCCAACAAAAAACTCTCAGTAAATTTTTTACTACCAATTTTGATAGGAGTGCTCGCAAATGAAAGTGCAGAAAATAAGATTAAAAAAATAATTAAAAATCTTCTGGCCATCAAACATTACCTAATTTTATATTTTGAAACATTTCCGCGTGCTTCTCTACGATACTTACATAATTTTCAATGTAATCGCTTTTAGGTTGAGTAACAATTTCATGAGGAGACCCTTGTTGTTCGACTTTTCCATTATTTAAAACTATTATTTCGTCACTCATTTTCAATGCTTCAGATATATCGTGAGTCACCAAAACTACAGTGAGTTCATATTGTTTTTTAAGGCTCAAGAAAAAATCTTGTATTTCAGTTCTCGTATAGGGATCGAGTGCACCAAATGGCTCATCCATAAGCATTATGCGTGGATTCAAAAAAAGCGAACGTGCTATACCTACTCGCTGTTGTTGCCCACCACTCATTTGTTTGGGATATTTCTTCAAAAATTCATTTGGATTCAAAGATACAACTTCTAATATTTCATGGGCTCGTTTTGATATTTTTCTATCAGACCAGCCTTTTCTTTTAGCAATGAGGCTTAAATTCTCCAGGCAAGTTAAATGTGGAAATAGTCCACTTCCCTGAATGGCGTAGCCCATTTTACGGCGTAGATTGACGACTTTATTATAATTAATTTCTTTACCTTGAACAAATATATGCCCACTATCGGCTTTGATTAAACCATTCATAAGTCTTAAACATGTGGTTTTGCCACTGCCACTTTCGCCAATTAAACTATAAAACTTGTTGTGTTCTATTTTCAAATCGAGCAGAGATAAGATTTGTTTCTCACCTAAAGTTTTATTTACACTTCTAAATTCAATTGCGTAATCAGACATTCGTTAGGCATAACACGCTCAGCAATAAAAGGTACCTGCTACTTTTTTCTGGAAACAACGTGTAATAAATTATACATTATACATTGTTTCAAGGAAAAAGTAGCAGGTACCTTTTTATGAGTCGTGAACTGCCAAAATCACTAAATATTTGTTTTATAGCGAAAAGATTTCCCATCTTGGGACGTGCTGCAGATCATGGTTTTTTGTGGCCAATCGCAAAAGGACTTACTGCTTGTGGACACAAAGTAAGTGTTCTTTCTTGGAAAAATCCTCAAGCAAAACGTGAAATTGATCAGGACAATGTTAAGGCCTATTTTTTGGGAGAGATATTTGCACGAAATGAACGCGATTTTCCTTTTTTAGTTAAAGAAAAATTTCAACAGCTACATAGTCGTGAACCTTTTCACATTGTTCACAGTATAGACGCCAACGGAATTGAAATAGGTAAAGAGCACAAAAAGTTTCGCGTAGCCATGATGTATGACATTGAAGCGACAGAAATGAGCCAACTCTATTCCATATTAGCAATGGCCCAAGACAATCCTGGTAGTTTAATTCGTGCAGGCGCTGCTGTTGTTTATAAATTTCTATCTACATATTTTGCCAAAGACCGTAAACTTTTAAGTACTGCCGATGGAATGTTTGTAACAAGCCCTCAACAAAAATTACTGCTTGAAAGACATTATTTGTATCCAGACTTAAAAACTTTTGTCATTCCTTATGGCTTAGAAGTTGGAGAACTCTCGCCTCGAGAGAAAAATGAAGAACTCAAACAAAGCTTAAAGCTCCCTCCAAATGCACAAACCATTGTTACTAACACAGATATGAATGAGTTTAGTGAGATCAAAAACTTACTCCATGCCTTTGAAAAAGTTGCCATTAAAAAGCCCAATACAAGATTAATTATCGTTGGTAATGGACCTGTTTATAAACAAGTTGAATTCGAAATGTTAAATTTAGCGCTTGGCAGTCGAGTTATTTTTGTAGGATCTGTTAAAAATTCTGAGCTTCCCGATTACATTAGTTTGGCCGATGTTTATGTCGATTTAAGTTCTAGAACTTCTGGTTTTGAGCCGAGTTTAATTGAGGCCATGGTGCAAAAAAAGGTCATAATAGGTTCAGAGCTCAGCCCTATATCTACGATTGTTGAAAATGGTAAAAATGGTTTTTTAATCAGACCCGCTGATGTTTCTATGTTAGCGAAGCTTTTTATGAAGATTTTTACAGATGAAGTTCCCAATGATGAGATTGGCGAAAAGGCTCACTTAAAAGTAATGAATATCTTCAATACACAGAAAATGGTCGAACTCACATTAAAAGCTTATAAAGAAACACTTGAAAACACTGGTTATTATGGAGCATGGTTAAAAAAATTAGTTAATAATATGGTGCATTAACTGGACTCTAGGTGAGTTACTAGCAAAAAATCTGCTTTTTTTCATTTTAAACTTGGAAAAATGGGAAGTTAGGACCTACAATGTAAGTAAATTCAACACCTTAGAGGGAATCATGACAAAAGCAGACCTGATAAATATAATTTCAGAAAAAGCTGGAATCACTAGAGTTAAAGCTGAAACAGTTGTTAACACCATCTTTGATTCAATGATTGAAGCTTTAATGAAAGATGATCGTATAGAAATTAGAGGTTTTGGTTCCTTTGTAAATCGCGATTATGAAGCCTACCAAGGACGCAACCCAAGAACGGGTGAAGTTATTAATGTTAAACAAAAAAAGCTTCCTTTCTTTAAAGTGGGCAAAGAACTTAAAGACGAAATCAACAACGGTTAATAACTTCGTAGTTGAACCCTGTCAGTTTATACACGTTTAAATAAATTTCGCGAATACTTTAAAATCACTAATATTTTTGTGGTTTTGTATGGCAAGAAAAAGTCTGTCTAGTCCAAGAGCTATTCCCAAAGTCGGCGGCAAATCGTTTTTTATAAACTCAAAAAACTGTTGGTCTTTTGTCAATGGTGGTAATTTTTGAGCTATGCGAATATTACAAATTTCCAGCCAGCGTCTCTCATGCTCTTCATAGTTTAAGAGTTCGTTAAACGCATTGGCCAATTCATAACCGCGAAAATACAACTCAAACCTTTCCGCCCAACCCTGCTCATTAGTTTTTGCTAAAGTTGGCATCCATGGTGGATAAGAGTGCAATATAATTGGATGATTTTGTTTTAGAGTCTCTTCAATTTTATGCACAAAGACCCAATCAAACAGCTCTTCCCTTGTTTCCCCTCCCTCGGGGTCTAGACCTAAACTCATAGATAAATCGACAAGCTCTTCTCGTGTCGTTTGTGGCGTCAATTTAAATTGAACACTTTCATAAAATACTTCAGCCATTGAAACTGTTTTTAATTGTAAACACTCTCCCTTTATCCAATTATTTTCTGTTAATTTATTGAAAAGAAGTTGAATATCGTTAACTAAAAGCTCTAATTTATCACCGACTCGATACCATTCTAACATTTGGAATTCGGGTTCATGAGTGGGGCTCAACTCATTGTTGCGAAAACAATTTTTTATTTCAAATAAGTTATTCCAACCAGAGGCAATTAATTTCTTAATACTTATTTCTGGACTCGTTGGCAGACAAAAACTTGATTGCCGCCCCCCCCACTCCCAATGTGTCGTAAAAACCTCTAAGTAGGCTTCAAAGGCAGGTCCTTCAACCAAGGTGGGAGTTTCTACTTCAGTAAGGCCTTGTTCAATAAAATGTTGACGCACAAAGCTCTTGAAAGTGAGCCAATCTTTATATTTAGTGAGCTTATCCAATTCAAACATAACTTGACCTAAAAGAGGTGACCTACAATGTCAACAATGAGCTTAATTATTTACGAGGTTAACTTGAAAATTGAACCTGAAATTGCCAGTGAATTTGTGGCGTGGTTAAAGCAACACGTACGGGATATGTTGCAAATCCCAGGCTTTAAAAGCGCTGAGATTTTCCAGGAAGAAAGCAATGAACCTATACTTCAACTTTGTGTTAAATACCATGTTGGCTCCCGCGAAGAGTTAGAAGACTATTTTAAAATTCTAGCTCCATCAATGAGGGCGCAAGGTATTGAAAAATTTGGTCAGTTATTTAAAGCCTCTCGCAGAATTCTTTACGCAATAGCTTGACTAAACCTAGAGAAAAGAACAATTTAAAACCAACTCTATGCAAGGAGATGGAAACCATGGATTTTAGCACTATTAATTGGGAAAAAATTAAAAAAGAAGTTATTCGACTAAGTGATTTTGAAGAGATTAAAAAAGAACTTCAAAATTTGACCAAAGAAATTCAAACTTTTGATATACAACAACATTTATCACCAAGTGCAAAGAAAAAAGTTAAGGATTTTGAAAAAGCCTATAATCATTTATTAACAAAAATTAATCGTGCTCAGCGTGATTTTGATCGCGAAATTAGTAAGGCCATTAAACAAATTAAAAAAACTCGAACCGAAGCAGAAAAACATGTTAAAAAAGTTCGCCAAAAAGCCAAATCACATCAAGCCAAAATTAAAAAGGCAACTTCACAGCTTAAGAAAAAAGTGACAAAAAAATCTGTGAAAAAGAAAAAAGTTCGTACAACTAAAAAAGCGACGACTAAACCTAGAAAAAAAACCACAAAGAAAGTCACTAAAAAAACAACAGCTAAAAAAGCTTAAATTATAAAGGAATGGGGTATGGACACATTTAAAGAAGCTTTTTCTCATCGACATATTGGTCCGTCACAAGAAGATCAAATGGAAATGCTTAACTTTTTACAAACAAAAAGTTTAGGCGAACTGGTTAATAAGTCCACACCTCAGTCCATACGTTTAAAATCTCCCCTTGATTTGCAACAAGGCTTAAGCGAGTCCGAATTTTTGGAGCGCGCTAAAGAAGTTGCCTCCAAAAATAAAGTCTTTAAAAGCTTTATAGGTTTAGGTTACTACGGCACTAAAACACCGGGAGTTATACAGCGTAATATACTCGAAAACCCATTGTGGTACACAGCCTACACCCCCTATCAAGCGGAAATATCACAAGGTCGCATGGAAGCCCTGCTTAATTTCCAGACGATGATTATTGATTTAACAAAGTTACCCATTGCTAACTCATCTCTTCTAGATGAAGGAACGGCTGTCGCTGAAGCCATAAACATGGCCTATGCTGTTCAACGCAAAGATATTCGCAATAAGGTTTTAGTCGACAAAAATATATTTCCACAGAGTTTGGCTGTCGTAAAAACGCGTATAGAAGCTCTTGGTTTAGAATTAGTTATAGATGACATATTTAATACTTCTAACAAAGAAGATTTTTTTGCCGTCGTCTGCCAATACCCCAATGCTTTAGGTGAAGTGTGTAATTACAGTCAGCTTTCACAAGACTACAAGCAAGCTGGTGCAAAATTTATTGCTGCCGCAGATCTTTTAAGTTTATGTCTACTAAAAGCTCCTGGAGAATGGGGAGCTGATATAGCTGTTGGAACGACACAACGTTTTGGTGTTCCATTCGGCTTTGGCGGACCTCATGCTGCATACTTAGCTTGCAATGACGAATTTAAAAGACTAATACCTGGGCGAATCATAGGGATGTCTAAAGATGTTCACGATCAACCCGCTTTGCGCTTAGCTCTACAAACGAGAGAACAACATATAAGAAGAGAAAAAGCGACAAGCAATATCTGTACGGCTCAAGTATTGTTGGCAGTTATGTCTTCTATGTATGCTGTTTACCACGGTCCACACGGACTCAAACGCATTGCAAAGGGCGTTCAACAAAAGACTCAATGTTTTTTTAATGCACTTAAGTCCAAAGGATATAAAGTCCTCAATCAAACATACTTTGACACTTTGACCATTGAAATTGGCGAAAAAGAACTAGAAAAGTATAAAAATAAAGCTCTTGAATTTAAAATAAACTTAGGCCAATGGGATAAACAAACTCTCCTTGTCAGTTTTGATGAAGTCTCTTCTTTAGAGGATTTGGATAAATTATTTAAAATTTTTGGCATTACACAAAAACCCGAAGACTTTTTAACTGAAAATCTAACCTTACCAAATGAGCTTATTCGTGAGTCTTCTTACTTATCTCATCCTGTCTTTAATAAGTACCACTCAGAAACTGAAATGCTCCGCTATATCACAGAACTACAAAGCAAAGATTTATCTTTGGCTCATGCTATGATTCCCTTAGGCTCTTGCACCATGAAGTTAAACGCTTCTTCTGAAATGCAACCAATTACATGGCCCGAATTTGCAAACATTCATCCTTTTGCACCTCTAGATCAAGCTTTGGGATATATGGAAATGATTCACCAACTCGAAAACTGGTTAAGTGAAGTTACAGGCTTTGCTGGAGTCTCCTTACAACCCAATGCTGGTTCACAAGGCGAATACGCCGGTCTTTTAGTTGTAAAAAAATACTTAGAGTCTCAAGGTCAATCGCACAGAAATATTTGTTTAATACCCAGCTCAGCACACGGCACAAATCCAGCCAGTGCTGTTATGGCGGGTATGAAAGTCGTAGTTGTTAAATGTGATGATGAAGGTAATATCGATTTGGTTGATCTCGATCAGAAAATTTCCGACAACAAAGATTCTCTAGCTGCACTGATGGTCACTTACCCTTCTACTCATGGAGTGTTTGAAGAAAGTATTCGCGAAATATGCGAAAAAGTTCACAGTGCAGGTGGGCAAGTTTACATGGATGGTGCTAATTTAAACGCATTAGTGGGAATAGCTCAACCAGGAGAGTTTGGACCTGATGTTTGTCATTTAAATTTACACAAAACCTTCTGCATTCCTCATGGTGGTGGAGGCCCTGGTATTGGCCCAATTGGCGTAGCTCCTCACCTTGTTCAGTTTTTACCCAATCACCCATTAGTAAAAGAGTGCGGCGGTCATGAGAGTATTGGCGCTATTGCTGCAGCTCCTTGGGGCAGCGCTAGTATTTTACCTATCTCTTGGGGATATATGGCTATGATGGGTCGAGAGGGTTTAACTCAAGCCACTCAGGTTGCCATCTTAAATGCCAACTATATTGCTAAGAAACTTGAGCCCTACTACCCCATTCTCTATCGTGGTAAAGAAGGCTGGGTGGCTCACGAATGTATAATTGACGTTAGAAAATTTAAAACAACTTGTGACATTTCAGTGGATGATATTGCAAAGAGACTTATTGACTATGGTTTTCATGCTCCGACTATGTCCTGGCCTGTTGCGGGAACGCTTATGATTGAGCCCACTGAAAGTGAAAGTAAGTTTGAAATTGATAGATTTATTGAAGCTATGATTTCTATTCGTGAAGAAATTAAAGAAGTGGAAGAAGGCACAGCTGATCCCTCAAATAATGTATTAAAAAATGCACCTCACTCATTGTCACATTTAACAACAGACAATTGGACTCATCCCTATTCTCGAGAAAAGGCGGCGTACCCGTTAACGAACTTAAAACTTCGCAAATTTTGGGCGCCAGTGGGTCGAGTGGACAATGCTTACGGCGATCGCAATTTAGTTTGTAGCTGTAATGATTTATTGTCCTAATGTGAGAAAGTGTAAATAAATACATCCCGTTCAAGAAAATATTTGCTATCCTTATAGTTATGGATTCGTTGAACGTGAGACATATACAATCTAAATTACACTTCTGTAATAAGGCCTTTAGCGCCATTGAAGTTGTAATAGCTCTCAGTGTCTCTGGTGTATTAATGTTTTTTGCACTAGGCTTTCCGTTACTTTTAAAAGATCAGTTTGATAAGCAAAAAGCCACAATTCATCGACTACAACTCCAATCAGAAATCCAAGAACAAATTGCTCAGCCAGAAGCTTGTAAAATTATGTTTACAGATCAAAGCTTTAATGTTGAGGAAGAAAATCCTCAAAACTTAAAGATCACATTACCAGGAAACAACAAAATTTTGGAATCAGGCACGAGATATGAAAATCTTGAAATTAGCAATATCAATGTACAAACAAACCAGCGTATTATGCCGGGAATAAATCCCGAGCCAGTAGCTACAACTATTACCATTAAACTTAAAAATGCTTTTGGCAATAAGGATGAGCTTAAAGACATAAAACTATTTAAAACTTTTTTTGTAAACTCAGAGGAAAGTAAAATTCTTTATTGTCTTAATAATTCTAACTTGTATTCAATGGACAGTGTGGAGTGTGAAAACTGTGGTGATTCTAGCTCAAGTTCAAATGATTTATCTAACAGAGACTACTATTATCCTTTAGATACAGCTTATTGTCGTGATACAAATTTAGGTCTTGAAGTCTTTTCGCAGGTGACACCAAATAATTTGCCAACTGTGCAGCCTACTGTTGGCACGACTCTATCACATAGATTTATTATGAGACACAAAGCCGATCAAAGAATCATATCTTGCGATACTGGTTGGCAACAACAAGAAGTCAGCAATATCGATGATCCACGAAAGTGTGGGTCTCTACTTATAGGCCACCCTAATTATAACGGCAAAGGCATGGACTATCCATACTTAAATTATTTTCACATTTGTCATACTAGTTATTTACCAGAGGGAAATGATTGGATTTGGAATAATGAAGATTACAAGTGCGTCCCTACAAACTGTAAAATGTTTGATGTCGGCATGGGCTCCGGTGGTTTTTATGGAATGTATTCGGGTGATTATCCTTTATTACTTACATTCAATGATACTTATACAACAGATAATTGTGAATACAAAGACTCAATGGCTACACATACTCGAACTACTAATGTTGATTCCAATTATAAGTGTATGAGTTTTTGTAAACTGAGAGGTGCCGAGTATGGCATCAGTAATTTTAGCTGCAGATATAATGGAGTTTGTTTGCAACACAGTCATGGCCTTAATCCCTTTTTTAATTACAGCAACGATTGGCAGGGGTGCCTATGATAAAAAACAATCAAGGCTTCTCCTTGCTTTTAATTTTAATACTATTGGGTTTGACCAGTTTAAGTTTAATTTCAGTTTTCAGATTTTTAGAGTACCAGACAGAAGCTTCTCAGTTAAATAATCTGAGAGCCTTCAAAAGCGAAATTCAGCAAAAATTAGAGTACTTAATGGCTGATCAAAGCCAATGCCGCACCCAATTTGTTGATCTAACTATGCCAAATACAGGACAATTTATTGAAGTTGAATTGGATTATCCTGATCTCAATGAGAAATTAAAAGCCAACGCAAAACTAGATAATTATATTGTAGATAAAATTGAGTTAGAAAATACTGAAACACTTTCTGAGTCAGATCAAGAATCTTTTTTAAATACCCATATCAAAGTATTTTTATCCAGCGAAGCTACTGAACGCCACGAAATAGCACCCATATACGTGTCAAAAATTCTTAAAATAGATACTAATACAGATGCGATTACAGACTGTGTGGGCAGTAAGGATGTGGCAAGCTTTTGTCGAGCCTTTACTAAAAAATATGATCCAGAATCAAATCCCAGATGTAGAGATTTAACGGAAGAAGAACTGCAAGCTCTTGGACAGACTAGTGGCAGTAGCTCTGGAGGCACTAGTAGTGGAGACAGTAGTAATCAAGGTGGCAGTTCTACTGATAAGTCAATTGAGTTAGAATATGCCTCGTGCAATCCAATGAATTCTATAATGCCAGCTGGTATTAATGGGCAAGGTTTGTATGTCTTTGGCATGAGACGCAAGGATACGGGGGAAACACATTTTGCTCTAAGAAGTATACGAAACAAAGCCCCATGTGATCAAACGTTATGGGATTCATTTATTAGCTCGACATCACCCATTTGTAATTTTGATGAAATTGGAAGCAGTTATCATGTATATTCGGCTGAAGAAACTGCCAATGGTTTTAAAGTCTACAACCAAACTAACGGGGCCAGCTGTGAAGCTTTTTGGCAGGACACTTTTAATCCCACTCCTATGTCTAGTGCCGCTGGTAAATTGTTTAATTCCACAACAACTTCAATTACACAATCTGATTATAAAGAATATAAAGTTCTTGGTGGCTACAGGATTTTAAATAGAGATACATGTGAAATGTATACAGACAATTCTTTTAGCGACTGGATTATAAACAAATATGATTCTGTCGGAACCAGAAGAGATGTCAGCCAAATGAAGGAAACATGTCGTACAGATTGCATACAACAAGCTAGTGACAATGGATTTGCTAGTTTTAATTGTTATTACATGGGGACTCGCGTTGGACCATAAAATGAAATTTTATAAATCAATTAGTGGTTTTTCTTTGCTAGAAGTAATTAGTGCTCTAGCGATTTTCTCTATTTTAGTGGGTGTTATTACTAGTGCTTCAGTTTTATTTTTTAATCAAGCTAAGATAACAAAAGCAAAATTACAAAATTCTTTAGTAAAAACTCAGTTACAACAAGCACTTTACTCGCCCTATTTTTGTTCGGAAAGTCTCAAAAATATAAACCTACCTTCAGAAGACTTTCCAGAGGAAGGTGTCACATTTGGTTTAAAATTACCATCCAGAGATCTACCTATAAATGAAGGTGATTCTATTGATCAAATTGAGTTTGATAAAATTAGAATCTCCAGATTAGAAAATTCGTTTTCTATTTTTAATCAAACTTTAAGCACACTTACGATAAATTTTGAGTTTAAAGTTTTAAATCAACATCAAACTTATTTAAAACCATATAACCTTATAATCCGAGCACTAATAGATCCAGAGACCGAACAAGTTACCAGATGTGTAAGTTCGTTAACTGAAGAAGAAGCTTGTGAAAGTTTAGGTGGAAAATATTATCCTGTTGGCTCCGACAAATGTGTGCAGAATCAAACAGTAAACAACGAAATAATCACCGAACAAGTAGCAGAAACAATGTCACAATTTAAGTTTGTCGCAAACTGTAGTGATGCCAATAGAAGATATACTTTAATTGGCCAATTTGAATTAGATACGACTCTTAATAAAATTAATGAAACTATTTCTATAAAAGTCTTCCATGAGCTCACTCAACAATTAGTATGTGTCAAAAGATATATAAATGGATTCGGCGTCGGCTGTAGTGACTTAGACAATAACTTTGAAGTTTCTTCGGATGTGAACGGTGTTTCTGGGCGAGTTGATGGAGTAGACATATGTACAGGAAAATGGTACCCACAGTTATTTGGTGATGATATTGTTTGGAAGTTTAATAGCCCTAAACTTAAGACTTCTTGTTTTTGCACTTATAAAGAATCTGGTGGAGAATTACAAACATTGTGCAACAACTTACCACCAGATGCAGATATGGTGGCTTGCCAAGCGGCGTGTACGGCCCAGGGGTCTGGAACATGTTACTATTATGGCAACGATGTCGAAGATTTTGTAGAGTAAGTTGATTTACTTACTATTTAAAATAAATTGAGCCAACTTTTCTAGACGTTTTTTTAAGGGAAATTTTTTAACTGTTTTCATGGTTACTCCATATTAAATTTTGGTAATTCACTGATTCAAATTTTGTACCTATTAACTCAAATTATAGATTAGTAATTTCATAATATAATCAATGAGTTAATTGTTTTACAAAATTCAAAGCCTGTAATTTTTTGCAAAAACCTGACATTTTTTGCTAGCGAGATTGGCCCCATAAACTTTTGTAATTTGGAGACATCGTCTCAAAATGATATTTAAGGACAAAGATTCTTCTAAATTTCATTATCTCAATTTATAATTTTATAAGGGGGGATGTGAAAATTTCTATGAATTTCAGGGTACTTATTCTATTAAGTCTAGTTGTACTTGCATTTCAAAACTGCAATTTTCTAGGTAGTTTTGACACACAAGATATTTTCTCAGCCAAATCTGGCGGTGGTGAGTACTATGATGGTAAACCAGACCCTGGTACCTATATTCACGAAATTACACAATTAGCTTGTGGTGGCCAACACAGTGAAAACCAAATTCAAGCAATCACTATCGATGAAAACTATCAAATTACATTAGAAAATCAAACGCTTTACAACTGTTCAAAAAGTCAAAAAAATATAAGCCTTGAAGATTTAACCTACTATCCAAATATCGAAGGCTACTTTATCTATGATGGCTATATTTTTAAAAGAAAAGAATTACTTCGTCCACAATGGGTGACCGAACTTTGGTGTAGAAGTGACTCTGAAAGTTATTTGAATTTATTCCTTGAATATTCTCCGAGCCAAGAACAGGCAGAGTTTATTTTTCCGAATTCGAAAGAACCTGCCAGACGCCAACTTAATGGCACCTTATTAACTACGGAATCATCAAACTGGCAATTGCAAGCACAATTAGACACAGAGATTTTTTTAGGAACTGGAAAGTACAGTGCAACACTTAAAAATAAAATTAATCAAGAAACAAAAAACATCTACTGTTATGCTGGCGCAACGACCCTGCCTAAGATTACAAACAAAGTGATTTCGCAAACAACTGATTTAACTGGACTTACTTTATTAGAAAATAAGTCAATAAATAATATTGAATTAAATAATAATTATTTACCTGTTAAAACTAACAAGCGTTTTCAACTATCTCATGGAACACACTATTTATTTACTAAAGATGATAATAAAAATTCTTCATATATTAAAGGAAAAGTCATTCAACTCAGCAATGGAAAAATCTATGATATTAACTTTAATGCTGGTGAAGATTGGACTTTTAAAGACTTATATTGGTTTGGCATAGAAGAAAAGAGCATAATAGCATTATTTATTAAAGAAAGTAATACTGAATCTATATATGAAATTTCTTATAATGTTCCTATCAAATTTGTTTTATTTGACATTAAAGAAAATGAAATTATTAAGTCAGATGAAACAACTAGTAAAGCAATAACAGAGCAACAAGCGAATCCATTTCCAGATTCAAATATCCCAATTTCTCAAGTGAATTTGAACATAGCATTTGATGGCCGTTCTTTATATTGGGTAAATATAGATGCGCTTAACAAAAAAATTAATTACAATAGTCTTGATTCAAATTTTACAATTTCAACTAAAGATCGTACTTTACAAGGTAAAATGAATGTCGTTAGAAATATCATCCCCTTTAGTCATGAGAATATTTCAACCAAAAGCATATTGTGGGAGGAATGTAAGTTCAATTATAGTCCTATTCTTCGTGGAGAAAACGGCTTACCTCTTCAATCGTTTGAAATATGTAGTAATAAACAAGTTATCTACCATCAACATGGAAAAGAATTAATAGAACTAACTGACTGGTATCAGGAAGAAGTACAAGCTACACACTTTTACTATTTAAATGAAGATCTAATTATTTATGATTATTTATATCCTGATAACGAAGACCTAAGTAGTAAGTTAAGTTTAAATTTATTTAATGCGAAAACCAGACATGTTAAAAATATCACTAAAGAGATAGAAGATTATAATGGATTAAGTTACACACAGTTAGTGGAAAATTCAGATAAAGCTTTGTTATTTCTAACAAAGAGTGGCAGCACAGGAATATTTTCTTTAGACTTAAATAATTTTGAAATTCATTTTAAAAAATCATTTAGTATTTCTTTATATAGTAAATATAAGTCTTCCGCAAAAAATGGTTTGTTTTATAATTCACACGCAACTGACTACTCTGAAGAATATAAAATAGGCAGTCATTTCATAAATTTTTTGGATTTAAATACATTTAATGTTTTTCCTGAATTTTACAATTATGGGGGATATTACTCTTATCAAAAAAGCTTAAGCTATTCAGTATGGTGGGGAGATTACCTCACTGCATTTTTCAACGATGATCTAAACAATCATAGTTATTTTATTCGAAAATCAGATAGACGAAGTGGTCAGAATTTTGAAATTAATGATACTACTTTTAGCCTGCTGAAAATTAGTCAGAGTGAACGTGAAAAGGCCCCAACAGTCGAAGTCACTATTGAAAACAAGGCATTAATGGCCTACTTGGGTGAACAAAGAATACTTAAAGCCGATGGCTATCAAGAAAACGGAAGCCAACAAACAAGTGCTTTTACCGATTTAACTTTACATGATGTAAAAACAGGTAAATCTTTTGATTTAATTAAAGAATTAAACCTATCTGTATTTGAAAAAATAGTTTTAATCTTCCCTGTAAAAAATGACCACATTTGCTTAGTTTTAACAGAAGTTGCCGTGCAAAATGATAGTGGTATTACAAAGGAATATAAACTGCACGCCGTAAATATTGAACGACTCTAATAATAATAAATTAAAAATCTAATCTTGAGTTAAAACGTCAATCCAGGTCCAAGCATCGTGGGGAATAAGGTCTCTAGGAGTCATAATCCCCGTTCTTAAACCACCATCTATGCAATATGAACCGGCAAAAAGCTTTTGACCTAGAGGTAATAAATCGCAAACCAACTCAAAGGCTTTCGCATTATTATTTCTCATAACTTCAATAACTTCTTGCAAAGTAACATGGGGAATACTGTCGTCCCAACAATCATAATCCGTCACAAAGCAACAGGGCAAGTATGGCAATCCCGCTTCTCTAGCTAAGGCAAACTCCGGAAAATGGGTCATACCAATAATGTCTGCTCCCATGGCTCGATAGGAATTAGACTCAGCCTTGGTTGAAAAGTAAGGACCTTCAATACAAATGTAGGATTGACCAAAATGACAATCCCATTTTTTGTTTTGGCATATTTCTTTTGTGTGATGGCTCATAACTTCACACATGGGTTTAGCTAAAGAAATATGGCCGACTACCCCATTGCCTAAAAAGGTATGCGGACGCAAACCCTTGGTGCGGTCAATGTATTGATGGGGTACAACCATATCCCCTGGCTTAAATTCTTTGCGCAAACTTCCCACGGCTGAAAACGAAATAATCGCTTTAGCACCATGTTTTTTTAAGGCAAAAATATTAGCTCTATAATTTAGTTCAGAGGGTAAATCTTCATGGTTTTGACCATGACGAGATAAAAACAAACATTCTTGGTCATTAATTTTAACCTTTTTAAGACCGGTAGAAGCTTTACCAAAGGGTGTTTCCCTATCCAACTCAGTAAGTGTCTCAAAAGCTTCAAACTTTTCAAAACCAGAACCACCAATTATTGCGATCATGTATACCCCTCTTAAGGTTATTTTAATGACAAACCTCTTTTAAAATACTCAGTTTTATGAAAAATAAAACATTTGTTGCATTGAATTTTTATCAAAACTTAATTTGTAATTTTCTTACTCACAATTGAATTAGGTTCAATTTTTAAAATGCCATATTCCTTTTATGCATTTTAAATAGGCATATAATTTGCTAAATAGACGAGATTAATATGGAGGAATCGTTGTGAATTTAATTCTTTGTCTAATTATATTCTTATCTTTTTTCAGTAATAAAGTATTAGCAGCTGTTGCTTATAGAGGATCTCATCCAATAGCTTGGAGCGGTCAAGAAGTACCTGTATGTTGGGAAAACAGTCCTGATGGCAGTAACATCTACAAAGAAGTAACACGTGAAGCTATTGAGCAAAGTTGGGAAAAATATTCAACCTTAAAGTTTATAGGATGGGGGAACTGCAATAACAATTCACGCGGCATTCGTATCCAAATAGCTGATGATAACCCTCATACAAAAGGTCTGGGCAGAGAATTAAATGGTAAGAAAAATGGTATGTTGTTAAATTTCACTTTCCAAAAATGGAGTCAAAGTTGCGCATACAACAAAGAATCTTGCGTAGCTTCAATAGGTGTACACGAATTTGGTCATGCAGTTGGTTTTACCCATGAACACAATCGAGGGGATCGAGATCCTATGTGTAAAGAAGAACCACAGGGTCCAGATGGCAATGCTTTTTTAACTCCTTATGACGGTGAATCAGTCATGAATTATTGTAATCCTGAATACAACAATGACGGGCAACTTAGTGATGCTGATATTGCAGGAATCCAATTGTTATATGGAATTCCATGTGAAAATTGGTTGCCCCCAAAAAAGAATACTATTCGTTTATATAAAGGACAAAGAGTTCGAGCAATGATTCCTTTTAAAAAAGGATTAGTAACTGCTTTTCAGCAAGGCGGTATATATTATTCACCAGATGGCGCTGATCCAGCCAAAGCCTGCAGCAATACACAAAAAGTATATAATGGAAAACAAAAAGTTCTAGCTATGATTCCTTATAAGAGTGGAATTATTACGGCTTTTTCGGGTGGGGCTATTTATTATAGTCCAGATGGAAAAAACCTTGGAGGCGGAGGTAAATCTAAAAAAGTTTATAATGGAAATCAAAAAGTTTCTGCTATGATTCCCTGGAAAGAAGGAGTTATCACTGCTTTTTCAGGTGGAGGCATTTATTTTAGTCCAGATGGAAAAAACCTTGGTGGCAATGGAAAAACAAAATTAATATACCGATCAAATCAAAACGTACTAGCTATGTCTCCTTATAAAAAAGGTTATGTTACTGCTTTTTCAGGTGGAGGCATTTATTTTACTTCTAGCGGAAAATATCCTGCTGGTGGTGGAGATTCAATAGTTTTATACAATGGCAGACAAACATTACAAACAATGATACCTTATAAAAAAGGATTAATAACAGCCTTCTCAGAGGGTGGGGTTTATTTTAGCCCAAATGGGAAGGATATTGGCGGTCGTGGAAAAACAAAAAATATCTACGGTGGACAACAAAAAGCTACAGCTATTTCGATTTTTAAAAGTGGAATTGTTTCAGCTTTTCAAGGAGGCGGAATTTATTATAGCCCTAACCTTGATTATGTTGGTGGGTATAATGGAGGCTATTAATAAATTACCAATTTATAATTCAATTTAATTAGAAATTTTTAGTAATATAATTGTTAAATTCTCCCTGATTTACAACGTTGCTATCAAAAATCCAAGCTGTAACCAACCCTGCCGGTGTCACATCAAAGGCGGGGTTGTAGACATCACAGTTTTTTGGTGTCCATTCCACTCCACCACTACTCACCTGAAAACCTCTTACCTCTTCATTGGCTCTTTGTTCTATAGGAATACTTTTTCCACTAGAACATTTCAAATCTAACGTTGTTACAGGTGCTGCACAATAAAAGTCAATATGATGATACTTCGCTGCTAGCGCTAATGAATAAGTCCCAGTTTTATTGGCAAAATCACCATTGGTTGCAATTCTATCAGCTCCCACAAGAACTTTTTGGATTTTTCCTTGTGCCATAAGAGCTGCTGCCATATTGTCACATATTAATGTATAGGGAATTCCATACTTTTTTAGTTCCCAAGTTGTTAAACGTCCACCTTGCAATAAGGGGCGAGTCTCATCCACATAAACATGAATTTTTTTGCCGCTTTCAAATGCCGCTTTAATAATTCCAAGAGCTGTCCCAATTCCCGCAGCAGCTAATCCCCCTGTATTACAATGAGTGAGTATGTTGTCGTCATCTTCAATAAACTTTTCACCATTTTTAGCAATACGCTCACACAAGGCGACATCTTCATAAAAAATATTTTCCGCTTTTGCTATAACTTCATATTTATTAAAAACAGTTTCAAATTGAGTGAGCTTATCAATAGCATACATTAAATTAACAGCCGTAGGACGAGACTCTCTCAACTGTTCGGCGGCCCTCATAAATTCACTCTCGCTAGCTCCCTGCTCTGCATACAAGGCTAAACTTAGAGCTGCAGCTACACCAATAAGTGGTGCACCCCGAACTTTTAACTCTTTAATTGCAATTACCATTTCTTTTGGGTTTTGAATTTGCTCCCAAACTTCATGATTTGGTAGTTGCTTTTGATCTAGAATTTTTAAAATACCATTAGAATGCTCAATGGAAAGCGCTTTGAGTTCTTTCACAACACAATATCTCCCATATTCTTCACAATTTCTTGTCTGAGATCTTTTAACAAATTCACCTTTTCTTGAGGTAACTCTGTGACTCCACCTAAATTATTTGCCAAATACAAAATTTGTGAACTGTGTTCAATGCGCTCCATACCTCTATGAGCTTCTTGAAGATTTTCTCCCCAACACAAAGCCCCATGACGTGCTAGTATCATTACCCGATGTTTTGGTAAATATGGCTCAATATTCTGGCCCATTTCTGAAGTTCCAGGAATAGCAAAAGGCACTATAGGAATCGTTCCACAGGCTAATATTAGCTCGGACATAGCTCCACAAGGCAACTCCGTTAAATCAGGGCGAGCAATAGACCAAGCTATAGCATAGGGGGGATGTGCGTGAATAACTGACTTGGCCTTCTCACAATTTTTGTAGACTTCTAAATGCATCCACATTTCACTAGAGGGCTGGCCTTTTAATACTTTTCCTTCAATATCAACACAAGCCATATCTTCAACGTCCATGAAGGCTTTCATAACTCCAGATGGAGTAATCCAAATTTCTTTATCTGAAATTCGAAAACTGATATTGCCATCTGCAGCTGCCAACATGTTTTTTTCATGTAATCTTTTGCAAATTTTTACAATCTGCTTTTTCAGCTTGGTATTTTTATCCTGACTCATCTAGGATCACCCTCATGTATTTAAAATTTCCAGTTAAGTATACTAAAATCATTGAAAAGCTTCTCAGTCAATTAGGATATAAATTAAGTGATTCATACACACTAGCAAGCTTGGTTTTGGAACTTTCAGAACATTACAATTCTAGAGTGATTTCACCCAATATTTGGACATCTTCACAAAGAACTGCCGCCTATTTGGTTTATTTTTTTCCTCTCAATTATTTGCGTATAACCAGAGCAATGTTACTTGCTAAGCAAGTTGGTTTTTGGCGAGAACCTCGCCACTGGATAGAACTCGGTAGTGGTAATGGCGCTGCTTTTTTAGCATTTCTAGATAATATATCCATTGATTTGACGGGTGCCGATTTTATTGAACTCTCCAAAGAAGCCAATCTCCTCATGTATGAATTTCTGAAACAATTAAATGCCTTCGATTTAAAAAAATGCACTTGGCACAATCAGCCCCTACCTCTCAAAGTTTCTCAACAGAGCTTATTTATATCTAGCTATGCAATAAATGAATTATCACAATTTCCTTTATGGGCTGGTACTTGTAAAGACCACTTTATTATCGAACCCTCATTACAAGAAACCACACGGCAACTTATGAATTGGCGACAAAAAATGTTGGAAAGTCATCACTATGCCTGGGCACCTTGTACACATCAAGAATATTGCCCACTAATAAAACATTCTAAAAAGGATTGGTGCTTTGATCGCTTTTTTATAGATCCACCCGAATGGTTTTTAGAAATAGAAAAATTCTTGCCAATGAAGAACACTTCTCTCACTTATTCTTACCTGGCTCTATCCAAAGAACCTCCCCTCAAAAAAGAAAAATGGGGACGAATAATTGGCGATACACTAAAAGAAAAAGGTAAACATCGTCAGGCATTTTGCCGTAGCTCCGAAAGAGAGTTTTTGTCTTGGTTAAAAAAAGAAGGACAACCACCCCAATTACCTAGAGGGCATTTGCTGTATTTAAATTCTGTAATGAAGAAAGGGAGCGAGCTACGTCACTTACCAAATGACCTTGAAACTCTTGACCTTGATAAGCCATTCTCTCCTTAAAACGATCTAAAACGTACTGGTAGGAAGCCATTTTATTACCGGCCCATGCTGGAGCGACTAATTCGTCATGACGACTAGCTACTGCTGTTAAACGGTGAACAGAAATTTCTGGATTTAGGTAAACTAAAAAATCAATTACTCGATCAGCGTACTCTTCTTTTGAAATAGGTCTAAACAATCCAGCGTTATATTCTAGCTCTAAAGGTGTGTTTTTAAGAACATGTAGGTTGTGTAATTTAACATTATTAATTGGCAATTGATTAGTCAGTAGTGAGAAGTTTTTAATTTGTTCACGAGTTTCACCGGGCAAACCAAACATGAGATGAATCCCTAAGTCTAAATCTGGACAGGCTTCACGAATGCGGTATATAGATTTTATTGCTAACTTTGCCGTGTGTCCACGGTGCATCCATATGAGTTGATCCTCGTCAAAGCTTTGTACGCCCAACTCCACACTTACAAAAGTTTTCTTTAAAGTGCGGTTCCACAGTTCAAAAACTGCATCTGAAATACAATCGGGTCTTGTACCTATAACTACACCTACAACATCTTTATTTTTTAAGGCTATATCTATTTGCTTTTCCAGTGTCTGTGTTTTTGAAAAGGTATTTGTATATGCCTGAAAATAAACAAGGAATTTATGGGCATTATACCTTTTACGCAAATGCTCTTTATTTAAGGCTATCTGACTGGATAAGTGCTCTTCCCTGTGTTGAGGATAGGCTGCAGAACCCCATTCATCACAAAAGTTACAGACTGTCATTCCACGAATACCATCACGATTTGGACAGGTGGTTGCTGTGCTTACGGGAACCTTCCATACTTTTTCGCCAAAAAGGTAATGATAATACAAGCTTATAGGAAAATAAGGCAAGCCTTGCCATTGGGGAAATCCTGACATATTTGAGTATCTACAATGAATAAGGCTTTATTTCAAATAATTAAAACGGCTGATGGAAGTCCCAGTTTAGAATGGGCTACAACTGGCGAAGCCATGCACAATCGAATGGGTGCTTTTGCTGAAAGTGTTGCTCTCTACGGTGAAGCTATTGAAAATGCTGTAAAAACATTTAATCAGCTTAAATTGCTCTCGATTGGACTGGGGCTAGGTTATAATGAACTCATAACGGCTTCTGTTTGCCTCAAGTTTAATTTGAAATCTTTTTATATTGAATCTTTTGAAACAGATGAAATTTTAAGAATGAATTTTTTAAATTGGTTAGATGGTCAGGAGCCTTCTTTAAAAACATGTTATGATCAAATTCTTAATTTATGTGCCAATTACTTCTTATTAAACTCATCTGATATTAAGAATAACTTAGTAAAAGCCTATTCTAATCATCAATTTAACTTAAGAAAACAATTAAACAAAGATACAGTTTTTACCAATAAATTTAATTGCATCCTCTACGATCCTTTTTCTGCAAAAACGAACCCAGAATGTTGGGATGAAGATTTTCTAAATAATTTTCTTGAAAAAGTATGTGAATCCAACTGCATTTTTTCTACTTATGCAGCAAAAGGTACACTTAAAAGAAGTCTAAAAGGACAGGGCTTTGTTGTAAAAAATCCACCTGGCTTTGGGGGCAAACGTAATAGCACATACGCCTATATGTTAATTCAAGGACTAACTTCGCCCAACTCCTCAATGAGATCAAAGGTATAAAGAAATCTATTTATTGAATCTTCATTTGCAGGTAATATATTTATTATTTGACGATGAATTCCTTTAACTAGGTCCACTCTTTCCTCAGAAAGTATAATTTTGTATGCTATACCATTTATATCCGTAACATACCAATAACTGCCTTCACGCCCACTGTGTCCTTCTGAATATAACAACAAAGGTTGCTGTGATAAATTTTTATCTTCATACAACTCAAAAGCACGGCGAATGTCTTTATTACTCAAACTCAAAAAATGGCGAATTTGTAAGAGCGTAGCAGGGTGTATATATAATTTTTGCTGATAAAAAACACTATTTTGATTAAAAGTGATAAAGAAACTTTGTAAGTTTAATTCTTTATTTTTATCTAGTTGCATATTTATATCATTTCCATTGTTGCCACTTGCTATAGATTTTAATCTCAACTTTTTATACATATTTTCTAGAAATAGGCGTACCTGTTTTTTATCATCAACCTTTTCAATTTGTGTTAATTTTTTAACCTCAGTCCTTTTTAAAAAACTCAGTTTAGGATCTATTTGGTAAGTTAATTTATAATACTTGCCATTTATAAAAGCTATAAACTCAAAAGCATAAAACTCATCACTTTTAACCTCAATACCCGTAAAGTCAGATCTATTTAATAGTTGCAAAGCGGAACTTAGATCTTCATTGGTTAATTGATGCAGCTCAAGTGTTGTGCCTAATTCATTTTGACTATAAACGGCTGCCTCAAGAAGTTCGGGAATTTCAACAATATCATCTAAGGCAAATAAACAGGCCTGCTTTGAATTCAAATGTACTCTTTTTGAACCCTTGCTGGAAGCCTGAACAACATGATTTATTGATAGTAGTATTAGAAGTAAAATTATTGCCTGCATAGATTAGCCTTTAGCATTTCACATGCCATTTCAGGGCCTTGCAGAAATTAATTTTTTCTAAATAAAGTGTAAAATACTTTTACATGAGTCCATAATTGTCACGACTCACAAGAGTTTTTCAAATTGTTTTCATTTATTAGTTTTATATACTTTATTTTTGCCAATTGGGCGAAAAAGTGTTTTCTTGATTCTAACTCATTAAAATATTATTTTACAGCCATGATTTTACTTAAAATAATTGTTTTCTTCACACTCCTTTTGCCCCAACTCTCACATGCTATCGTCAACATAGAATCTCTGCGTATGCAAAATTCCGAAGAAGACTTTGTCTTATCATTCCAAATATCCTTTAATAAAAAAGAGGGAAATTCTAATGAAGATAAAATTAATCTTATTGGGCAAACCCAAAGACGAAGTCTCAATACTGAGCATTTAGCTCTTATCAATTACAAATTTGAGGAGAGTCAATCCGTTCGTACTGAAGATCAAAGGCTATTCCACTATCGCTGGGGATACTTCTTAAGTCCTAAACTAACCTTAGAGTCTTATATACAATGGCAAGAGGATCATTTTAAACATTTAAATTTTAGAGGCCTTTGGGGGCTCGGTGTAAGGCATAAAGTTCTGGAACAAATGAATTTAAAATTTAATGTCGGATACGGACTTTTTCGCTCTAAAGAGGAGTATGAATCCAACGCAAAACAAACTGATATAGAGTGGACCACTCGAGTGAATACTTATTTTTCTACTTTTTTAATCTTAATGGAAAATGTAAATTTAGAATCCATTTTGTATTTTCAACCGAGTATTAATTTAATAAAGGATTATCGTATACACTGGTTAAATCAGATTAATTTTAATGTTAATCAACACCTAACATGGTTGATATCCTATGAAAAAAACCTAGACAACCAACCACCTGAGGGCATTAAAAAAACTGACCACGAATACGGAACCGCTTTGAAAATTAAGTTTTAACTCGAACTCTTTCAAATACTAATGAAATGACCCGTAAAGCTTTAAGCTTGTTTATATTTTCACTGCAAATTGGTAATGACTATTAAATCTCCGGATGAACCCTCTTGGATATCATCATTAAGTAATTCATTAATCTGAGCCTCCGTGGCATTTTCAACAAAGGTTTGACTAACTATATGAACATTTTTAGCCCCTCTTGCCTTAAAGCGAGCCGCCAATCCATCTCCATATGCAGCGTGAAAATTTCCAACAATTACAACCATAACTGAATTGTTATGTTGTGGTAGTGAGTTTAAATAATCTAATGACTTCCAAGACATTGAGTCATCCCATAAACTTTGTGCCCAAAACATATTGGTAATCATCTCTTCTGTAATTTTGCCATGAGAACCGCCAAATGAGAGTATAACTTCGCGAAACCTTTGATAATAACTCTCACTCCCCCATTCATAATTTGGTGGCAAATAAGCTTTTTCTTCTGGAGTTAGAGAATCTATACCTTGACCACTCACTTTCCCTGTAATAGCTCGCGGCAAATTTATTGCCCTGACCATACCGCCATTAAAAGTTTCAGACAATTTCATCGTTGGTAAATAGCAGTCAAAAGGCAAAGCTACGAATAGATCCTCATAACCTTTATTTTCAGTATACTCCAAACAGCTGGAATACTTGCTTTGACGCCAATTCATTTGCTTTAAAAAATCTTCTTCAGACATACTACCCTTAACATAGTCACTTAGTTCTTGTTGAAGAGTATAAGGAACATGCTCCATGCCCACGTTGACACTAAAACCCGCTTGTTGAAGATTTTTAACAACATCATATTGTGTTTGGTGATGGGGATAAAAGCCATGTTGTTCACCGACTAAAATAACATCTCCGGCTTTTACTCTAGAGACCAAATAATTGAGATCCGTTTTTGTACCATGTCCGTCAAATATGTGATTAGTATAATCAAGTGCCCACAGGCTGTGAAAAGCCATTAACAAACCAACTATTATTGTCATTTATCTCCCCCAGATAAAATTTACTAAATTTTATGAAATAAATGCCTGATATAGCAAGTTCGTATTATGTTTTATTTAAGCTAGGAATTATTACTTGTATAGAAGTGACTTGTTTTGAAAGTAATTCAATTATATTGCGATGCGATAACAGTTTGTTAGATAATTATTTTTCATTTTACTCTAACATCTCAACTAAACGCTCTTGAAATTTAATTTCATTGGGTGGCATTAAAACTTCTGTGCGCTTGTTTTTATACAGATTAGCTTTAAACACTTTTAAGTCACCATTACTGTGCTGTGTTCTATATTCTTCAATCTCAACTCTCAAATCTAAAAGTTCAAACAAAACCTCATCAGTGTTGTTAGGGAAAATTTCAGAAATATTATCTGGAACGTCAAAGGCCTTTAAATAAAATATAGATTCAATATAACTATCGGCCAAATATTTATTTAAATCTACTTTGTAATACTTTTTAAAATACTTGTAGACTTCGCTTTTAAACTTCTCAATATCATTCAAAGCAGCAATATCAATTAAATCTATGTCTATTTCTACACGTTTTGCACGCTCCTGGAAAAAGTCACTGGTGAATGCATTTTTGGCTTCAGCTCTTTCCAAGTTAATTTTTTTACCTAAACGATACTGCTTATAAGCTTCAACGTGTAAGTCCACAAACATAGGGTAATATTTTAAATAAAATTCTATTTGTGACTTGTCTGTAATTTTATAGGAAGGATCTTTTCGGTTCATTAGAACCTGAGGAGTGTGTTTTTGAAAAAAGTTACCCAATTCATCCTTTAATTTTTTATCATCTACGATCTGGGCTAAAGTATGGATCTCCCCTTCTGGAAAATACCACTCAATTTGTAAGTCCGTCCAATCCTTTAAGTCATCAAATTTTTCCTTAATCGTATCAAATCCAGCATAAACACTCGTTCCTCCAGTAATTGACCCCGATAAGAATAAAAGACCCACCAAGGACTTTTTTAAGGAGTCTAAATTTTTTTGAGCGCTTCCAAACAAAACATTTATGCCTAGATTATCAAAAATTTTATCAATATCAGACTTGCTAAAAATAGTACTCATTGGTTCCGCAAATTTATCTTTTAAGGCTTTAATGTTGTCTAAATTGTCTTTAGAAAATGCATCAAGTTTAAAACGCGTTAAAGCCAATAAAGCCAATGAAGAGGCTTTATAATGTGGTTTTAATGCTAATTGACTTATTTTATCAAGTATACGGCGAATGGCAGGACTCACATCTTCAGAAAAATCTCTCTTGAATTGATAGTTAACTTCATTAAGGAAAAATATATTTTTAGCATAATCTAACTCCAGTTTACGGAGTTGATCTTTTAATTCTTTTTGTTGCCTCTTTCTGTCGTTAATTTCTCTTCTCAAATTTTCTTTTAATACTATTGTTACTCTTATCGCTTTTTTCTGCCATACCAATGTACTGATGTCTAATTGGGGAACGACGAGAACAAAAGGCATAGGTGTGCTTCGTTTTTTTACCGACTCTAGTGCGGAAACAATAACATCTATATTAACAATTTCAGCTAAATGATGATTGATAGCCGTCTCGAAACCCTTAACATCTTGATACAATGTTTGAACTTTACTTTCAGCCTCTAAAAAGCCTTTTGGATATTGACTCGCTTCTTTCTTTATTTCTTCAATAACCTTGTCAATTTCTCCCATTTTAACCGTCTGCTCAGCTGATTTTTCAACTCTTGATATTTCTTCCTTATAAGTGTTCCATGCAGTTTCTATCTTATTTAACCAATTTAGGCTTATATCTTGACTGGTTTGTGGTGAATTTAAAAAGTCTACTTGATCGCGTAATGGAGAAATTGACAGTGGCACTTCAATCTCTTTTGAAAACATAATTACAGAAGAACGAAGTTGACTAATTTTAGATCGAACCTCAGTTCGATAAATCAAGTCGTGTTTAAATAGACTTGTATTGGCAATCCATTCAGAAGCAGCTAACTCGTGTTTAGTTACACGCCAGAAATTTTTCCACTTTAGATTGGCGGTACGTACAGCATTATATGTGCTATAAAAAGTATC
Source organism: Bdellovibrionales bacterium (assembly GCA_020435005.1). Taxonomy (GTDB): domain Bacteria; phylum Bdellovibrionota; class Bdellovibrionia; order Bdellovibrionales; family UBA1609; genus JACKAN01. The sequence continues at coordinate 38,619 of JAGRAE010000001.1, forward strand.
AGCAATATAACCCCAAGTTAATACTGGAATATGTGAAATTTGGTTAGGCAAACTTTTATTATACCTGATCCAATAAGATTTTTTTCTATTTTCCAAACTGTATTGAGCCACTTTCAATAAATAATTGCCTGGTGTGCTCGAGATAAAATCAGGGATAGAAACTTCAAAATAACCCTCCTCAGTGCCGTATTCAGAATCCTTGCTATTTTTAACTTCTAAAACTTGAAAACAATCGTAAGCAGCACTTCTCAGTTCACGATTACCATGAGCAGTCCCTGACAGCATAAAGAACATCAAAAAGGTTACAAATATTTTCAAATGATTCATCGGCAAAAAGCTATGCAATTCTAAAACCATAAGAGGTGGGTTTATTTTAATTTTAAAGCTTAGCTGGCTTGGGATTTTGTACTATTTATAACTTTTTTGACATTTTTTGTAAGTTCCCTCAATAATTTTAAGTCATTTTCTGAAGGACTATTGGCACCATATGTAATAGGCATATAAATTTCTAAAAACTTTTGCAAAAAAGAGCTAGTTTCCGGTCTTATGTTAGAATAATTGAAAGTAATCCTTGGGTCCAAAGTATATTTTTTTCTTAACTAAATGGGCATCAAGATATAAGCATAGATCATTATATATACTTTTTTGTTGAGTTAACCCTTTCCTGTAAAAGTATCGTTTTCTATTGAGCCAAATAAAAAATATAATTAAAGCAAATAAGCTCAGAAAACCTAATTTTTTAAGTTTTAAATTTTCTAATCCCAATTTTCTAAAAAACTGTCTCTGTCCCTCTTTATCAAAATCCAAAAGAAATTGGTTCCAACGCATAGAAGCTAAATCAAAAGCCAATTGTGATTGTACAATGACTTTAAAATACCAACTTGATTTAAAACGAGCTAAATACTCATCTTGGGAAAGCCCAGCATTTAACTCATCTTGGCTTAGACTATGATACATTTGACCGCCCAGCTCTAGCCTTAGTGGAGCAACAACTTCAGTTGGATCAACTCTTAACCAACGATCAAGCGTATTTGACCACATTTCTACCCAAGCATGAGCATCCTTGTCTTTAACTGTATAATGCTCACCAAAATCATTCTTCTCACCGCCCTGGAAACCGACTACAATCCGTGCTGGCACACCACTTGCTCGTAACAAGTACGCAAAACTGGAGGCTAAATGCTCACAGAAACCAATTTTCGTATCAAACAAAAACTCTGATACACTATTGTTTTTAACGGGAGTTGGGTTTAACGAATATTTTAAATTTTTACTAAAAAAATCTAAATAATTATTCTTTATATCTAGCTCATTATTTGATTGTTGCAATGTAATCTTGATTAATTGTTTCAACCGTTCATCGTCTTCATTTTTAATTTGCAAATACTTTTCTTTCTCTAAAAGCATTTGCTTAGGCATGGGGTCGGAATAAACTTTGTATGAAAGTTTCTGACCATTATTTTGCTTTACAGTATACACTCTACCATTGCCGATATAACTTTGCATTTGCTTCATTTGATCTTTAAATTTTAAAGATATAGGAGTCTCCAATGCAAACAGCCAAGTGCCATAATTAGGCTCTAATATAATATTTTGTTCATAAAACAACTCACCTCTAAACTGTCTAGAGTAATTAGTTTGTGTCTGTTCCTTAGCTGGCTCCCAAGATAGTCCTTGGTTGAAACTCAATACGGCACCTCTCCAGTATCTGTCTTTTGGCTGGGGTACATTCTTGCCAAACACCACTCTAAAGGCAATTTCGTCAGAAGCGATTAGTTTTGAGACTTCACCAGGAGCTAATTGAGGACTAAAACCTGATTTCGCTTGAGTTTCATTATTTAATTGAATAAATCCCGTAGAAAATCGTGGGAAAACAAAAAATAACAAGGTTAATAAGGGAGCTGTTTGTAAAAACAGCTTAAAACCTAACTTTAATAAGGGCAAAAATTTCAGTTGAATTTCCTTACCTTTATGTAATTGCAAAAGAAGTGCAGTAACAAGGGCTAAATTTAATATACCTAATATTGTAAGCGATAATGATTGTGAAACTAAAAAACGAGACATCAACAATAAAAAGTTCAGAAATAAAACAACCATTGCATCATGATAATCAACACTGTCAATTAGCTTAAGACTGACACCTGCAATCAACAAAGCCGTTGCCGGCTCGGCACCTGTAATTTGACCATGTTGAAAGAACACCAAGTAACAAGAACCAATGATAAGAAGTAGTTTCAAAATTATATTTGGTAGTTTCACTTTTTGATACTCATGAAGAATCCTCCAAACAATAGAAATTAAACCAATTATTAGTGTAGTAGTTAAGTGATCTTCAAGATGAGGCAAGAGATTTAATGTGATGAGTACAATCAAGCTTAAATTGAACTTTCTAGATGGAGTAAAATTATGAGGCTTCATAGTTTGGATACTCCGCCAAAGATTTTAGACATTCTTTCTTGTGGATCTGACCTAAGCCTGGTCCAATAAACTGATCATCTAACTTTAAGCTGTATATAATTTTCTTTGTTTCACAATCATCTATCCATTTTACTAACTGTTGCAACTTCGCCTCTATGTGACCACTCATGTTTTGGATATCTAAACTTAAAACTCTGTTATCACCATCTTTAAATTCTTTTACCAATAGTGGTCGACCTCTTGCGTAAGCCTTCCAATCAATATGTTTATGTGATTCGCCATAAGAATACTTTTTGTGTTGAGTAAAATCATCACCTCTGACACCGATTATTTTTTCTACAGAATCACCCAGCAATTCATTTTCAGGTAAGTTAAAATTTCCAAAAGGTTGTGGATACACATAGTAATTTGTTTTTATATCAAAGAATCGCCATGCATAAAAAAGTCCAAAGGGAAAAGTTGTTGATAATCTAATTTGCTCTACACTTTTTTTGCCTCGTCCTTGAGTGGTGTAAGCAAATCTTTCTATACTTAATGTAGCGCCCGTTAAGTTAGGAACCATAAATGAAATACCCGCATTATTATTTTTTGTTGTATTTATTTGAATTTGATTATGCCCTTCATTATTAGTGCTTTTTATCCATATTTTTGCATTCCCTTGCGAAAAAGCTGGAGCCAATTCCATTTGTAGTTTTTCAATATTCAAACCTTTTAAATTAGAATGTGTTTGAACCATGCCAATTAAAATAACTGCTACTAAAAAAAAACTTAGTAAATAGACTAAATTATTAGAATATATAATCCCTGCTAATAAAGTTATAAATACACCAAAACCATAAAGTATTCCATAACGAGTAGGAATGATGAATATTCTTTCTCTTTTGCTCATGGTACTATAACACTATGGATTATTTCTTGTGCTAATTCATACCCATCTACATTCGTAGAATGATTGAATGAAAGCAGTCTATGGTTCATAACAGCTACTGCTACTGCTTGGATATCTTCTGGTATTACAAAGTCTCTGCCTTCTATAAAGGCCCAAGCCTTTGCGGCTCTACTAAAATCTCTTACAGCTCGGGGAGATAAACCGAGAGATAAAGTACGGCTTTTTTCTACAATGTCCTGTAAATAATCTAACATCATATCAGAAATGTGAACGACATTGGCTTGCGCAATATATCGTTTTAAATCCTTTGGCGTTAAAACTTGTGGAAGTTCTTCAATCCATTGTCTTCTATCTTTGCCAATTATAATTTCTCTTTCTGCTTTACGACTGGGAAAACCTAGTTGCGTCTTCATTAGAAATCTATCGAGTTGGGATTCAGGCAATGGAAATGTTCCAATATTTTCTTGAGGATCTTGAGTAGCTACTAAAAAGAACGGCGAAGGCAGTTCATATCTTATGCCGTCAATACTAACTTGATACTCTTCCATAGCTTGAAGACAAGCACTCTGTGTTTTTGGTGTAGCTCTATTTATCTCATCTGCTAATACGAAGTTTGCAAATATAGGACCTTTATGAAATTCAAACGTCTGTGTTTCTTTATTAAAGATACTGGTTCCTAAAATATCTGCTGGCAACATATCATTTGTAAACTGAATGCGACTACTTTCTAAACCCATAACTTTTGACAAAGTTTTTACTAAGCTTGTTTTTCCCATGCCTGGTCGATCTTCTAATAACAAGTGACCATTAGCTAGTAAACAAGCAATAGAAAGCTTTACTTCTTTTTCCTTGTCGACTATCACCCGATTAACTAACTCAACAAGTTGTTCAATCTTTTTTTCGCTTCTAAATTCATCTAATTTTCTTAAGGCTTCAGACATATTTTTTTATCGGTACTTATGACTTGCAAATATAGAAAAGAATTAAAATCACAATGATTCTAGACTTTAGAAATTAGTAAGAGTAGAATGTAAATGACAAGGTTTATTTCTGGAGAAAGGTCTTGCAAATTGTTACTTTGCAAAATTCACAAGTTAATATATCTGAAATTGAAAATATTTTTTTAGACACCTCCTCTATTCAAAGTTTTAAATCAAAACATGAAAAGTACAATTTTATTGATAAATGGTTAACACCCTATCTAGAAAATTGGCCCGAATTAGTTTATCTGGCCCTTCATCAAAATGGATCTGTAATGGGCTATTTAACTGGATGCAAATGTAGTCTGAGTGCAAAAGATGAGTTAAGTCCACGCATAGCTAGCTACTTAACATTTGACGAGTACTTCGCAGAATATCCAGCCCATCTCCACGTGAATGTTCTGTCTAGTTTTCAAGGCCAAGGTCTTGGCAAAATTCTAATACAAAGCTTTATTTCCGACTTACAAAAACAAACTGTTAAAGGTTTACATGCCATTACAAGTGCTGATTCTGCAAATATCTCTTTTTATAAAAAATTAGGTTTTCAAGTCGTTTCACAGAAATTATATAAAAAGTGGACACTTTTATTGATGGGACAATATTTATTTAGCAATTAGAAAATACAACTGACCCATCACATCAGTATTATATGCAGCTAGTTCTGCATATACACCTTCTCCATGATATATATCGACCCGTGCTTTTCCTTTTATAGCCCCGCCTGTATCTTGATCAATAACAAAACGAGAGAAATCTTGCATAGTCTTATCGCTTTCATTAATTGGCCGCTTGGCATTGATAAAACTGAGTATACCTTTAAAACCGTAGTGCTTTCTATCTGTAGCTATCGACCGACCATCTGTCAGTGGCACTTTATCACTTCCTTCTGGTGGATGATTAGAGAGTTTAAAAAATATATATCCAGGGCTATAACTGTAAATTTCACGTTCTAAGTGTTTGTTCCAATTTAGAAACTGTCTTTGTGCTTCAATACTTAAATCATCTATATAGCCTTGATCCTTCATATAAAGACTTATAAAACGGAAATCTTTTTTATTTGTGCCGGCAAAAGAAATATAATAATTTTTTTCTGATCCATTTTTAAATACTTTTACTTTTCCTCCACCTTGTACCTGAAGCAGGTAAAGCTCAAACAGGTCCTTTGCGTAAAATAAGCTTAATCCTTTTCCTTCTAAGACATGATCAAAATCTATTTCTTCTCGAGTGAAGTTTCTCATATTTGATGGAGGCAGTTCGTAGATTGCATGTAAATATCTTTTATCTTTTTCGGTAGAACCTTTTATTTCTGGCGTATAGTAGGCTGTAAATCTAGTATAGTCTTTTTTACCATAACCCCTGTCATTTTCATCGAGTTTCGGTTTATATAAATTAAAATTTTGTTTAATATTAGTATTAAATTGATCAAGACATAAGGTTTTGTCGTTATAGCTGGATATACAGTTTAAGTTCTCTTTAATAAATTCATTAAATAACTCTAGGGTTTCAACAAGTTTACTTGCCTGAATAAACTGATTGTCAAAACTCACATTGATTTTTTTTAGGTTATAATCTTTAAACCTTAAAAGTTGTCGTTTAATTCCTAACTGCATATCGGCAAAGTCTAAATCGTCAGATAAATAAGGCCATTCATTTAAAGGCACTATTTCAGTAGGTGTTGTATATAATTTATTTAGCTCTGTTAGATCAGGAAGTTTTTCTTTAATAATTTTAGACTCTAAATCTTTTCGCTTAGATTTAACATCTTTTCCGCAAGAAATATTAACTAATAAGACTAACAATAGAAGTATTTTAATTAAAAGCTCCTTGAGAACCCTTAATTAAAATTTAGCAACTGGTTGGAATTCTCACAAATTTCTCGCCCACAACTAGACGAAAGTTAAGATTAACCTACTCATTTTAAACATGAGTAAATCAGTTTGAAAAAGGATTCTTGAAACTCACTAGGAGACTGGATAATATCATAATGACTAAACATATCGGAAAAATAAGTACGTTTCTTTTTATCCAAAACAATTGCCACAAATTCGACCCCTTGACTCTCCGCCTCAATACGTGCCTTTCTGACATCATAAATTCCGTGATGTCCTTCGTAATAATCAAGATCAGTTGGTTTACCATCTGTAATCAATAAAAGTATTTTCTTTTTTGCTGATTTTGCAACAAGCTCATTTTTGACATGTCTAATGGCTGGCCCTAACCTTGTATAGCCCTGAGGGTCAACACTAGCTATCTTTTCTTTATAAAAAGTCCAATTATCACTAAAACTCTTATACACTATTAAATTGCAATTTCTACGTGTTACGCTAAAAGTTCCAGCGACCATTATCTGATGACAAAATTTTTCTAGCAATTCCGATAAACTTAAAAGTCCAAAACGGATGGCTTCAATTATATGTTCATTTTCAATCCATGAATCAGTTGACAATGACTGATCAAACAATACTGATAAAGCAAAATAGTTATGTCTTTTTCGTTTTTCGCTGAAAATTTTTTGATTGGGAGTATGGCCACTTCTAAAATCAGTAAATGATGTACACCATTTATCAATATCTATCTCAGTTCCCTCAAGTAATCCTTTTCTCCATTTCGGCTGATTGAAAATCTGAGTTATTTTCTTTTTCCATTTATTGTTTCGCTGCCTTTCAATTAAGTTAGTATTAATTATCTTAGTTCCTTTATGTTCTGCAGAAGACACATATAAAGCACAGTACTCCTTTAAATACCTTTGGTGTTTATCATCCCATTCTGGATAAGTAAATTGACCACTTACTTTTCTATGTTGTGCATAACTTGTGGCAAATGATAAAATAATATCGGATTTATATACTGACTGGCTTGTTTCGCCATCGACTGTAATATGACCCATTTCAATTTCATTCATTGCTGAATTATGTTTTTGGAGCTCGTCATCCCCATCATTATGCCTTCCACTTTTCTCAAACTCATCCACAGTTTCCATTTTTTCAAAGGAGTGAATAACAGGATTGGCACTTTCCTTATCCAAAGATACCTTCTTGACTGGCTTATTATAGCCACTTTGTTGCTCACTATTTTTTCGATCAACTCTTGGTACTGACGAGGATGAATTTACATCCAAATTTTCTGAAGTATTAGGAAGAAAAATTGGAACAGAAAATAATAGATAGGTTGGCAAAGTATCATTTCTTTTTTGTTTATTCCTTAATTTTTCAATTTGACAAATATTTTCATCAGTTGGCTCTTTTATTGAATCTACTCTTTGATCCCACAAAACAAAAAAATCATCTTGCTTTCTAAATTTAGAGAGTCTAAATTCTTCTAAAATAGTAGATTCAAAATATCGAAAGGTCGGGAACTCCTGGTTCAACCATAGATTAATCATATGCATATTTTTGAGAGTGGCTAAAACTCCAGCTCTTTTTGATTTCTCCTCTCGCCAATCTTCCTTTTTGATTGCAAATAACCCCAACGCCTTGAGCGCCATATAAAAGTAAACTCTTTTGTTTAAATACCTATCATTAAAAATATTAACCCGATCTGGCATAAAAACATCTCTGTTCCAAACTGCAAAAGTTTTTAAACTCGGATGTAAAGTCAACTTTGAACTTTTTGGTAATGAATAAGAAAAAACTGTATTAAGATAATTTTCAATAAGGTTTAATTGACAACAAGAAAGATCAGATAATTCTTTCTCTCTTTTTGTTTTCCATATTTTTTTAAAAACACCCTCTAAAAAATCCATACTTAAAGACTAATATCAATAATGTCTATTAGTGCCGATACCACTTGTCTTTCATCTGTTAATGTCTCTGCAATGGCAACGTGGGCTGCCTCCCTCACATTAATCCCAGATTTTATTAGGCAGCCAGCATGTATTAGAATACGAGTAGAAACTGTAGCCTTTAAATCGAAATTTTCACTTCTCCGAATTCTATTTGCTAAACGAGATAGAGCTTGCGCTTTTGAGAACTCTACTCCTGAGATATTCTGAATAAGCTCTGCCTCTCTTTTCTCATCAATATAATCCATTGATAAAGTTACAAATCTCTGACGAGTAGAAGGCTTCATCTCTTTGAGGCCGGACTGATATCCAGGATTAAAACTTGCTACTACCATAAAATTATTTGAAGCTTTAACAACTTCATTAATTTTGTCTAAGTATATTTCTCTTCGGTGATCCGTGAGAGGGTGAATAGCAACAATAACATCTTCTCGAGCTTCAGCTATCTCGTCAAAATACAAAATTGCGTCTGAACGAATGGCCCTAATTACAGGACCGTCTTGCCAGATTGTATCTCCTCCTTTGATTATAAATCTTCCAAGTAAATCAGTAGCATTTGTATCTTCGTTGCATGCTATTTTCACAAGAGGCTTTCCAAGCTTATAAGACATAAACTCAACAAACTGTGATTTACCACAACCTGTTGGACCTTTTAATAGTAAGGGTAATTGGTTCTCATAACAGCTATTAAAAATTTCTTCTTCATTTTTATTAACTAAATAAAAGAGATCAGTAACAACCTCATTATCGTTATTCCACTTCATTCAATCTCCCTACAGGAGAACCAAAACGTACAAAGTTATAAACAAATGCAACTATTCCCATGGTAAATAAACTGGCTGCAAGTACCAGACCGAAAAAGTGGATTTCAATTTCTTTTTGCACGTGTAAGAAATCTAGGCCCATTTTTCTCTCCAAATAAACTTGTGCAATTCCAGCTATACCAAAGGCTACAGTCATAGAAACCATACCAATATTTGATGTCCAAAACGCAAAAATATTTATGCTACTATCTTGTAGCTTTCTACCTGTTAACAAAGGCATACTATAAGTAATAATGGCAAGAATTAAGCAAGCGTAGGCCCCCCAGAACGCAAGATGTCCATGCATTGCAGTCACAAGAGTTCCATGTGTATACATATTCACCTGTGGAAGAGTATGAGCAAAACCTAAAAGTCCTGCACCTACAAAAGACATAATAGCTGTGCCTAGAGTCCATAATAAAGCCGTTTTATTTGTTGGATTTTTACCACCCTTTTTAGCCATGGCAATAGCATAGATAGCCATCCCAAAAAATGCGATTGGTTCAAGGGCACTAAATATTCCGCCAATCATCAACCAGTACTTTGGTGTACCTATATAATAATAATGATGACCCGTCCCTAAGATACCACTTAAAAATGTAAAACCAACAATAATGTACAACCACTTTTCAATGATTTCTCTGTCAACACCTGTTAATTTAATTAATAGGAAAGACATTATTGCACCCATAATAAGCTCCCATACGCCCTCCACCCATAAATGAACAACCCACCAACGCCAATATGAGTCGTGAGTTTGATGATCAGTTTCAATCATTCCAGGTAAATACAACAAGGCAGCAGTTAAAAGTCCAAAAAACAAAACTATGCTTGTGGTTGTATAACGTTTTCCTTTCCAAATAGTTCCGCCAATAAGACCAATAAATAATAACACGTCAACAACAACTAAGTAATCAAGAGGACGAGGGATTTCTAAGAATTTTCGCCCCTCCCACCACTGAAAGTGAAACCCAATTATTGCTGTAACGCCAACAACTACGAAAGCTATTAATTGAATGTAAGCCCATCTGACCGAGATAATTTCCCTGTCGGCTTCTTCGGGTACTATATAATAAGCTGCCCCCATAAAGCCCGAAAGCAGCCACATAACTAAAAGATTCGTATGAGTAGATCTCGCAACATTAAAAGGTATTAGTTCATGAAGTCCGTCATATCCCATATGAGCAAAACCCAATATGAATCCATATACCAACTGCAAACTAAAAAGTAACATACATACTGCAAAAAACCAATAAGCCACTCTTTGTGATGAGTATTTCATTTCTCACCCCCTTTTAATTTAGAAAGAAATGCTGCTAATTCGATAATATCTTCTTCGGACAGTGGTAGTTTAGGCATCGCTGAATTTGACTTAATCTGCATAGGGTCCTTTAACCACTTCGTAAGATAAATGATATCTCTTGTAGATCCAATACTGTCTAAGGCGGGGCCAACTTGCCCGCCTTGACCGCCAAGACTGTGACAGGCAACACACATTTGATTAAATACGGTTGGACGATTTTTACTGTTTACAATTGTATCTTCCATGGTTGTGCTGCCAATTGCTGTAGGCGATGCACTTTTTACCAGATCAGGTTCAGGAGGAAAACCATTGAGGTCCAAAGTCCCAATCCATCTAAGAAATGCTGTTAAATCATTAATCTCTTGTTCATTAAAATTATACTTAGTCATTTTCCTTTGACCGGGGTACATTGATTGTGGGGCCTTAAGTATTTCTTTTATAAAAACTTCTCCTCTACGCTCAAAAACTTTTGTAAGTTCTGGGGCATAATAGGCACCTTCACCGAGTATTGTATGACAGCCCATGCAATTACTCTTATCAAAAAGGTGCTTGCCTCGAACAACATCTAAGGTCATTTCTTTTTGATTTGTTTGCTCTGGTATTCTTTGAAATGTATCTATGGTTAATCCTATAAAAATAAGTGAAAAGGCCGTAGTACCAACTACAAAGAAGGCCTTTGCTTGTGATTTTGAAAGCATCCCATCTCCCTTTTGCTATTTTTCTTAGCATAATGCTGTTTTAGCAACGCGAGTATGATCTAAATCACCTCTTTCAGAAAATACTTCTTCCTCACTTTCATTTACATAGATATTTTAAGATTAATTTGTAAGAGGCACCTAGACAAAAAACTAAACAACATGAGAGGAGTAAAAGTGCCAAAGTTTTATTTATTGATTTATACCTTTTTTTTTACATTAGCAGGATTCGCACAAAATGGTAAAAACATTCAATTAAACGAATCTTCTGGTAGGATAAATCTTGCGGCTGAAAAACTAAAATTGTTTAAAGAACAAGAATCTTTCAAAATTGAATACTCCTGTGAAAAACAAAAAATTTATCAAGAGAGTCAGAGCCTCCTACTTGGAAGCTCTCAAGAATGCAAACAAGAAATAATATACTTACTTCAAAGAAAACATAGAGAATTACTAACATTATCTTTTCTTCAGACCAATGCCCATCGGGACACCAACATTTATGATCAGTTTGGCCTTTCCAAGAGAGCTACTAAGACTGTTGCCAGAGCAAGAGTCTTACCTTGGCTCAAACTGACAGCTATGCATTTTACAGATGAAAATCTTCAAAAAGATCCTTACAGGCTCATCTCTGGATACATGAATATTTCAAACCAAACTGATTTTCCAATAGAAATTAACTATGGATACGAAGAGGATAGCAAATCGAAATTAAATATATTGTACGGCAAAAAAAACTTTGGGATCTTAAAGGACTCTACAAGTTTATCATTATATGTGGGTGGTCTCATCCTAGATCAAAAATTTCGTAAAAATATCGAGAGAGAGGATAACCGCTATTTCAGTGCTTTGCAATTCAACTTTAACCAAATAGATCAGTCAATTATTTTGGGTGGTGGCAAAGAAGATAATGGACCTCACTCTTACTTGTTTGGTCTACACGGTTCAGTGCTCGGTAATGTCGCTAATGAGTGGATGAGCCTTTGTCGAGTAAAAAAAAATCGAAATTCAAAAGGAAGCCCACTTAAAACACGATTTTGTATACTTTCAGTATCTATAGAAAATAAAAACTTAAAAAGGGGACGTTATACTGATTTTTTAGGAGTATTTACGCCCGGCATGATCAAACCAACTCGAATTGTAAACGGAAGCACACTCAATGAAAACCCGACTTCAGCAACGACCAGATCATATCTGGATCGCCCCCTTTGGGAACTCACGGCTTCGACCACCGAAGTTGAAGTTTCTGAAAATGAAAATCTGTACTTAAGTTTAGTCGGTATAAACCGAAGTTTTAAAAGTGATGTTTTGTTTGCACGACATCCATTTTTTGGAATATCGCTTGAAATTAATAACCACATTTACTTTGATAGAAAAAGTTTTAAAGTTAAAGCTGATGATAATAAAAAAGTCTTAAATACAAACTTTGGATTTGGATTAGGTAGTGGGAAAGGTGATAATTCCTGGGCTTTAGGGGCCTCTATTGGTTTTGATATTAAAAATGCAGACCCCATTCTTCAATTTGTACTATCAAAAAGATTTGGTGATTAAAGTTAATATAATAACCTACCAAAAAATAATTTTTAGAACATTGGTCGACTCTTTAATTGGTTCTAAAAAAGGTACTCCATAGAAACTCAGAGTCGGTAAAACTTTATCAAGTAGTTTTAAACTGTCGACACAACCCTCTCCACCAAAGTATAGAGTTACATTTCTAATTCCTTGCAGATCGGATGGACTGTGCAAAACGCCCCCAAAGCCCTCAAGTCGACAATCGTATAGATCTGGAAAGTCAACATAGGCAGTGTAAGATCTACCCAACCAAAAACCCGTTTGATGCCATTGGGGATCATAGTTTATCCATTCTACTTGATACTCAACCTTATAGATTTTTGTATCGGGAAAATAAATAATTTCCCTTAGCTGATCACCACTTGAGTTTCTAGCAATACTCAGTTGTGCTTCGACAAAGTCAACATTAGCAAAAATCTGACTGGTCCATAACAATGTTGATAACACACCTAAAATTTTAAAAATTTTCATAAATACTCCTCCCCAATAAAATAATTCATGATCTAAAAATAACTTCCGGCTTGGAAATAATAAAACTGCATTTGCTTACTGCCAGAATTATCTTTGAGATATTCTTCAGGCCATACCTGTGATACACCTATTTCAAAGGTCAATTCTTCTGAAAACAAATAACTTAATACTAAATCAATTTCATTGGCAATAGCAGATTGTATGCCCGAAGTACCATAGGGTGCTCCAGAAAAATTGTAAGATGGGGCGTTGTTACTAGTCCTTTCAAATTGATGGTGATCTAATGAAATCTTAAATGAGTCAGTGACTTTGCCAGAAAAACCAACACGAAAGCCCTTAATATTTTTACGTGAAAAAAGATCTGCATATCCTAACCATTTATGACCAGTGGGAAAAAGTTGATCATAATTTTCACTTGCAGAGAAATATTCAATAGAAAGGCGATGCCTTCCAAAAAATCTATAACCCAGCTCTACATCCACTTGCAGTTCATCTTCATCAGATCCCGCTACCTTAACTTTCTCAAAGGTTGCCTCAAGACGATAATCCCAATCAAATATAGGTGATTTAAATCGAAAACCGTAGGCAGTAGTATTGTTTCCCAACATATCGGAGGCATCATTTTTACGTAAAGCATATATATCAAACTCTTTTATCTCATCAGAAATCTGAAAACTAGAATAAATACCAATTAGTGATTTATCACCAGCTCCCGCCTTACTAACATTATTATCCCTCAAGGTGGAATACATAATTTCTAACGAACCTAAATCCCATTTTTGATGAAATTGAATCAAATCAAAAGATCGGCCTTGATTACTCCACCCTACACCACCCAAAAGTAGTTGGTCTCCATAATTAAGCTCTTTACGTCCAGCGGTAAAAGCAAAATTATCATTAAAGTTATATTTTAGATAGGCTTGGTGCACATCAAGACTTGTATCATTTAGGACGCCGCTAGTTTCTTTTTCAGTAGAAGATGAGGTGCCGTTAGGTACAAATTCTGTTTGCCCCCAAATTTTAGTAAATTGAGGTTGAAAAAACACAATCGTCTTTTCACTCTGCTTAAAACTCATATCTAATCGAAAACGCGATCCTGTAAAATCAGTATAGTCACTAACGTTTTTATTAAAATCTGAATTATTTCGAACCTCAACACGGGCACGAGCTGAACCTTTTATTTGAAAATTACTGGATTCTGCTTTTGCAAAGTTAAATAAAATACAACTAGAAAGTACAATAATCGAGATAATACTTTTTCTTAAATGATGCATGATTGTATCTCCAAATTTAAAAATTTAAATTTCAGCTCCCATAAATTCGATTAATTTAGAAGATTTTAAAATTGTTATTTGCTTATCATTTGTCACGACATACCCTTTCTTAGACCAGTCACTCATAATTCTAATTATTGACTCTACAGAAGCCCCCACAGTATCGGCTATTTCCTTCCGGGTTAAAGGGATTGGAATCGTTTGTTGACTATTTGTAGATTGGAGTTCTGCAAGTTCAATTAACAGATTGGCCATTTTTGCTTGTAGTGAAGACTTATTTAATACTTTCTGTTGCTGCAGGGACACCATTCTATTTGACAGTAAATTCTGTATTCTAAATACCAAAGTAGGATTATCTTTCCAGCAAGAATAATTTGCTTTAGGAATTTTTAAAGCCCTTGATGGACCCATAGAAATAGCAGATATGGGATAAAGTGGATTTCTTTGTGTCAAAATAAGGGCTCCCAATACGTCGCCAGGGCCTGAAAAATGAATAATCGCATCATCACCTTGTAAAGTTTGCCTCACCAATTTAAAAGCTCCACTCAATATGACGAAAAAGAAATCGGCTTTACTGCCAGCTTTGAACAATACTTTTCTATGATCATTAACTATAACTTTACCACCTTGACACAAGCTTTTTACTTCTAACTCTGAAAATTCAGAGAATAATTTTAAAGCACAAAGCTCTGGCAACACGCCATATTGCATAAGTTCAGAATTCATACATTCACAATTAACACTCAATCTAAATACTCGGCAACAGTTGTCTCAATGCAAATTTACCATTTTGTAGATTTGCATTGAGATTATTTAAATAAAACTTAATATATATCGTTCGTTGTATTATAAACATTAAATTTTCCTGTTGGCGTTATTAATCTATCATCTTTTATTACCTTTTTCAGTGCCCGAGTCTTATCATCTAGAATTACAATTGCTGATTTTTGATTTTTACCATTCCATACAGAAAACCAAACCTCATCGCCTTTTTCATTATATTCAGGTTGAACAACTCGTTTCGGACCATCACCAAGATCTGCCATTTCAGCTATAGGAATTACAGTAAATCCCTTTTCTAATTTCTTAATATCCCAAACTGCAACCGATTGACTTATTTTTATGTCTGGATTTAAGGGAGTATCTACCCAAAGATTTCTAGATTTCGGATGCGTCTTCAAAAATAGTGAACCACCACCCTGTCCTTTTAATGTGCGAACTACAGTCCATGCCTTTCTTCCCTGTGTCGAAATCAATGAAATTGTATTGTCGCCTAAATGACCTGTGGCCCACACATGCCCATGGTCAGGGTCTTTAAAATTGGCACCTCTTCCTGGGTGTGGAATGGCTCCAACATCAACTAACTTAATTAATTCTCCCTTTTTAGAGTCTATCACTGCAATTTTATTTGACTTATTTGCAGCAGATAAAAAATATCGGTGTGTTCTGTCCCAACCACCATCGTGCAAAAATTGTGCTGTTTCAATTTCTGTGGTCTTTAAATTTTGAATGTCACTGTAATCAACCATCAAAACTTTACCAGTCTCCTTCACATTTATAATAAATTCTGGTTTTTCGTGAGAAGCAACTATAGCAGCAACACGAGGCTCAGGATGATATTCTTGAGTCCCTACAGTCATCCCTCGGGTGGACACAACTTTTAGAGGTTCAAGTGTATCACCATTCATTATTACAAATTGAGGTGGCCAATATGACCCAGCAATGGCATACCTATCTTCATAACCTTTATATTTTGAAGTCTCAACTGATCTTGCTTCAAGACCTACTTTAATCTCAGCGACGGTAGAAGGAGTATCCATCCATAGATCTATTAAATTTATTTTAGCATCTCGACCAATAACAAAAAGATAACGTCCGGAATTAGAAAGCCGAGAAATATGTACTGCGTAGCCAGTTTTAAGGATCTTAACTATTTTCTTACTGTCTCCGTCAATCAGTGCAATCTCACCTGAGTCACGAAGTGTGACTGAAAATAAATTGTTTAAATTAAGCTTATTCTCTTGTTTTTTAGGACGCTTTTCAACAGGCACAAACACTTTCCACGATCCTGTCAACTCTTTCATTCCCCACTCCGGGGGAGTTGGTGGTTCGTTTTGAATATATCGAGCCATAATATTGATTTCTGACTTAGATAACTCTCCAGAGGTCCCCCAGTTTGGCATTCCCCCAGGAGAGCCAAAATTAATAAAATTGGCAAGATAATCTGTACCTAATTTACGAGTTATATCCGGTGTTAAAGGTTTACCTGTTGCCCCTTTACGAAGCACACCATGACAGCCGGCACATCGTTGAAAATATATATTCTTAGCTTTGTTAAATTCTGCACTTGTTAATCGAAGCCCCTTTGGCAATTGATTGTCTATAATGTCTCCTGCCATCACCGCTGAAGGGGCCCCTTCATATTTTGATGTTGGATTCTTCATCGAAGGTTTATCTTTTGGCTTAATTTTAGCTTTCTGACTAGAAAAATATGCTGCTAAATCTAGCATGTCTTGCTCACTAAGTGTGGCTGCATTCGGCTTCATTAAAGCCGCATTAGGAGTATTACGTGTTCCATCTTTAAATGCTTTTAGTTGTTTATACAAAAAAGTTGCACCTTTACCCGCAATAGAAGGGAACATTTTTTCATTTAAACTGTTTCCTCCCTCTCCATGACAAGCAAAGCACGTTGCTGCTTTTGCCCGTCCGGCCTTAGCATCGCCAGCAGCAAATGTATTTAAGGCCACCCCACTAAGAAGCAAGAAAAGACTGATCTTTGCTATTTTTTCTAAACTCATTACAAGCTCCTAATAATTAAAGAAATTTATCACCTTAGCCAAATTATAAACAATCAAATATTGAAATCAACGTTCATTTTAATCTTTTTTATGAGTATAGTGATTTAGATCATATTTATTTTTTTTCTAATTACCGAGGTATTATTATGTTTTCGTTAGGTTGACTTACTAATAGCTCTTAAAACAATTATTAAAAGTTAATCTTAAATGCTTATCCAACCATATAACCATAGAGATAGCAAATAAAACTACTGAGCTCCAAAAAATAGTTCCGTCAATAGAATATGTACTATTCCACCTTAATACTGCCCCCAATAGCAAAAGAAAACAAATCAAAGCAATTCTTTTAGAATTTAATTCGTAATCTAAATTACTTTGACTATGTGCGAGAGTTACTCTAGTTGCAACCATTATTGTTAGTAATGTAAATCCACCTATATACACTAAGTGAGAGCTCGACACAAATTGGGAGGTGACTACTCTTAAGCCATGCCCTAATAATGTAAATACTATGGCCATTTTCAAACCTAATCCTAGCCAACCAAAGACAATCCCTCTTTTAAAAAGTCCAAAGTCCACAACTCCTATGTAAGACAATATTATTAACCTCAAGACATTTGCCATAGTCAATAGACCAAGATATTCAACGAAGAAACTTAGATTTAAAAAAAACACTTTTAGAGATATTGCTTTATAGTTAAAACTAAGCACTGTACCATGACTCATAAATAAATTGGGCAACCTTGAAAGCGCAGGCACCAGTCTACTACCTAATCCAATGATTAGATTTAGTATAAATCCCTCCCCTGCAAATAGAAAAAGTGTCTTGTAGTCCTTATAAAAGATAAAGTTAATTAATCCAAAAATGGCCAAAAAAAATGCTGCCGGCAAAAAAAGAAAACCGGCAAAAGGTAGCTTTCTTTTTTTTTGAAAACGGGATAAAATAAAAAATAATAAAAATATCAATTGTATAAAATAAAAGAAAACAGCTAGATCAGTTCTATTAAAAAAATTCAAAATAAACTGAACTAAAACAAGTGAGCTTGCCAACCAGACTTCTAAACTACAGGTCAACCGAGAGTCTGTCATATGAGGAATAGCCGTCATTAAAAATCCGGCTACAAAGCTCCAGAAAAACGCAAAGAACATAATCTGGATATGAGCCCTTCGAGGATAAAATGCAATCAATCCTACATCAAAAAACAACCAAATTAAAACCCCCATCAAACCAAACAATACACCCAAAATGAATAATGGTTTGTATGGATTTTTTACTGCATACATTAGTTCTATAATCCTTTTATTAAAATGGTTTATTGATTAGAACCACAAATACCACAACAATTTTCCTGATTACCATTTACGGCCTTGGGAACCACCAAGTGCCATCTGTCGTTTTTATTATAATATTTTACCTGACTCACTCCTATGTCCGTCAATAAATCTATTTGTTTTCTAGTTTCCTTCAATGAGTTCTTTGATTGAAAGACAGCCGTACATCCATTTGCTAACCCCTCAATAACTGAAAAAACTAAACCACTCCTAAATCTTTCATTAAATACATCTAAATTAATTATTACTTCCATTTGTACTCCACAAAAATCTTCATTCTTACATTATAGGCAACAATTAGAAAATCCTTTATGATTTACCTCATAACTTCTAAACACATTTACTAGCCCCACAATCAACACAAGTAAAGCAACCCTCATCAATTCTCAAATTTGAACTATTACAATTATAACACTTAATATGCTGTACTTTTTTGATATAGCCTTTTAAAGTTCTAGCTATTGCGTTAGAAAAAGAATGTATGGTGCCCTCACTTTTTAATAGTTGATCTACAACAAATTCAATTTCAGCACCATGTCTTAGAGCTGTTGAAATCATTCTTGTCAATGCCTCTTGTTCGTCCGTCTCAAAAAACTTTCTAATGTTTTTTAAAAACCAACCATCTCCAGTTTCTAAATGATATACACCTTGAGTCTCTTTTATCAGTTTTCCATGCTGCACCCTTGATGACAGGTGTAGTGAACCTTGTTTAAGAGCAAAAACCTCATAAGGCGTTTCTTCAAACAAACCCACAAGTACTATCCACTGTGTACCATTTGATTTAACTTTAAATACATCACATTTAAGTTCTTTTGGTCTTGGCGTGGCTTTAGTCTGCTGTACGCCAAGTGTGTCTTTTTCGCTTGATCTCATAAGTACGGAAGCCATTGTCCCGTCACGATAAGTTGTGCAACCTTTTATTGTTCCTGATTTATAGATATCTAAATAAAGATCTTTAAATCTATCAAAGCTAAAGTCTTTTTTTAGATTAACTGTTTTAGAAATGGCCGAGTCAACGTACCTAGAGAATATCTTTAGCGTATTGATATGGTCATTTATTCCCAAATCATGAGCTGCGACAGCCCAGTCAGCTTGAGCGTCCCAAGTGTTGTTTTCTTTATGATATCTAACGGCCCAGTCCATTATTTGTGCCTCTTTTAATAACCCTCTGCTTTTATCTAATTTCCATACTTCATTATTAAAAGTGGTTCTTAATAAATCATCATCTCCCTCTTTAATCCATTCCCATTTTGTTGAGACTTCTTCAAAGTGTTTAGCATCCCAATCGATATTTTTGGGAACATTTAGTCCAATAGGGGCAAATGGCTGCATAGCTGTTCTTACATATTCGGGAGAAAATACGGGCTCTATTCCCCCTGACACATTATTTGCTAAAACTGAGCTGTTTCCAGTCGGTTGAATTGATAACAGGTGACTGTTACGAATGCCATTAGCTAAAATTTGCTCTCTGACATTTTCATCTAACTTCTTAATAAAATTTGCATCTAAATATTTTTTAGCATCAAATAAGGGAAACGGCCCCTTTTCCTTAGCAATAGATGCTGATGATTTATAGGTCTCATTCATTATAAAATTTGCTAGTTCTTCTGTTATTTTCAGGGCATCCTCTGAGCCATATCTTATTTTCATCATCATAAGTGCAGAAGCATATCCCATAATACCAAGGCCAATTCTTCGTTTTGTCTTTAAACTCTCTTGGTTTTCAGGAAGAGGTACCGATGTAATATCATTTACATTATCTAAAAATCTTACAGCAATAGGGATGTACTTTTTAAGTTTGGTGTAGTCCCATTTTTTTTTATCTTTATCAATAAACTGGGTCAAATTAAAGGAACCAAGCAAACAAACACCTCCAACAGGTAAAACTTGTTCCCCACAAGGGTTTGTTGCTTGAATATACTCTTCGTAGTAAAGATTGTTCCAATAATTAATTGTATCGACAAACAAAACTCCTGGTTCATTTCGATTATAAGTGGAGAGCATAATTAAATCCCAAAGTTCACTCGCCTTTTTAAAAGTTTTATAAACCTTTGTAGGGTATCCTAAGTTTCGCCAATTATTAAGATTTCCGTCCCAATGCTCTTTATACATTTCTGGTTCTGCTTCAAAATCAGGAAACTCAAGCTTCCATTCATCATTTTGTTCTAATGCCTCCATAAAATTTTTCGTTACCAAGACTGACATATTAAACTTTGTCAGACGTCCTGGTTGTTGTTTAGCAGTTATAAATTCTTCTATATCAGGATGCCAAATAGACATAGTCACCATTTGTGCACCTTTTCTTATTTTGTTTTTTCCCTTTTTGTTTATCTTCCTTTCACCACTACCAGCCGTAATAACAGAACTCTGTGTGTCCCACATTTCCAGTAATTTGACTGCACCAGGAGAATCCCCACCAATACCTGAAATATAGGCTCCCCTAGGTCTCATTACATTTGCACAGAAGCCATATCCCCCTTCTGATTTAAGTATAAGAGCCTGTCTTTTCAGCTCATCCATAATGCTCTCCATGGAGTCCTGATTCTTTCCTCGAAATCCACTAACAAAACAATTGATGTAAGTAGTTCCTTTTAAATCAGTTCCTGCATTAGAAGTAATTCTGCCCCCTGGAACAAACTTGAAGTCTTCTAATAAATCTAGAAATTGACTCTCCCAATATTTTTTTATTTCTTTTGATTCCACCGATGCTAGATTCTTTGCTATCTTAAAATGACGTTCATTAATATCTTTTTCATTTGCAAACTTATAGGTCTGATTAAAAACTTCTTCAGAAAAACTATTATAAAATTTGGTCTTATTTTTTCTGGGATTTGCAGTTGTGTTGAACTCACTAGTTGTATCAAAAGCCATTTTTTTCTCCTTGCTGATTATCAACTATAGTGGATGTGAGAAGACTAAAATATGATCTATGTCATATTTTAGTCTTCTCACATTCATCTCAAAATGAGAATTTATGTTTATCACTTACTCAATGTCTATTACTGATACACGATTGATCGAAAAAAACTTAATGTTTTCAATAAATTACTGATTGCAATCACGGCACAACAATTGCTCATACTATATTCTAGGTGTGGAATATGAAAATTTATAAATTATTACTTATCTGCTTTTCTTTTTTAATTATTGCATGTGCAGAGGTCGACTTCGACAGCGGTGGAGGACCACAGTTAACTTGTGTAAATTGTAATGATGGCTCTGAATTAGGTTTTATTGATGGATTAAGTTTAATTCGACACACTGTTAAACTTACTCAAACACAAACAAAAGTTAAATCTGATATCTTATTTGTAATAGATAATTCTGGCTCTATGTCCACAGAACACAAAAATTTAACTGCTCGCTTTTCAACATTTATTAGTAGCATAAAAGATTTAAATTGGCGTGTTTGCATAACAACAACAGATTTTTTAAACGATGATGGCAAACTCTATCATTTTTCAGATGGTAACACATGGTTAGATGCGGGTGACAACCAAGCCAATGAAAAATTCTTAGAAGTGATCCAAACTATTTCCAATCAAGATAAAAATGGTCGAGGTGATGAAAGAGGAATTTACAGCATCAATCGTGTATTAGAAAGAAAGCAGAGCTGTTTAAGAGACGATGCCACTTTAACTACTATTGTTCTATCAGATGAGAATGAAGGCAGTGATGGTACGGGATCAAAGGGCAATCCCATGGTTGAGAAAGACGAGCCAGAATCAATAATTAACAATATAAAATCAAATTATCCACAAAAATTAGCAAAGTATTCTCACCACTCATTGGTGATTAAGTCAGGTGATGAGAATTGTAAGAAGGAACAAGCCAGTCAAACTTTTAATAATAATAAGGTACCGGCATATTATGGGACTTTTTATGAAGAATTAAGTCAACTAAGCGGTGGCACTGTAGGCACAGTATGTTCTAACGATTATGGTGCTCAACTTAAAATTATTGGTGCAGTTATTAGAGCTAATACCATTGGTAAAGTTCAGTTACTGTGCAGTCCCTTAACAAAAAACAAAGAGCCTATAACTAATGCTAGTCACTTGATTTACAATGCAGAAATCCGCCCCATTATTAAATCATTAATGGTGTCTAATGAAGCCAGTTTTCAAATTAGTGATCCTAACACTGATTATGCAGAACTTGATATCGTTTACTACTGCCTAGATGAGCCTTCCACTGAGTAAAGACGCAGCAAGACATCCTCTATAAAACTTGTCCAATGTTCATCTCATAGGTATTCTCGCCAATTATAAAACTGTTTCTAAACAGCTTTCTTTATCGAGGATTCTATGAATCGTTTAATAACAAAAGATCCCTATACACAAAAAGTAACAGGCGAGTTTATCTATGATAACTTTGACAGCGTTTCACAAAAAGTCCAAAAATTAAAAAACCTGCAAAAGGACTGGACTCGTTTAAGCCCTCATCAGCGCTTAGAATATGTTAAATCTGCATTAAGTTATTTTGAAGAAAACAGACAACAGATTGCAAAAGATATTTGCGAACAAATGGGTCGTCCCTTACATCAGGCAACGGGTGAAGTTAATGGACTATTAGAAAGAGCCAATTGGATGTGTCATATTGCTCTTGACTCCTTAGCGCCTGATAAACTCACTGACAAAGAGGGTTTTGTACGTGAAATTCACCACGTACCTTATGGCTTAATATTTGTTATCGCTGCATGGAACTATCCATTATTAATTACTATAAACTCTATTATACCTGCACTTATTTCTGGAAATGTAATTCTTCTTAAACACTCTAACATGACTCCTAAACTAGGTGAACACTTTCAAAAGGCATTTGGAAAACTAGGCGATTTCAAAAACCTTGTGCAAAATTTAGTAAGTGACCATAGTTTAACTGGAGAAATTATTGAAAGCTTGCCTATTGATCATGTGATTTTTACGGGATCGGTTAAAGGGGGACATGAAATTTTAAAATATTGTCAAAAAAGATTTATAACTCCCTTACTCGAGCTTGGCGGCAAAGATGCTGGATATGTACATAAAGATGCAAATCTTTTACTTGCAGCGGAAACTCTTGTAGATGGAGCCATGTTTAATACCGGGCAATCATGTTGTGGCATAGAAAGAGTTTATGTGCATGAAGCTGTAGCTGATGAATTTATTAAAAGGGCCGAAGAGATCATAGAAAATTATAAATTAGGTGACCCTAAAAATGAGTCCACCAACATGGGGCCTGTTGCTAAAGTATCAGGTGTTGATGAGATGAACACACAAGTTAAAGAAGCCCAAGATTTAGGAGCTCAAGTACTTTGCGGTGGAAAATCTGAAAAAATAGATCAAGCTGTTTTTTTTCAACCTACACTTATTATAAAAACAAACAATCAAATGAGAATTATGCAGGAAGAAAACTTTGGCCCTATTCTTCCTATCATGAAAGTCAAAAATATAGATGAGGCTATAGCTCTCATAAATGATAATGACTACGGCCTAACAGCCTCCATTTTTACATCAGATGAACATACAGCTGATTTTTTCTTTGAAAACGTTGATGCTGGCACTATTTTTATGAATAGATGTGATTATCTTGATCCAGCTTTGCCGTGGACTGGCTATAAAAATAGTGGCGCTGGTGGATCATCATTATCTAAATATGGTTTTTATGGTGTTACAAAAAGAAAAGCAAAACATTTTAAGGTGAAATTATGAACCAAAGTGATGCAAATAGATTGGAAGAGTACCGAAAAAAAGGTGTTAAAAGAATTAAATTAGCAATTACTGATATGGATGGTGTTTTGAGAGGTAAATATGTATCCCTAGATAAATTTGAAACACTCATTAAAAATTTTGGTGGATTCTGTGACAATGTATTTGGGTGGGATGTAGAAGATTTACTATATAATAACGGAACAACATTTACCGGCTGGCATACCGCTTTTCCAGATGCAAAATACCGTATTGATGCCAATACAGAACGATGGCTGCCAGATGAAAATCTACCCTTTTTTCTCGCTGATTTTTTTAATCAAGATAAACAACTCAATGACCATCCCGTTTGTCCACGCACTACTTTTAAAAGAGTATTAACACAATTAGATAGGATGGGATTTACGGCTAACCTAGCTTTTGAGTATGAGTTTTTCTTGTTTAATGAAACCCCACAATCCGTTCGCGAAAAAAATTACCAAAATCTAGAACCATTAACACCTGGTATGTTTGGCTACTCAATCATTCGTAATTCAACATATTCAGATTTATTCAACGAATTTATGGATTATTGTTTAGATATGGACATTCCACTAGAGGGTCTACATTGCGAAACCGGACCAGGAGTTTGGGAGGCGGCTATCGAATACGATGAAGCTTTAAAGGCTGTAGACAGAGCCTCTCTCTTTAAAACTTTTTCTAAAGTATTTTTTCAAAAACGTGGAATTTTAGCCACTTTTATGGCTCGCTGGAATTTAACACTACCAGGACAATCGGGGCATATTCACCAATCGCTAATTGATAAAAAAACAGGTAGAAATATCTTTTATAGCGATAGTGACCCTTATTGTATGAGTGAAACAATGAAGAGCTATGTTGCTGGACAAGTAAAGTATTTAAAACCTTTTTTAGCTCTTGCTGCACCGACAATTAATTCCTATACGAGATTAGTAAAGGGATTTTGGGCCCCCACTGCCTCTACTTGGGGGGTTGAAAATAGAACAACAGCACTAAGAGTTATTCCCGGTTCTGAAAAATCACAGCGAGTAGAATTTCGCTTGGGAGCAGCTGATGCCAATCCCTATTTAGCTGCTACGGCGGTGTTAGCCGCCGGCATGTTGGGCATTCAAGAAAATTTGAAACTTGATGAACCCATAAAAGGCAGCGCTTATGAAGTTCAAGACCAACTTCCAAAAGAATTACAGCTCCCAACTAGTTTAAGAGATTCTATTGTAAATTTAGAAAACTCTAAAGAAGCTCCACAAGTCTTTGGTAAAGAATTTGTTGAGCATTTTATTTCTACACGTAAATGGGAAGTTTCTGAATACGACAAAGCTATTACGGATTGGCAATTAAAAAGATATTTTGAAATTATTTAAGGTGAAAAATTATGATAAAACAATACAACTTTCCTACAACAATACTTTTTGGTCGTGGAGCTGTTGAAGAAGCCGCTCAACGAATATACAACATGAAATTTCGCAAACCACTATTAGTGGCTGATCAAGGTTTAGTAGATTTAGGAATTGTAGATAAAATCTCAAAAACACTCCATCAAGCAAATCTAGAGCCAGTAATATTCACCGAAGTCCATCCAAATCCAATAGAAGATGACGTCCTAAAGGGTGCTAGTTATTATTTAGATAAAAAATGTGACTGTGTAATTGCGCTCGGCGGAGGGAGTCCCATGGATGCCGCAAAAGGTATTATGATTGCTACAACTCATGAAGGTCCTTTAGCACAGTATGATGATGCCATAGGCGGCGATAAGCTATTAGTAAATCCAATGCCTAAATTATTTGCCATTCCCACAACAGCTGGAACAGGTAGTGAAGTCGGCCGTTGTGGCGTTATCACTTTGAAAGAAACGAATAATAAAACTATTTTTTTTCACCCTACACTGTTACCTACAATTGCTATTCTTGAACCTGAATTGACTTTGGGATTGCCTAAATCTTTAACGGTAGCAACTGGTATTGATGCTTTTACTCACTCTTTAGAAGCTTATTTAGCTCCAGGCTTCCACCCCTTAGCAGATGGTATAGCTTTGGAGTCTATGAGATTAGTTATTGAAAACTTGCCACTTGTAGCAACTAATGGCCATGATATTGTCGCCAGAGGAAAAATGATGATGGCGGCTCTCATGGGTGCTACTGCTTTTCAAAAAGGCCTAGGTATGATTCATTCACTAGCCCACCCCCTTTCTTCAGAATGCGGTTTACATCACGGTTTAGCCAATGCTTTAGTTGG